>NZ_DAMCCR010000003.1:7167-91722 GCF_032058845.1 Pseudomonas sp. | reverse complement strand
GAGGCGGTGGTCGAGCCCGAACCGGTCGCGCCGTTGGCCGAGATTCATCGGCCGGCGCTGCTGCCGCCGATTCCGCCTGGCGCTGACACGGGCCGCCCCGCCTGGGCCGCCGAGCCGTTCGAGTGCCTGTTGTTCGACGTCGCCGGGCTGACCCTGGCGGTGCCACTGGTATGCCTGGGCTCGATCTATCCGCTGGCCGGCCAGGAGCTGACGCCGCTGTTCGGTCAGCCCGACTGGTTCCTCGGCATCCTCACCTGCCAGGCCGGCAACCTGAAAGTGCTCGACACCGCGCGCTGGGTGATGCCCGACCGTTACCGCGACGACTTCCGCCAGGGCCTGCAGTACGTGATCTCGGTGCAGGGCTACGAATGGGGGCTGGCGGTGCACCAGGTCAGCCGCTCGTTGCGCCTGGACCCGGACGAAATCAAATGGCGCAGCCAACGGGGCCAACGCCCGTGGCTGGCCGGAACCGTGATCGAACACATGTGTGCGTTGCTCGACGTCGCCGAGCTGGCAGAGCTGATCGCCAGTGGCGCCGTCAAACAGATGCACACCCAACACCAATGACACAGCCGTATACACCGCCACGGGCGGATTTGAGGGTAGGGGAATGAAAAAATCGTCTGCGCAGGGCTCCGAAGACCCGATTCTGCAATGGGTTACCTTCCGCCTGGACAATGAGTCCTATGGCATCAACGTCATGCAGGTTCAGGAAGTCCTGCGCTACACCGAGATCGCACCGGTTCCGGGGGCGCCGAGCTATGTGCTGGGCATCATCAACCTGCGCGGCAACGTGGTCACGGTCATCGACACCCGTCAGCGTTTCGGCCTGATGCCCACCGAAGTCACCGACAACACCCGTGTAGTGATCATCGAGGCCGACAAGCAAGTGGTCGGCATCCTGGTCGACAGCGTCGCCGAAGTGGTCTACCTGCGTCAGTCCGAGATCGAAACCGCGCCTAACGTCGGTAACGACGAGTCGGCCAAGTTCATCCAGGGCGTGTGCAACAAGAACGGTGAGCTGCTGATCCTGGTCGAGCTGGACAAGATGATGACCGAAGAAGAATGGTCGGAACTGGAGAACATCTGAGGTGATCTTCGAGGTCGCGGTGCTGTTTCTGGCCTTGCTGTGGGCGCTGAGCGTGTGGTTTTTCCTCAACTACAGCAAGCGCCAGCGCCAGGTGATGGCCGAGCAGGCGATTGGCGATGCGCTGCGTGATCAGCGCATCAAGGACCTGGCCAAGCGCCTGGACGACTACCAGAACGGCACCGTGCGCATGGGTGAAGCCATTCATGACTTGCGCGTGGCGTTGGCGCCATTGCCCGACAAGCTGCAACAGCTTGAACAGCGTGACCCGAGCAGCGTGACCTTCAGCCAGGCCGCCAAACTCGTGGGCATGGGGGCGAGCGTCGAGGAACTGACGCAGAGCTGCGGCCTGACCCAGGCCGAAGCGCAGCTGATGAGCAAGCTGCACCGCGCTGATTGAGGTGTGGCGAAAGCGCCGCGAAACTGCCCACTCAGGGGCGGCGATGGGCGTGCGGTAGTGCTCTGCCGCACGCTTGCTCGATCATTGCGCAGCGCTTTGGCCAGAGGTGGGGTTGGCTCAGCGGCCGATCCGCCTTTGCAACCCTGCCTCCTCTGCCCGGGTCACGGGTGCGCCCACGAATGCAGATTGCCGATTCGCGCAACCCGTTTCAGAGGATGACGGATTTCGCGCACTGCATTGAACGTGTCGATGCTTACGACATCGGCACTGTTGATGCACGGCATCATGAACATGTTCGACAGCTGTCGTAGCAGTCGCAGGTCTGGTAGCAGGCGGTCGACGACGTCAGTCAGCAGTGCCGGGCCGGTCAGCCAGCTCACGTGTCTGGCGAAGCGTCGGAACCCTGCTGGGTCCTGGTTGCGGACAGGGCAGAGGGGGTAGGGTTCTGCAATGCTGACATAGCGGGCGTGGATTTCTTCGGAAATCCGCAACAACGTGGGATTGCCGGCATGGCTGCCGATCATGCTGTTGTTGTACATCGAGTTCAGGTTCATGAGCTCATTGTGCAGAGGAGGGTGCAAAAGCAGGCCTTCCGGGTGGGTCGATAATTCCACCGTATCGAGGGCGGCGCCTGAGGTGCCTGCCGCGCCGGGATCGGGGCGTGGCAGCAAGGCGTCATCGATGTCCATGTACAAGCCTCCTTCGCTGTGCAGCATCGGATAGCGCAGTACGTCGGCGGCGGAAGCGAAGTTGCTCGCAGCGCCTGCAGTCGCTCTCTGATACTGGGCGTAATTGGGGTGTTGGGTAAACGCCTCGAAGAATGCCTGCTCTTCCAACGGCAACACCTGCAGGCCAGGTACCTGGGCCGTGAGTTGTGCCAGGTTGTGTGCGAACGCCTCAGGGTCGCTTTTCGAAAGCATCAGACGGTACTGGTAGGGGCTGTCCTTGAGCAGTCGGGCATTGTTGGCGAGGTTGTCCAACACGCTTTGCTCAAGGTGCTTGTTGCCGAGCCAGAGGCTGGTGATCTGCTTGGGAATCGGCTCAGCGCCGTCGACCTTGAAGGGCGGCAGCTCGATCGGTAGCGGCACATCCACGCCCAAGCCGCGCAAGGTGGCCGAACGACTGGCGTTGCTGGCTTGGCGCGTGCCATACGCAACTCGGCGCATGTTGCCGGTCCCTGGGTCAGGCTCGTACAAGTAGGGTTGCACCTCATTGAGTTCGTCTTCGCTGAGGAACAGGCCACTGTCCAGGTCGTAGAGCAGCTCAAGTTCCTGGACATAGCCATCGACCGGCTCGTAATACGCCCGCAGCATGTCGTGGCCGCCGTTGTAGCGTGGATAGCGCCTCACCGTTTCAGCGGTGTCAGCATCGCCCCCAGGCAACGGTTCGATACGGATCGGACGATGGAAATACGGTGCGATGTCCGCCTCAGGCAGGCGCGGTGGGTCGAGCGGGCTGAGCGGGTAGCCGATCTGGTCATGGATGCGTGTGGGCACCACGAAACCGTCGTGCCAGGTCTCGAACAGCCCCTCGGCGGCCCTGCTCGCGGCTTCTGCGGCAAGCGGCACGGCGTTGAACAGGCCGTATGCGATAGTGCCCACGCCGTCGAGCTTGTCTTCCAGCGTCTTGCCGTTGATGGCCTGGTCCAAGCCCAGGCCCAGCTGCACGATGCCGCCTATGGCCAGGAGTGGCGCCAGGCCTGGCACCACGAAGCTGATCGGCAACAGCAGGTTGAGGGTGCTGTCCAGATAGCCGCGCCAGCGCCGCTTGCTGACCTCGCTGTTGCTGGTGATGAGAAAGTCAGCATCGTCGTAGCTGCGTTGCCGTTGGCGTTCGGCCAATGCCTGAAACAGGTCACCTTCGATGGCAGGGCTGTAGTGCTCTGGCCGGTAGTTGACGTAGGTGCGCGGTGGCCAGGTGCCGTCGTCATTGAAGTAACCATGCTCTGGTGGCAGGCGATGGCTGGCGGGGTAGGCAGCCAGGCCTTCCAGGGCGACGTCCAGCCCGCTGAAGTCGATGCCTTGCGGGCCATCAGCCAGGCGGAAATGACGCCGCAACTCAGCACGCTTGAGCGTTTCTTTGCATTGTTGGCCGATCCAGTCCTTGAGCTGGTCGTGGCTGGCGAACTCCAGCAGCGGTGAGCTGTTGCCCGGTGCGTAGAGCACCGTCAGGTCGCTGTGGGCGTTGTGCAGATAGAGCAGGTCGGTGGCGGCATAACCATAGAGGTTCAGGGGGTGTATGCGCAGGCCGGGGTCACGCGGGATCAGGTCGGCGGCCTGCCAGATCAATTGCCTGGCAGCTTCGCTCAGGCTGCCCTCGGCCACTTGCTTGTTGCAGGCAGCGACCCAGTTGAGCTTGCAGCACAGGCGATGCTCGCCCAGGTGTGCCTGCCAGTAATCGTCGAGCAGGGCCCGGTAGCGTGCGTGGAAATCCAGCGTTTCGATATGGCGCTGAAGGGCTTGGGCGTCGATCTCCACGCGTGTCGAGGCATCGAAATGCGTCGGCTCGCCGCGCACGAACACGCCATTGAAGACCTGGTACTGCGCGCCGTTTTCGTACCACGCCTGCGGGTCGAGAGACTCGACGATGCGGAGGTCGCCATCGTCGGGAAACCGCCCGGCCCAGGGCGCGGCAATCAACGCACCGAAGGCATCGTTGTTGGACTCGCCCTGCCAGTTGATCAGCACGGCCTGGGTCAGGCTGACCCGTTGCTTGATCAGTGCTTCATAGCGGCCTGGCCCGTCGGATCTCAGGTGCAGGGTCACGACCTCGAGTTGATCGGGATCGCGCTCCACACCCTGGGTCCGCAGCCATTCGCCGATGAGTCGCTGTGCTTCACGGTCAGGGCGGGGCAGGTGGGCCAGGTGATCGCGCACATGCTGTACGCCTTGGGTGTTGATGCCGGTGGTCGTCATGGGAGTTCTCCGGGTTGCTGGAACCCGGCAGCCTCAGCCACCCATGCCTGTGGTCAGCGGTACATAGTGCTTGTCTTGCCCGACCGACGCCGTTTCAAAGGCGCCGCCGCGCGGGCATGTGGAGCAAACGTGTCACTGGCAGTCGGCGTCTGAGCTCAGTAATTGGCCCAGCTATGCGCGCTGCCGATGGAGGCGACCTGGTCGAGTGGCACGTGCTGGCGCATGACCTGCAGAAACGCGGCCAGGTCGAGCCGCTGGTGAATGTCGTGGATCGGCGAAGCCAACAGGTTGCACAGCTCGCGCAGTTGTCGTAGCCAGGGCAACTGGCGATCGATCACCGCGTTGAGTACTCCGGGGCCGGTCAGCTGGCTGAGCCGGCGTGCGTAGTCATCGAGCAGCACGGGCTCAAGCTTGGGGTCGGGGCGGCTGTGATAGAAGCTGGGGTTCTGTTGGTAGCGCTGGAGGATTTCTTCCGAGATGGCGTCCAGCGTGGGATTGCCGGGATGGCTGCCGATCAGGCTGGTGTTGAACTGGATGTACATGCCCATCTGGTCGTTCGATACCGGCGGCGAAAGCAGCAGCCCGTCGGAAGGGGTTGCCAAGGTGATGCGGTCCAGAGGCAGCAAGGTGTCGGTCGTACGCGCGGGCAGCAGAAGCAGGTCATCGGCATCCATGTACAATCCGCCCACCTCCGCCAGCAGGCGATAACGCAGGATGTCGCAGGCTGAACTGAAGTTGCTGACCGTGCCAGGCAGGCTGCCCAGCGCGGCCTGGTACTGCGGATAGTAGGCTGAGGCGATAAAGGTCTGGAAGAACGGCTGATCTTCGAGTACCAGAACGTCCAGCGTGGGGGCTCGGGCCTGTAGCAGGCTCAGGTTGTCCTGGTAAGCCGTGAGGTCCTGACGCGAGATCAGCAGTTGGTAATGGTAAGCACTGTCGCTCAGGGCCTGGGCATTGTGTGCCAGCGCATCGGCGAACTCGCTGTCCAACCGGCGGTTGCCCGTCCAGATGCTGGTGATCCGTCGAGGGATGGGCGCTCTGGCCAGCGCCTCATAGGGGGACAGGTCGATGGGCAAATCGACATGGATGCCCAGGCTGCGCAGTCGGGCCATTCGCATTGCATCGGTCACCGCTGCCGCAGGCGTCTGCCGTCTGGCGAGGCGATGAGGATCTCCATCAATGGCGACCCAACGTTCAGGGTCTGGCTGACGGGCGTCGCTCATACGAATGAATGAATCGCTCTCCAACTCATATTCCACCCATTCGCGGCTGACGCCTTCAGGGAGTATCAGTTGTGCGGAAAAGCGGTGCATCAGCCCCGAATCAATGCGCCGGATTACTGCCGGCGTGATGGGCTGATCGTCGCTCTGAGCTTCGCGAAACGCCAGCTCCGCAGGTCTGAGCTCCACCGATTCGAGCAAGGGTGCGGCGCCCAGCCGTTCGCCCAGGCGGTGTGCCAGCCGCGCGCTGGCAAAAAAACCGGGTCGCCAGTAGCGGAATACGGCCCCCGAGCGCTGAGCGAGTGAGGCCCCGAGCGGAACCGCGTTGAGCAGGCCGAACACCTGAGATTCTACGCCGTCAGCCTGAGCTTCGGCGTCGGCACCGTTGATCACCTTGTCCAGGCCCAGCGTGAACTGCGCCAGCCCACCAATGGCCAGCAGGGGGGAGAGGGCAGGCAACACCATCCCTACGGGCAGCAACATGCCCATGGCGACTTTGAGGTAGTTGGTCCAGTTGGCTTTGTCGATCTGGTGGTTGCTGATGATCTGGCTGTCGGCATCAGCGTAGGAGCGCTTCTGATGCCAGCGCGCCAGATGGCGGAACAGCTCTTTCTTGATCGGCGGGCTGTAACGCTCGGCCCGGTAGTTGACGATCACCGTGGGATGCCAGACGCCGCTGGTGGTAAAGCCCGGTCGCGAGCTCGACAGGCGGTAGGGCTGCGGGAATTTCGCCAGGCCCTTGAGGGCCGTTCTCACGCCGCTGAAATCCAGCCCGTCGGGCCAGTCAGCCGGGCTGAAGTGTTGCAGCAAGGCGTTGCGCATGGCGTGGTCCTTGCACTGCGTGGCGAACCAGTGCTGCATGCTGGTGGTGTCGTCGAACTCGTGAAACGGATAGCGATTCCCCGGGATGTACAGCAGCGTGCGGTGACTGTTCAGGTCCTCCAGGCACAGCAGCGAGGTGCTGACGTAGCCATAGACATTCAGCAAGGCGACGCGCACGCTCGGCGGCCGCGGGATCAGCCCGGCGACCTGCCAGGCGATGTGGCGGCCCGCCTCGCTGAGGCTGCCTTGGTGCACCTGGCCATTGCAGGCGGCGATGAAGTTGATCTTGATGGCGCGTTGATAGAGATCGAAACGCTCTTTCCAGAAGGTGTCGAGCTGGCCGATGTAGCGGTGGTGGAAGTGCAGCCCCCAGACGAAGGATTGCAGGTCCTCGGCACGTATTGCCAGGCGATTGTCTGGTCCATAGGCTGCAGGCTGCGTGCGCCGATAGAGGCCGTTGAGCACCAGGTAGTCGGAATAGTTGGAGAGCAGGTCATGGGTGTCGAGGCGCTCGACCAGGCGCAGAGCGCCGACCGGTGCCAGTCCAGCCCAGTCGCCATAGTGAAAGCCGCCATAGCCTGCGGCGGTTTCACCCTGCCAATTGCACAGGAGCGCCTCGACAAGGTTCATCTTCTGGGTAATCAGCGCATTTTCACGAAAGTGTGCCCGTCCCTCACCGAGGGGCTCGCGCTGGTAATGAAAGGTGATGATGTCGATGTCGAGTGGGGAGGCGTCGATGCCCTGTTGACGTAACCAGGCCTGCAAGGCTTCGGTAGCCAGCCGATCAGGGCGGGGGAAGTCGCGCAGTGCGTCACTGACCATGGACAGGTTTTCAAGCGGTAGATCATGCATGGGGTCTGCCTCTGTTTTTGACAAAGGCGCTACCTTCGCGATGACCAGCCCAGGCAGGGGCTATCTATTGCTTGAGGGCAGGCGGGGCAGGTTGGGTGTGATGTCACGCTCCTGCGACGTGGGCTCGAAACCGACTGGCACCTTGCCGCGCAGTTGCCAGGCGAAGGCGATGATTTCGGCGATGGTCAGGTACAGCGCTTCGGGAATCTGCTCGCCCAGTTCCAGGCGCGCCAGCAGGCGGACCAGCTCGGCGTTCTCGTAGATGGGCACTTCGTGCTCGCGGGCCAGCGCCAGGATGGCTTCGGCCAGCTCGTCGTCGCCTTTGGCACTCAGGGTAGGTGCCTGTTCGCCGTCATAGCTCAGGGCGATGGCCTGGCGGGGAGCCTTGTTCATGCGGTTTCATCCACCCAGCGTTGTTCGAGTCGGGTTCGAGGGCCTTGTGGCGGCGTGCCGACCTGGCAGAGCAGGTCGCCAACGTCCAGGCCACGGCTGACCAGGCGCTCGCGCAGTGTGCCCAACTGGCTGTCGAGCAGGTGCGCCGTGGCGGGTTGTTCGGCCCACAGTTGTCCGGACAGGCGGCCCTGGCTGAGTTGCGCCAGGACCTGCAACGGGCCCAGCGGATGCAGGTCGAAGGCCAGCTCGATGCGCCACACCGCTTCGGGCGTGTCCTTGGCGCTGGCGCGCGCTTCACCTTTGGGCTCGGCAGGTTCTTCATGCTGCACCTTGACCTGGACCGGGACGAATTCCTGGCCGTGTCGCAGCGGGATTTCGGTCTGCCAGGTGCTCTGCAGCGTGCCGTTCTCGGTCAGGCCGGTCTGCTGCAGGCTGCTCAGCTGATGGCTTTGCAGCCGCGAGATGGCAGCGGCCGCCAGGCGCAGCATATGTTCCAGATCACCTTCGCCGTCCAGGTTGGGCAGCAGCCGCGAGGGCAAAGGAAAGCCCCCAGGTTGTGGTCGTGGTGTGGCATTGCCAAGCATGCCCAGCGCCGCGCGCGCCAGCCCCGGCAATAGCGGCGCCAGGGTGGCTGCATTGGCCGCGCTGAAGTGGGGTGCGCCGGGCGCCTGGCTGGCCTGGGCCACCAGGCGTAGCAGGTTGGCCTTGAGGTCGGTGGCCAGCGCGGCGGTCTGTCCGCCGGTCAGCTTGGCTTCGAGAAATCCGCCGCTGTCGGCCAGGGCCTGAGCCACGCCCTTGGCGTCGCTGAGCTGGCGCACATCGGGCAGGCTGGCAAGCAGGCGTTCGGCGCTGCTGCGCAGCTGCGCGCTGGTGTCCGAGTCGCTGGCCAGGCGTTGCAGGCTGTCGAGCAGGCCGCTGAGGTCTGCCTGGCGGCCTTGTTGGGTGAGCAATTGCTGAGCGATGGCCAGTTGGTCCTGTCGGCCACTCAGGGGCATGAAGCGTAGCGACTGGTCACCCATCACCTGGGCGCTGAGCAAACTGCCCAAGGCCAGCGGACGCGGGCTGTCGATGCTCAAGGTGGCGCCGGCCTGGGCGCCGTTGATCAGGCTGACCAGCGAGCGGTACACCGCCGCCTGGCCGGCCACGCCCGGCAACGCCTGGGTGGTCAATACCGTGCCTTGCAGCAGGGTGCCGACCGGGGTGGTGCGGGTGTCCAGTTGGGTCAGCGGCGACCGCGCATCATTGCCGGCCGGTGGCATCAGCACGGCCAACTGGGCACTCTGGGTCTGGGTCACCAGCATCTGGCTGCCCTGCGGCAAAGGCTGGCTGGCGTTGGTCTGAACCTGGGTCTGCTGCCCGTCGGCCAATGTGAGGCGCAGCAGCATCTGGAACGACTGGCCCACCTGGCGCAGGCTGAGCACATCCGCTTGCGCGGTCGTACCGGGTGGCAACAGGTTGGCCTGGCCTGCAGAGAGCCGTAGCACCTCACCATTGGTCGCCGGGCGCGGGCTGGCCGCTGGCGATGCCGGTTGCGGTGGGAGACTATTGATCTCGGTCATGATTGTATACAACCTGTTGAGCCAAACCCTCTTGGGTTGGCGCGGTACATGTATAATGCCGGCCGCGCTGCGGCCCACCCGGTGTGGGTCGTTGTCAGTGTAACGGCAGCCGTCCCGCCGACTTGAGGCCGTCTGGCCCTGCACGTCGCTTGTCCTCTGGCGAGCGGCCCGGTCGGATGTGATGACCATCCCAGCATAAGGCGAAACCGTGACCTTCCACCTCCAGGCCATTGGCCTTGCCTGCGAACGCGACTGGCGGATGCTCTTCGAGCATCTGGACCTCGACCTGCGCGCCGGTGACCTGCTGCACGTCAGCGGTCCCAACGGCAGTGGCAAGACCAGCCTGTTGCGCGTGCTCGCCGGGCTCATGCAACCCAGCGCCGGCGCCTTGCTGTGGGGCGGGGTGCCATTGGCCGAGTGCCGCACGGCGCTGGCCGCCGAGCTGGTCTGGATTGGCCACAGCGCCGGTATCAAGGACCTGCTCACCGCTCAGGAAAACCTCGCCTGGCTGTGCGCGCTGCATCAGCCGGCCGAGTCCCACGCCATCGATCAGGCGCTCGCGGCCATCGGCCTGCAGGGTTTCGAAGATGTGCCCTGCCATACGTTGTCTGCCGGCCAGCAGCGCCGGGTGGCCCTGGCCCGGCTGTATCTGCCGGGTCCACGCCTGTGGATCCTCGATGAGCCTTTCACCGCCCTCGACAAGCACGGCGTCGCCCAGCTTGAACAGCACTTGGCGCAGCACTGCGAGGCCGGCGGCACGGTGGTGCTGACCACCCACCATGAGCTGCATCAGCGTCCACGCGGCTACCGCGAACTGAACCTGGGGCAGTGGGCCGCATGAGCGTATTCATCCTGTTGTTGCGCCGCGAAGCGCGGCTGCTGTGGCGCCGGCCCGCCGAACTGGCCAACCCGCTGGTGTTCTTTGCCATCGTGGTAGCGATGTTTCCCCTGGCAGTCGGGCCGGAAACGCAGCTCCTGCAAACCCTCTCGCCAGGCCTGGTCTGGGTCGCCGCATTACTGGCCGTGCTGCTGTCGCTCGATGGCCTGTTTCGCAGCGATTTCGAGGACGGCTCGCTGGAGCAGTGGGTGCTGTCACCGCATCCCTTGCCGATGCTGGTGCTGGCCAAAGTGCTGGCCCATTGGACCTTTTCCGGTCTGGCGCTGGTATTGTTGGCCCCGCTGCTGGCCCTGATGCTCGGCCTGCCCGGTGAATGCCTGCCCGTGCTGCTGGCCTCCCTGCTGCTCGGCACGCCGGTGCTCAGCCTGCTGGGCGCGGTCGGCGCGGCGTTGACGGTCGGGCTCAAGCGCGGCGGCCTGTTGCTGGCGCTGCTGATTCTCCCGCTATACATACCGGTATTGATCCTGGGCAGTGGCGCGCTGCAAGCGGCGCTGCACACTATGCCCGCGACCGGCCACTTGCTGTGGCTGGCCAGCCTGACGGCACTGGCCATTACCCTGGCCCCCTTTGCGATTGCCGCCGGCCTGAAGATCAGCGTCGGTGAATAACGAGTACCGGGCATGCAAGCCCGGCAAATGTCTGGATACACCGTGATGAAAATGAGCTGGACGTGGTTCCACAAACTCGGTTCGCCCAAATGGTTCTATGCCATCAGTGGCCGTCTGCTGCCCTGGCTGGCGATCGCGGCGGCGCTGTTGCTGAGCATCGGCATCGTCTGGGGCCTGGCGTTCGCCCCTGAGGATTACCAGCAGGGCAACAGCTTCCGCATCATCTATATCCACGTGCCGGCGGCCATGCTCGCGCAGTCGTGCTACGTGATGCTGGCCGTTGCCGGCGTGGTGGGGCTGGTATGGAAGATGAAACTGGCCGACGTCGCGCTGCAGTGCGCCGCCCCCATCGGCGCCTGGATGACGGCGCTGGCGCTGGTCACGGGTGCGGTGTGGGGCAAGCCGACCTGGGGTAGCTGGTGGGTCTGGGATGCACGACTGACGTCGATGCTGATCCTGCTGTTCCTGTACTTCGGGATCATTGCGTTGGGCCAGGCGATCAGCAACCGTGACAGCTCGGCCAAGGCCTGCGCGGTGCTGGCAATCGTCGGCGTGATCAACATCCCGATCATCAAGTACTCGGTGGAGTGGTGGAACACGCTGCACCAGGGCGCCACGTTCACCCTCACGGAAAAGCCGGCCATGCCGGTCGAGATGTGGCTGCCGTTGCTGCTGACCGCGCTCGGTTTCTACTGCTTTTTCGGCGCGGTATTGCTGCTGCGCATGCGCCTGGAAGTGCTGCGGCGTGAAGCGCGCGCCAGTTGGGTCAAGGACGAGGTCTTGAAATCGCTGAGCAAAGAGGCGTCGCGATGAGTTTCGCGTCCATCCCCGAGTTCCTCGCCATGGGCCACCATGGCCTGTACGTGTGGTCAGCCTATGGCATCTGCCTGCTGGTGCTGGCCGTGAACGTCGCCGTGCCCCTGCGCGCCCGGCGCCGTTACCTGCAAGAAGAGGCGCGTCGTCTGCGCCGGGAGAGCAAGCCGTGAATCCGCAGCGCAAGAAACGCCTGTTCATCATCCTCGGCCTGGTGCTCGGCGTTGCCCTGGCCGTGGGCTTTGCCCTCAGCGCCCTGCAACAGAACATCAATCTGTTCTACACCCCCACGCAAATCGCCAATGGCGAAGCGCCGCACGACACCCGCATCCGCGCCGGCGGCATGGTCGAGCAAGGCTCGCTGCAGCGCTCGGGTGATTCGTTGGACGTCCGCTTCGTCGTCACCGACTTCAACAAATCGGTGCCGATCACCTACCGCGGGATCCTGCCTGACCTGTTCCGCGAAGGGCAGGGGATCGTGGCGCTGGGCAAGCTCAACGCCCAGGGCGAGGTAGTGGCCGACGAAGTGCTGGCCAAGCACGACGAAAAGTACATGCCGCCGGAGGTCACCAAGGCCCTGCAGGAAAACGGCCAGGCTGCCACTGACGCGCAGGCCAAGCCATGAACGCCGCGTTGTTGATCCCTGAGCTGGGCCAGTTGGCGATGATCCTGGCGATCTGCTTCGCCGCCGTGCAGGCGACCGTGCCACTGGTCGGCGCCTGGCGCGGCGACAGTCTGTGGATGGGCCTGGCCCGTCCGGCCGCCTGGGGGCAGTTCGCCTTCCTGGCACTGGCGTTCGCCTGCCTGACCCACGCCTTCATGACCGACAATTTCTCGGTCGCCTACGTGGCCAGCAACTCCAACACGGCCTTGCCCTGGTACTACAAATTCAGCGCAGTGTGGGGCGCCCACGAAGGCTCGCTGCTGCTCTGGGCGCTGATCCTGGGCGGCTGGACGTTCGCGGTGTCGGTCTTTTCCCGGCAGTTGCCGCAGGTCATGCTGGCGCGCGTACTGGCGGTGATGGGCATGATCAGCGTGGGCTTTCTGAGCTTCCTGATCGTCACCTCCAACCCGTTCCAGCGCCTGCTGCCGCAGATGCCGACCAATGGCCGCGACCTCAATCCATTGCTGCAGGACATCGGCCTGATCGTGCACCCGCCGATGTTGTACATGGGCTATGTCGGCTTTTCGGTCGCCTTTGCCTTCGCCATCGCTGCCTTGCTCGGCGGGCGTCTGGATGCCGCCTGGGCACGCTGGTCGCGGCCCTGGACGCTGGTGGCCTGGGCCTTCCTCGGGGTCGGCATCACCCTGGGCTCGTGGTGGGCCTATTACGAGCTCGGCTGGGGCGGCTGGTGGTTCTGGGACCCGGTGGAAAACGCCTCCTTCATGCCATGGCTGGTGGGCACGGCGTTGATCCACTCGCTGGCCGTGACCGAGAAGCGCGGGGTGTTCAAGAGCTGGACGGTACTGCTGGCCATTGCCGCCTTCTCGCTGAGCCTGCTCGGTACCTTCCTGGTCCGCTCCGGGGTGTTGACCTCGGTGCATGCCTTCGCCGCCGACCCGGAGCGCGGGGTGTTCATCCTGATCTTCCTGCTGATGGTGGTGGGCGGCTCGCTGGCGTTGTTCGCCTGGCGCGCGCCCGTGGTCAAGAGCCAGGTGGGCTTTGCCCTGTGGTCGCGCGAAACCCTGCTGCTGGCCAATAACCTGGTGCTGGTCGTCGCCGCCTCGATGATCCTGCTCGGTACGCTGTACCCACTCATTCTCGATGCCCTGACCGGCGCCAAGCTGTCGGTCGGCCCGCCGTATTTCGATGCCTTGTTCCTGCCATTGATGGCGCTGCTGATGCTGGTACTCGGCGTGGGCGTACTGGTGCGCTGGAAAGATACGCCAGGCCAGTGGCTGGTGAGCATGCTCAAGCCCGTGCTGATCGGCACTGCACTGGCGGCGCCCCTGGCGGGCTGGCTGGTCGACGACTTCGACTGGCAGGTGCTGACCACCTTTGCCCTCGGCGCGTGGGTGTTGCTGGCCGGTGTCCGTGACCTGTTCGACAAGACTCGCCACAAGGGCCTGGTCAGGGGTGTGACCGGCCTGACCCGCAGCTACTGGGGCATGCAGCTTGCCCACCTGGGCCTGGTGGTGTGCGCGCTGGGGGTGGTGCTGTCGAGCAACAACAGTGCCGAGCGCGACCTGCGCATGGCACCCGGCGAGACCGTCGAGCTGGGCGGCTATCACTTCCTCTTCGAAGGCGCCAGGCACTTCGAGGGGCCCAATTTCATTTCCGACAAAGGCACGGTACGTGTGTCGCGCGAGGGTCGCGAGGTGTCGGTGCTGCATCCGGAAAAACGCCTGTACACCGTGCAGCAGTCGATGATGACCGAAGCCGGTATCGATGCAGGCTTCACCCGTGATCTCTACGTGGCCCTCGGTGAACCACTGGGCGATGGCGCCTGGGCCGTGCGCGTGCACATCAAGCCCTATGTACGCTGGATCTGGCTGGGCGGTTTGCTGACCGGGCTGGGCGGCGTACTGGCGGCGCTTGACCGGCGTTATCGGGTCAAGGTCAGAACGCGGGTGCGAGAGGTGTTGGGCGTAGCGGGAGCACGTGCATGAAACGCTGGATGATGTTGATTCCGCTGGCGGCATTCCTGCTGCTGGCGGTGTTTCTTTACAAGGGGTTGTTCCTCAAGCCTGATGACCTGCCGTCCGCGATGATCGGCAAGCCGTTCCCGGCGTTTTCGCTGAGTGCCGTGCAAGGCGGCCAGCCCCTGACCGAACGTGACCTGCAAGGGCGGGCGGCGCTGGTCAATGTGTGGGGCACCTGGTGTCCGTCCTGCAAGGTTGAACACCCTTACCTGAACCAGCTCGCCGAACAAGGCGTGGTCATCCATGGCATCAACTACAAGGACGACAACGCCGCTGCCCGGAAGTGGCTGGCCGACTTCCACAACCCGTACCAGCTCGACATCAGTGACGAGCAGGGCACCCTGGGGCTCGACCTTGGCGTCTATGGCGCGCCCGAGACCTTCCTGATCGACGCCCGGGGCATCATCCGCTTCAAGCATGTGGGTGTGGTCGATGCGACCGTGTGGCGCGAGCAGCTTGCACCGCGCTACCAGCAACTGGTCGATGAGGCGAAACCATGAAGCGTTGGCTCAGCGCCGCAGTGCTAGGCCTGCTCATCAGTGGCGGTGTGCAGGCCGCGATCGACACGTATCAGTTCCGCGACCAGGCCGAGCGTGATCGCTACCAGCAACTGACCAAGGAACTGCGCTGCCCGAAGTGCCAGAACCAGGACATCGCCGACTCCAATGCGCCGATTGCCGCCGACCTGCGCCGGGAAATCTTCCGCATGCTGGGCGAGGGCAGGAGCAACCAGCAGATCGTCGATTTCATGGTCGATCGCTATGGCGACTTCGTCCGTTACAAACCGGCCTTGAACGCCCGCACCTGGCTGCTGTGGTTCGGGCCTGGGCTGTTGTTGCTAGGCGGTTTCGCAGTGCTCGCGGTGATCGTTCGCCGTCGTCGCATTGCGGCGCCTGCCGCCGGCGCCGACCTTTCACCCGCCGAGCGCGCGCGGCTGGCCACGCTGTTGGAAAAAGACCATCCCCATGACTGAATTCTGGCTCGGTGCCGGGCTGCTGCTGCTGGCAGCGCTCGCGTTCCTGTTGATCCCCACCCTGCGCGGCCACCGCCAGCAGCAGGAAGAAGACCGCACGGCGCTTAACGTAGCGCTGTATCAAGAACGCGTCGCCGAGCTGACCGGCCAGGCGCAGGCCGGGGTGCTCGATGCCGAGCAGTTGCGGCAGGGCCGCGCCGAAGCGGCGCGCGAGTTGCTGGCCGATACAGCCTCGGCCGAGCCTGGTGCCACGCGCAGGCTCGGCCTCGCCCTGCCGGTGACCCTGGCCGTGCTTCTGCCGGTGGCGGCGTTGGCGCTGTATCTGCACTTCGGTGCGGCCGACCAGGTGCGCCTGACCCAGGAGTTCGCCAAGCCGCCGGCAACCATGGCCGAGATGACCCAGCGCCTGGAGCGCGCCGTTCAGGCCCAGCCCGATTCGGCTGAAAGCCTGTATTTCCTGGGCCGCGCCTACATGGCCGATCAACGGCCGGCCGACGCTGCCAAGGTCTATGCACGCGCCGTGGCGCTGGCCGGGCGCCAACCCGAGCTGCTCGGGCAATGGGCCCAGGCGCTGTATTTCGCTCAGGACAAACAGTGGAGCCCGCAACTCCAGGCCCTGACCGACGAGGCCTTGAAGAGCGACCCGAACGAGGTGACCAGCCTCGGCCTGCTGGGCATTGCCGCCTTCGAGGGTGAGCGCTATCAGGAAGCCATCGGCTTCTGGCAGCGTCTGCTGGCCCAACTGCCCGCCGAGGACAGCTCCCGCGCTGCGCTGCAAGGCGGGATCGACCGTGCCGCCGACAAGCTGCGCGCCGGCGGCGCGACACCTGAGGCGAAGGTGGGCTTGAAGGTGCGGGTGGAACTGGCGGCTGCACTGAAAAACAAGGTCCGCGCCGAAGACACCGTGTTCATCTTCGCCCGCGCCAGCCAGGGGCCAGGCATGCCATTGGCGGCCAAGCGAGTCACGGTGGCGCAGTTGCCCATCGAGGTGGTGTTGTCCGACGCCGATGCCATGGTGGCACAGATGAAACTGTCCGATGCGGGTCAAGTCCAACTGGTAGCTCGCGTTTCTCGAAGCGGGCAGCCCACTCAGGGCGAGTGGATCGGGCAGAGCGCGCCAGTGGCGAGCGATACCCAGGCCATCCAGCACCTGATCATCGACAGCCCCGATTCGTGAGACACCGCGCCATGAACAGCATTGCCCGCCTGACCGTACTCGCCCTGGCCCTTGGATTGGGTGCCTGTACGGTCCATCGCCCGGTCGAGCAACCCACGCCGCCGCTCGAGACCCCGCCGCCGGCCAAAGGCCCGGTGGTCAAACCGTTGCCCGGTCCGCAGCCCGGCGCACCCAAGCCTGGCCAGCCGGCGCAGGCACCCAAACCCATGCCGCGGACCTCGGCCAGTTTCGCACCGCCGCCCGGTGGCGCCAGCCATTGGGACCCGAAAATGGGCGTGTACGTACTGGAGAAACAGTCCAATACCTTCTACCGCCAGCGCACGTATTACCGCTGGAACAACGGCTGGAGCTGGTCGGTGAACCCCGAAGGACCGTGGCAGGAAACCGACAGCAGCGGTGTGCCGGGTGGGTTGGGCAAGGCGTTCGCGCAGTAACCCGAACGTGCTGGCGCCTGTGAGACAGGCGCCGCCTGGCCATCACTGCGCAAGATTCACGCTGGTGTTGACGAGTTTGGGTTGCTGGTACACATCGAGCAGCACCTGGTCGAGGATCGACGCCGCGCCCCAGGGTCGCGGATCGTTGAGAATCGCCGAGACCGCCCAGGTCTTGCCGTTACTGTCGCGGGTAAAGCCGGCGATGGCGCGCACGGTATTCAGCGTGCCGGTCTTGATGTGGCCTTCACCGCGCAGCGCCGTGGTTTTCAGGCGTTTGCGCATGGTCCCGTCCATGCCGACCAGTGGCATCGAACTCATGAACTCCGCAGCGAACGGGCTTTTCCAGGCCGCCTGCAGGAGCATGGCCATTTCCCGTGCGCTGACCCGTTCGGCACGAGACAGTCCTGAGCCGTTTTCCATTACCAGGTGCGGTGAGGTGATGCCTTTCTTGGCCATCCATTGTCGGATCACACGCTGCGCAGCGCGAGCATCGTCGCCGTCGGCGTCGGTGCGAAAACGCGCGCCGATGCTCAGGAACAGCTGCTGGGCCATGGTGTTGTTGCTGTATTTGTTGATGTCGCGGATGACTTCGACCAGGTCTGGCGAAAACGCGCGCGCCAGCAAGCGGGCAGTCTTGGGCACGTTCTCGATCCGGTCACGGCCTTGCAGGGTGCCGCCCAGTTCATTCCAGATGGCCCGAACCGCGCCTGCGGCGTAAGTCGGGTGATCGAGCAGCGACAGGTAGGTCTGCGAGTTGCAGCCATCGCCCAACTGGCCACTGACCACGACACTCATGCCGTCGGCTTGCGGCACCGGGTTGTAGCGCACCTCACCGCTGCACTGCTTGGACGCCACGGCCTTGACCTGGTTGTCGATGCGGATGCTGGCTATCGGCGGTTCTACCGACACCGTCACCTTGCCGCCGTCGTTGCGGGCGACGAAGCGCAGGGCCTTGAGGTTGACCAGCAGCGAGTCGGGCTTGACCAGGAACGGCTTGTTCACGTCGCCGCCATCGTCATTGAATTCGGGCAGGTTGGGCTGTACGAAATGGCTGCGATCAAGCACCAGGTCACCGGTGATGGTCTGCACGCCGTTGGCGCGCAGATCGCGCATCAGCAGCCACAGCTTTTCCATGTTCAGCTTGGGATCACCGCCCCCTTTGAGGTACAGGTTACCGTTGAGCACACCGTTGCTCAGGGTGCCGTCGGTATAGAACTCGGTCTTCCACTGGTAGGTGGGCCCGAGCAGCTCCAGTGCGGCGTAGGTGGTGACCAGCTTCATGGTCGAGGCAGGGTTGACTGACACATCGGCATTGAACACGGTCGCTGTACCGGGGCCGTCCAATGGCACCAGTACGAGCGACAACGCCGAATCCTGCAGTTTGTTGGTCTTGAGAGCCTGCTGCACCTTGGGTGACAGCGTGGAACCGACAGCGGCCGCGTGGCTGGAGAGGGCGACCGGCAGCAACAGGCCGGCGAGCAGCAGAGGGCGTAGCGTTTTGATCATGAGAACGGCAATCCTGCGCATGAAAGGCGTGAAGCAGGAGGGGCTGTACAAGATGATGGCCCCGTGAAGACAGCGTGGGCATTATGCCCCAAGCGTAGGTCAGTTGGACCAGGTTTGAGACAAAAGCGTTCTCGTGTGCTGCAACGTTTTCGAGGCGGCAGGTCACTCGGTGGGCTGCCTGCAGCGTGAAGCTTGCCACCGGGTGAATTGGGCAGATCGGCATGCCGCGTCAGCGTGCGGCGCGGCTCATCGAGTCCGCACGATCTCCAAACGAAAAAAACCACCTCGATGAGGTGGTTTTCGGGGTCTCGCCGTCAGCCATGTTGGCTGAACGCAATCACTGGGCAGTGTTGATCGGCGTTTCCGGGTACCAGGCGTCAAGCAGAGGGCTGACTTCAACCTTGGTCAGTTCGCCGCGGCCTTTGAGCCAGCCTTCGACGGCTGCACGCTGCTCTTCGGTCACCGAGCCGCGCTCGGCTTTGCAGACCAGGCCGAAATCGTCGCCGCCGACGTAATCCAGGCCATTGGCATCCATCGCTTCTGTCAGGAACGCGTCGAGGAATGCATCGATTGCGTCATCAGCCAAGTCTTCCTTGAAGCCCAGGTTCAGCTCGAAGCCCAATTCCTGGAACTCGTCTACACACAGTTTTTTGCGCAGGCGGCGGGAGCGGTTAGTGGCCATCAATAAATCCTCAGAGTAATTACGGCGCGCAGTCTATCAGCTAACAGGTTTCAGTGCCTGTCCGCTGTCAGGGGTAGTGATCGGTCGCTTGGGTAGTTGCTGTCGGTTGCACAGGGCAGGTTGTCGCGAGCCGGCCCAGCCGCCTGCGGCGTGACGCTTGCGTCACCCTCATCGAAGCTCCTTCTCCAATGCCTTCTCCACCCGGCGCATATGCCGCGCCAGACGTTGGCGTCGTTGCCGCAGGGGTAGGGGGTGGTCGGGTGTATGAAAGGTCTCGCAGGCCGCCATCAGCGGATGCGCTTCAAGCATGCGCGCGGCGCTGAGAATCTTGTGGGCCTGGTCTGCGACGGCTTGCGGAGCCTCGTCAGGATCGATCTGCATGAGGATACGCAGGTCTTGTTGCAGGCTGGTCTTCAGGGTCTGCAGCAAGCGTTCGCGGTCGCTCAGGCTGTCACCCACCACGGCGCGCAAGCCGCTCAGGTCGAACGGGCGCGGACGCGGCATCGGTAGCGCACCTGCGCGACGGATGCTTGAAAGGCGCTGACGCAGGGTCGATAGCGAAATCGGCTTGAGCAGGCAGTCATCCATGCCGGCGTCCAGGCATTGCTGACGCGCTTCGGGCTGGGCGTTGGCGGTGTAGCCGATGATGGTGCACGGTGTCCGGCTGTACAGTTGCTCTTCGGCGCGCACGATGCGCGCCAATTGATAGCCGTTCATGTGCGGCATGTTGCAATCGAGGATCAGGACATCGAAATGGCGATCGCGCCAGTTGTTCAGTGCTTCGCGGCCATCGCAGGCACGCTGATGGTGCAAGCCCAATACACTCAACTGCTGAGCCATGAGCATCAGGTTGGCCGGGTGATCGTCGATGACCATGACCTGCAGTTGCTGATCCAGCGGTGGGCAGCGATCTTCATGCACCGCCGGCGCTGGCGGCGGCGCGGTCAACTGCAAAGGCATCTGCAGGCGTACCCGGGTGCCGACACCCTGCAGGCTCTCGAGCCCTAGACTGCCGCCCATCATTTCACACAGGTTGCGGCTGATGACCAGCCCCAGGCCGGTACCGTTGCGCGCCTGCTGGCTGTCCGGATTGACTTGGCCGAACGGGCAGAACAGGCGCTTGAGGTCGTCGTCGCTGATGCCGATCCCGGTGTCGTGCACTTCCAGGTCGAGCACCGCCGTGCCGCTCGAGGTGTAATCGCGCACGGCCACACAGATGCGCACCTGGCCCTGCTCGGTGAACTTGATGGCGTTGCTCACCAGGTTGGACAGCACCTGCTTGAAACGCAGTGGGTCGAGCCGTGCATGACACCCTGCATCGGGTGCGATCACGACCCTGAGCGCCAGGCCCTTCTCTCGTGCGAGACCATCGAATACCCGGCCGACCGATTCCACGAGTTCGATGGGATTGACGGCCTCAGGGTTGAGCGACAGATGCCCGGACTCGATCCGCACGACGTCCAGGATGTCACCGATCAGGCCCAGCAGGTCTTTGGCCGACTGGTGCGCTACCTCGATGGCCGGGCGGTCGAGCTCCCCTTCGTCTGCCCGGCGCAGCGCCAGTTCGAGCATGCCGATCACCGCGTTCATGGGGGTGCGAATCTCGTGGCTGATAGTGGCCAGGAAGGTACTTTTGGCACGGTTGGCGTCATCGGCCTGCTGTTTGGCCAGGCGCAGGTCCTGAACCAGTTTGCGCCGGTCACTGATGTCGATCCAGCCGCCGATGATCCCTTGCATCTCTCCGAGCGAGTCGCGGTAGGGCAGCACCCAGTGATACAGCGTCCGCTCTTCTTCGTTCAAGCGCATGGAGCGGTCGAGAATCAGCGGCTTGCCCTGATTCATCACAGTCCGATAATCGTCCTGGATCTGCCGGGTGTAGGCGCAGTCTTTGATGGCGCTGTCTTCCAGACGCTTGCCCAGTACAGCCTCGGCCGTGACGTTGAGCGCTACCAGGTAGCTTTCATTGCAGCTTTGCAGTCGCCCTTCGCGATCGCGCACGTACATGGGGTGGGGGGTGCCATTGAGCAGCGCGCGCATGAATTCCAGCTGATCATTGAGCGCGCGCTCGGCCACCTGCCGCTGCTTGATCTGCCGCCGCAGGCGCGCATTCCAGAGCAGGGCCAGCACCAGCAGCACGGCGATGGCCAGCACCACCTGCAAGATGATCCGGCGGTACAGCGGCCATTGAGCATCGTCGAACAGGCTGTAGCTGCGCCAGCGGCTATGGATGACGCCCAGTTCTTCGGGCGTGATGCTCATCAGCGCCTTGTCGAGGATCGACGCCAGCTCTCCAGCGTGGGGGGCCGTTGCCATGGCGAAGCTGGCGGGCTCGCTGCTGACCGTTGTGCGGATGGCCAGATTGTTGTTGGCCGTCAGCGCGTGGTTGGCGTCGATCAGGGTGGTAACGATGGCATCGACCGCACCGCTGTTGAGCAGCGCTACTGAATGGGACGGGCTCTTGGTCGGCACCAGGACGATGTCGGGATACGTCGTGGCCAGGAGGCTGGCAATCCTGCCATGGCTGGACAGCGCGACCCGTTTGCCACGGAGCTGATCAAGGGTTGCGGGTTGGTCGATCCCGCTGCGGGTGACCATGACATGCGAGGTTTCAAGGTAAGGGCGGGAGATGGTCAGGCTCGTCCCATTGCCCTCGTCGGGGGCAAAGGTGGCGATGATGTCGGTGGTGCCGTTCTGCAGGTCGGTGATCATGCTGGTGATGTCACCGGCGCGCTGAACCCTGAAGCGCAGCCCGGTGCGCAAACGGATCAATTCCAGGAGGTCGGCAGTGATGCCGCGCAGATGGCCGTTGTTGTCGAGGAACGAGAGCGGCGCGGCATTCTCGTTCACCGATACGCGCATTTCGGGGTTGTCTCGCAGCCAGCGATTCTCGCGTTGTGACAGTTGCAACTTGCGGTCGGTGAGCAGGGTGTCGCTACCGGCCCCCCAGCGCCGGGAAATCTCGCCGCGCGTGGACGCCGGCACGCTTTCGAGGGTGGCATTGACCAGCTCCAGCAACTGCATCTCGTTCTGCCGGATGGCAAAGCTGAAGCCTACCATTTCATGTTTGCCGAAGTTGGCCATGCGCAGGCGGGGCAGGTGCCCCTGATTGAGCTGGTAATGAGTGGAAATGATATCGCCGATGAACACGTCGGCCTGGTCGAACGCTACGGCGTTCAATGCCTGAGTGGTGGACTCGTACGTCTGGACCTGCGCCCGGGGGTACGCGGCGCGAATTTCCGAGGCCGGCAGGTAATGGTAGAGGGTACTCAGGCGCATGCCGTCGAGGTCCATGTCCAGTGGACGGGTTTCGTCTTCGCGCGTGACCAGTACCGTCCGGTCGAAGGCATAAGGCTGGGACAGGACCAGCCCGGCCGCCGCAGCCTCGTAGCCGTTGGCGCTGCCGAGCAGGTCTATCTGGCCGCGCTTGAGCGCATCGATGGCTGCCTGGCGGGTGGGCAGCCGCAGAATTTCCACCGGCAGGCCCAGGGCGCTGCCGATCAGGCCTACGTAGTCGGCAGTGAGCCCCTGATACTCGCGCCCGCCGAGGGTGATGTCGAAGGGCGGGTTGTCAGGCGCAGTGGTGCCGACGACCAGCCGTTGCCGGTTGCTGATCCAGCGACGCTGCTGTGGAGTGAGCGGCAGGTCGGCCGCTTGCGCACTGGCACGGCTCAGCAACAGGTAGCTGTGGGCGCCGGCCGGCGACTCCTGGGCATGGCTGGCCAGAGAGGTGAAGACAAGTGCTAGAAAGAGCCCGGCAAGGTACTTGCTCATGCTGGCTCTTCAGACGAGCGCGTTGCGTTTGGCAATGTCGATCAGCTCGACCAGCGTTTCCACCTGCAGTTTTTGCATCAGGCGTTTCTTGTAGGTGCTGACAGTCTTGTTGCTCAAGAACATGCCTCGGGCTATATCCTTGTTACTACGGCCCTGGGCAAATAATTGCAGCACCATCAATTCCCGATCATTGATCAGACGGAAACGTTCCAGATCACTGTTGTCTTCGTGCGTGGTTTGTGTAAGTGCCTGATTGGGGAAATAGTTGTAACCAGACAGTACAGCCTTGATCGCGCTGAGCAATTCGCCCAACTCTTCCTGTTTGCAGACATAGCCAGAAGCGCCCGACTGCATGCAGCGCAATGCGAACAATGCGGGTGATTGCGCGGTGAGTACCAGCACCTTCAACGGCAAGCCCATGCTTTGCAGCCGTGACAGAACTTCGAGGCCGTCAAGCTTGGGGATGCTGATGTCGAGAATGACCAGGTCGGGTCTGGCTTCGCGGACCATTTGCATGGCGTCCACGCCATTATCTGATTCGCCCACGATCTTGTAGTTCTGGTTCTCCAGCAACATACGAACGGCCAGGCGAATGACAGGGTGATCGTCCACGATAAATACAGAGTGCATATTCGGCTTTCCATGCATCAAGAAGATAGGCAGCCGGCACCTTAGCCTAGATGGCGTAAGTCGCACACGGTAGTTGGAGCAATCCCGTGGATATAGGAAATTACCTACAATGAAGAAGAAGTCTAGCTACACGCCGGTTATAAATTCCGGCGTGTCAATACATGCAACGTTGCTAGTCATGTTCGATTTCGGCGTTTGTTTATCTATTCTGTTTAACTTGTAGGACCGTTCCTAAGGCGCCGGAGGATTCTCCAAGTTTCCGGCGCGTTGCAGTCAGGTCGGGCTGGAGCGTCCGGTCATCTCACGCGCCATCTCGCTGGCAAAACTGTCGGTCATGCCGGCAATGAAGTCGATCATCCGCAGGAACGCGCTGTGTAGCGACGCGCTGGGGTCAGGCGCATGGTTGCCGAGCAGGTCGAGCACGCGGCGGCTCTTGAATGACGGGCTGCGCCCGCCCTGTTGCTCGAGCGCGGCGGTGCAGAAGGCATTGAGGAGCACTTCCAGGGTGGTGTAGGCGCCGATCTCGTGCAGGGTCTTGCGTTTGTCCTGAAAGATCTTCTTGCGCGCCATGTCCTTGGCTTGCAGCACGCAACGCTTGGCGGGCCCGTGCATGTGCTCCACCAGGTCGCCCTCCAGCGCGCCGGCCAGCAGCGCCTGCTGCTGTTCCACGAACGCATCGGCTGCCGCATTGGTCAGGTGCTCGATGGCTTTGCCGCGCAGGATCGCCAGCTTGCGCCGCCGCGAATCGTCCGGGCCGAGCTGGCGATAGGTGTCGGGCAGGTCGTCGCCGACCAGATCCAGCAGCAGCGCTTCGACTTCGGCATATTGCAACAGGTCCATTTCCAGACCGTCTTCGAGGTCGATCAAGGCGTAGCAGATGTCGTCCGCAGCCTCCATGAGATAGACCAGCGGGTGGCGTGCCCAGCGCTGTTCATCAAGCTGCGGCAGCCCCAGCTTGCTGGCGATCTGATGCAGCAGAGGCAGCTCGGTCTGGTAACAGCCCATCTTGTGCTTCTTGTAGCCCATGGCGTCGGCGTGTCGAGCGCTCCACGGGTATTTGAGGTAGGTTCCGAGGGTGGCGTAGGTCAGGCGCATACCGCCGTCGAACTGGTGATATTCCAGTTGCGTCAGTACCCGAAAGCCCTGGGCATTGCCCTCGAAGTTGAGAAAGTCTGCGCGCTGGTCGTGGTCCATGTCATCAAGCCAGCCGCGCCCGGCAGCTTGCTGGAACCAGTAGCGAATGGCGTCTTCACCGGAATGACCGAACGGTGGGTTGCCGATGTCGTGGGCCAGGCAGGCCGACTGCACGATCATGCCCATGTCATTCGGCTCGCACCAGTCAGGCAGGGCGCCGCGCAAGGTCTCGCCCACGCGCATGCCCAGCGAGCGACCGACACAGCTGACTTCCAGCGAGTGGGTCAGGCGGGTATGAATGTGGTCGTTGCTGTAGGGCGGATGAACCTGGGTCTTGCGCCCCAGGCGACGAAAAGCCCCTGAGAAGATGATCCGGTCGTGGTCTTTGTGAAACGGGCTGCGGCCCATTTCCTGCGGGCTCGAATGGGTTTTGCCCAGACGCTCGCGGTTCAGCAGGGTGTGCCAATCCAAGGACAGTGCTCCGTCGTGTGGAGTAATAGACGGCAATCGCCAGGCACGCCCGCGCAAGGCGGGCGGACAGGCAGGGCAGGGTAACGCAAGACAGCCAGTGCGACTGCCTTGCAGGGCTGACTTAGCGCCGGCGGCTTTCGAGGAACACTCGAATCAGCGGCACCACGCTGCCGCTCAGGCCCGCCAGGCGGGAGAGGCCACCACCACGTACACCTTTGCCGGTGATGAAGCCCATGGCGACTACCGCTGCCAGGTTCCAGAAGGACAGTCGGCGCCCATCGAGACCGTGCTGCACGCTGCTGCCCATGTTGCGCAAGCGGCGCACCGGATCGAACAACTGCGAGGCCTCCAGGCGCATCTCCTGGCGATGCATTTCCATGCGCAGACGCAATAGCGCCTTGCGCATTTCCCGAGGATCCCGGCTGGTTGGCATTTGAGGCAGGCTCATGGCAACAGGCGCTCCCGGTCCTTGGCCAGCTCTTCGAGCGTGGCGCTGAAAGGTGATGATTCGTCAAAAACAGCCGATTTCAGGCGCATTGCGCAGAATACCGCCGCCAGCGCGTAGAACACGCAGAGACCGATGATACCTGCCAGACGGTAGGTATCCCAGACCAGTACCAGCAGCAGGCCTGACAACGCCGACAGCAGCAACAGCCCGAAAACCAGTGCGAAGCCTGCGAACAGCAACAGCCGCAGGCTGCGGGCCTTCTGTTCCTGAAGCTCTATGCCGAGCAGTTCGACATGGCTGTGCAACAGCCCGAGCACCGCCGCGCCCAGGCGTTTGCCTGTGGCGACGGAACCGATGGCGTCCTTATCCATGAGTGCGTCCTCAGCGACGATTGGCCAGCAGGCCGATCAGCAGGCCGACGCCTGCAGCGATGCCCACGGCGTGCCAGGGTTTGTCCTGCACATACTGCTCAGCGGTAGCCAACGCTTCCTGGCCGCGCTCGCGCACGTCTTCCTTGGTCTGGTGCAGGCTGTCACGGGCCTGCACCAGGCGGGCGTGGATCTGCTCGCGCAGTTCATCTGCCTGATCACCTGCCAGGTTGGCGGTGTCAGCAAGCAGTTTTTCGGTGTCGCGGACCAGTGCCTGGAAGTCAGCCATCAGGATGTCTTGTGCAGTCTTTGCCGATTTGCTGGCCATGTAGGCTCTCCCTGTAAATGTCTGTGGCTATTTCGAGTGATGGTGTCGGCCGAAGGTTCAGTGCCGCTGGCACATGGGCCAGGTGCACGCCGAGAAGACAGGCAAGTGCATAGCGTAGGCCCGAATCGGTTCGCGGTGAAGCGGCCATTGCACTATCGCGCTCAGTCACGAACCCCGGTAAAACCAGGCGATGCGGCATTCATCGACGATATCGCTGACCTGAGGCAGGTGCAGGGCGCTGCGCACGGTTCTAGACTGGACATTCGATTCAAGCGTGTCAGGACAACGCCATGCTGCCCGAATGCCAGCTTTACGGAACCCTGGGGTGCCACCTGTGCGAGATCGCCGAAGCCTCGTTGATGCCGTTGGTCGATCACGGCCTGCTGGTAGAGCTCGTCGATATCATCGATGATCCGGCGACCTGCGAGCGTCTCGCCTTGCGTATCCCGGTGCTGCGCCGGGCGGATACCGGCGCCGAACTCGACTGGCCCTTCGATACCGATCAGGTGGTCGCCTTTCTTGCAGATGCCGTCGATTGACGAGTAGGGTACTCGCTTCGTATGCTGTATGGAAATACAGTATCGGGGTGGCCCATGCTCAATGTCGAGCAACTCAAATCCAGCGTGAACCGCATGCCGGTTCAGTCCGTTGGTGACGCCGCACTGGCGTTGCACGTCGACGGCCTGGTGCTCGATGAGCGTACGCCGTTTGGCAAGATTCATTTCAACACCTGTTTTGCCGAGGTCGAGGCGCTGTTTCAGCGCGCCGGCTACCACCGTGCGCTGGATGTCGTGGGCTATGAGGGCCTGGTCTACGCCTTGTATGACCCGACGCGCTGGGAGCCGGTGCAGGTGCTGCGCTGGTTGAAAGCCCGTTGTGAACAGCCAGCCGAGGCTGGTTGAAGCGCCAGGCCTGGCGGATAATGCACCGTTTTAACTCGGTAGAACCTGCCATGACCTCTTCTTTCGACCCGGCCCGATTACAGGCCAGCACCCTGTGCCTGCCACCGGGTGACTGGCCCACCGTGCTTGACTGCCTCTGCGACCATTTCAAGGCCGTCAGCCGTGAGCAGTGGCTCGATCGCTTCGCGCGGGGTCGTGTGCTGAGTGCGCAAGGTCAGCCGTTGACGGCGGATCACGCCTATCGTCGCGGCTTGCGCATCCACTATTTTCGTGAGGTGCCGGAAGAGAAGCCGATCCCGGTGCAGGAGCAGATCCTGTTTCAGGATGAGCATCTGGTCGTGGCCGACAAGCCGCATTTCCTGCCGGTCACGCCCACGGGTGAATACGTGGAGCAGACGTTGCTGCGCCGTCTCATCCGGCGTCTGGACAACCCTCACCTGGTGCCCTTGCACCGTATTGATCGGCACACCGCAGGGCTGGTGCTGTTCTCTTGCAACCCGCAAAGCCGAGGTCTGTACCAACGCCTGTTCCCGGAGCGGCGCATCGACAAGGGCTACCAGGCGATTGCCGCTGCCCTGCCGCAACACGCGTTCCCCCTGGTGCATTGCAGCCGTCTGGAGCACGGTGAACCGTTCTTTCGCATGCATGAAGTGGCCGGGACGCCCAACAGCGAAACCCATGCCCAGGTGCTGGAGAAAAACGGTGAATGGTGGCGCTACGGGTTGTCTCCGGTGACCGGCAAAACGCATCAGTTGCGGGTGCACATGGCAGCGCTGGGCGCAGCGATCCGTCACGATCCGTTCTACCCGGACCTGCGCAATGGCCAGGACGACTACCAGCAGCCGCTCAAGCTGCTGGCCCACAGCCTGCGCTTCGATGACCCGCTGGGGGCAGGCGAGCGCCGGTTCCAGAGCCAGATCGCCCTCGATTGGTAGATAGTCTTACGGCGTCTGCGGGTCGGCCCTGCGGGTGCAGGGCCTGCGCGGTTCAGCGATTGAAGCGCTCGACCAGCGAGTACTGCGTGCCCGCCGTGGTGGTCAGTTCCTCGCTGAGCAACGCCGAGCGCTGCGCCTGGCCCGAGGTCTGATCGGCCAGGTTGGCGATGGTGCTGATGTTGCGGCTGATTTCGTCAGCCACGGCAGTCTGCTCTTCGGTGGCAGCGGCGATCTGCGTGGTCATGTCGGTGATGTTGGCTACAGCCTCGCTGATACCCACCAGTGCCTGATCGGCCTGCATCACGCGCTCGACCCCTTCCTGCGCCTGCCGATGCCCACTTTCCATGGTCTGCACGGCGTTATTGGCGGTGTGCTGCAACTTGGCGATCAGGGAATGGATCTGCCCGGTGGATTCGGCCGTGCGCTGCGCCAACTGACGCACTTCATCAGCGACCACGGCAAACCCGCGACCCATTTCCCCGGCGCGTGCCGCTTCGATGGCAGCGTTCAAGGCCAGCAGGTTGGTCTGGTCGGCAATGCCCTTGATCACATCGACCACGCCGCCGATCTCGTCACTGTCCTGCGCCAACTGAGTCACGGTGCGCCCGGTTTCGCCCACGGCAGTGGACAGGCGCTCGATGGCATCGCGGGTTTCGCCGGCGATCGTGCGGCCCTGGCTGGTCAGGCGATTGGCCTCTTGCGTGGCATCCGCCGTGCGCTGCACATGGCTGGCGACTTCCTGGGTGGTGCTGGCCATCTGGTTGACGGCCGCGGCGACCTGCTCGGTTTCCACCCGCTGGCGCTCAAGGCCTGCAGAGCTCTGGTGTGCCAGGGTGTCGGACTGCCGCGCCTGATCACTCAGGTGCTCGGCGCTGTCCTGCAGGCGCGTCAGGCAGGTCTTCATGCGTGCATCCTGGCTGAGCATGGCCATCTCCAGACGCGCTTGTACGCCGCGGCTGTCGGTGTACATCTGTGCGATCAGGGGGTCGGAGGTGGTTTGCTCGGCCAGGCGCAGCAGCCGCTTGAGGCCACGTTGTTGCCAGCCCAGGCCCAGCAGGCCCAGTGGCACCGAGAGTACCGCAGCCAGGGCAAAGCCAAGGCCATGACCGAACACCGAACCGATCACGAACGCGACCTGGCTGATCAGGATGAACGGCAGCCAGTCCTGCACCACGGGCAACCATCGGTCGCGCCGCGGAACAGCGGTCTTGCCCTGGTTCAGGCGCTGGTACAGCGCTTCAGCGCGGCGCACCTGCTCGGCGCTGGGCTTGATGCGCACCGACTCGTAACCCACCACCTGGTTGTTGTCGAAGATCGGCGTGACGTAGGCGTTGACCCAGTAATGGTCACCGTTCTGGCAGCGGTTCTTGACGATGCCCATCCAGGGCAAGCCCTGTTTGAGGGTCTGCCACATGTGCGCAAACACCGCTGACGGCACATCCGGGTGGCGCACCAGATTGTGCGGTGCGCCGATCAGTTCATCGCGCGCGAACCCACTGATCTCGACGAAGGCGTCGTTGCAGTAGGTGATCACGCCCTTGGCGTTGGTGGTGGAAATCAACCGCTGCTGGGCAGGGAAAGTCCGTTCTCTCTGGGTAATCGGCTGGTTGTTACGCATGGCAGGTATCCGCAAGGTTTCCCCCGCTATCGGCATGCCTGGCGTTTTGTTGAGGGTTTTTTGCGGTTCATGACCGGTGGGTCATCTGCTTGTCATGAAACGGTGTGCGGCTGCACCGCCACGCGGCGGCGCAGCGCCACGCACGCGGCTGGGCGGCTATTTGAAGCGGCGCTCGACGCCTTTTTCCACCAGGATCTTGGCCGAGATTTCCTCGACCGAAAAATGCGTGGAGTTGATATGGGCGATGTTCTCGCGGCGGAACAACCCCTCGACTTCCCGCACCTCGAACTCGCACTGGGCGAAACTCGAATAGCGGCTGTTGGGCTTGCGCTCATGGCGGATGGCGGTGAGTCGGTCCGGGTCGATGGTCAGGCCGAACAGCTTGCTGTGATGCTTCTTCAGCACCGGCGGCAACTGCAGTCGCTCCATGTCATCTTCGGTGAAGGGATAGTTGGCGGCGCGGATACCGAATTGCATGGCCATATAAAGGCAGGTGGGTGTCTTCCCGCAACGCGAGACGCCGACCAGGATCAGATCGGCCTTGTCGTAATAGTGCGTGCGCGCGCCATCGTCGTTATCCAGGGCAAAGTTCACCGCCTCGATCCGCTCCATGTAATTGGAGTTGCCGCCAATCGAATGCGACTTGCCCACCGAGTAGGACGAGTGGGCGGTGAGTTCCTGCTCCAGGGGCGAGAGGAACGAGGAAAAGATGTCGATCATGAAGCCATTGGACGTCGCCAGAATCTCGCGGATGTCCTGATTGACGATGGTGTCGAAGATGATCGGGCGCATGCCATCCCGCTCGGCGGCCATGTTGATCTGCTGGACCATGGCGCGGGCTTTGTCGGGGGTGTCGATATAAGGACGGGTAAATTTGTTGAAAGGGATAGTATCGAACTGAGCCAGCAGGCTTTGCCCAAGGGTTTCAGCCGTGATACCGGTACCGTCGGAGATGAAGAACGCGGTTCGTTTCATGTGCACCCGGGGCCTTAAGCTGCTGAATGTTTCTGGATATGATAGGTTCGGTTTACCGAACACGATGTCCGGCATTCTTACTCATTTTGCAAGTCCAGGCCACAAGCGACCGGGCCAGTGCAGACCGGCTGGCGGCGCCTCTTTGAGCTTTTCCCAACACAGTTAGTGGAGAGATCACCTTGGTAGAGTACGTAGTTTCCCTCGATAAGCTCGGCGTCCATGATGTGGAGCACGTAGGGGGCAAGAACGCATCCCTGGGCGAGATGATCAGCAATCTCGCCGGCGCCGGCGTTTCCGTGCCGGGCGGCTTTGCCACGACGGCTCAGGCGTATCGCGATTTCCTTGAGCAGAGTGGCCTGAACGAGAAAATTCACGCGGCGCTCGACGCACTGGACGTCGACGACATCCCGGCCCTGACCCAGACCGGCGCGCAGATCCGCCAGTGGGTCATGGAGGCCGAGTTCCCGGCGCGCCTGGACAGCGAAATTCGTACCGCCTTCGCCGCAATGGCCAATGGCAACGAGCACATGGCCGTGGCCGTGCGTTCCTCGGCCACCGCCGAAGACCTGCCGGATGCCTCGTTCGCCGGCCAGCAGGAAACCTTCCTCAATATCCGTGGCGTCGACAACGTGATCCGCGCAGCCAAGGAAGTGTTCGCCTCGCTGTTCAACGACCGTGCCATCGCCTATCGCGTGCACCAGGGCTTCGACCACAAACTGGTCGCCTTGTCAGCCGGCGTGCAGCGCATGGTGCGTTCGGAAACCGGCACCGCTGGTGTGATGTTCACCCTCGACACCGAATCGGGCTTTCGCGACGTGGTATTCATTACCGGCGCCTACGGCCTGGGCGAAACCGTGGTTCAGGGCGCGGTCAACCCTGACGAATTCTACGTGCACAAGAACACCTTGCAGGCGGGTCGTCCGGCGATCCTGCGTCGCAACCTGGGCAGCAAAGCCATCAAGATGATCTACGGCGACGAGGCCAAGGCCGGTCGCTCGGTGAAAACCGTCGATGTCGATCGTGCAGAGCGGGCGCGTTTCTGCCTGACCGATGCCGAAGTGTCGGAGCTGGCCAAGCAGGCCATGATCATCGAACAGCATTACCAGCGCCCGATGGACATCGAGTGGGCCAAGGACGGTGACGATGGCCAGCTGTACATCGTGCAGGCGCGCCCGGAAACCGTGAAGAGCCGCTCCAGCGCCAATGTCATGGAGCGCTACCTGCTCAAGGAGAAAGGCACCGTGCTGGTCGAAGGCCGTGCCATCGGTCAGCGCATCGGCGCCGGCAAGGTACGTGTGATCAAGGACGTGTCGGAGATGGACAAGGTCCAGCCCGGCGACGTGCTGGTCTCCGACATGACCGACCCGGACTGGGAACCGGTGATGAAGCGCGCCAGTGCCATCGTCACCAACCGCGGCGGGCGCACCTGCCACGCGGCGATCATCGCCCGTGAGCTGGGCATCCCGGCGGTGGTGGGTTGCGGCAACGCGACTCAACTGCTCAAGGACGGCCAGGGTGTCACCGTTTCCTGCGCCGAAGGCGACACCGGCTTCATCTTCGAAGGTGAGCTGGGCTTCGATGTGCGGCAGAACTCGGTCGACGCCATGCCTGAGTTGCCGTTCAAGATCATGATGAACGTCGGCAACCCGGACCGCGCCTTCGACTTCGCCCAGCTGCCCAACGAAGGCGTCGGCCTGGCGCGTCTGGAATTCATCATCAACCGCATGATCGGCGTGCACCCCAAGGCGCTGCTCAACTACGATGGCCTGCCCGCTGACTTGAAAGACAGCGTCGACAAGCGTATTGCCGGGTATTCCGATCCGGTCGGCTTCTACGTCGACAAGCTGGTCGAGGGCATCAGCACCCTGGCGGCGGCGTTCTACCCGAAGAAGGTCATCGTGCGCCTGTCGGACTTCAAGTCCAACGAATACGCCAACCTGATCGGCGGCAAGCTCTACGAGCCGGAAGAAGAGAACCCGATGCTGGGCTTCCGCGGCGCGTCGCGTTACATCAGCGAGTCGTTCCGCGACTGCTTCGAGCTGGAGTGCCGTGCGCTCAAGCATGTGCGCGAAGTGATGGGGCTGACCAACGTCGAGATCATGGTGCCGTTCGTGCGTACCTTGGGCGAAGCCAGCCAGGTGGTCGAGCTGCTCGCCGAAAACGGCCTGGCCCGTGGCGACAATGGCCTGCGCGTGATCATGATGTGCGAGCTGCCGTCCAACGCCATTCTGGCCGAAGAGTTCCTGGAGTACTTCGACGGCTTCTCCATCGGCTCCAACGACCTGACCCAGCTGACCCTGGGCCTGGACCGCGACTCGGGCATCATTGCCCACCTGTTCGACGAGCGTAACCCTGCGGTGAAGAAGCTGCTGGCCAACGCCATCGCAGCGTGCAACAAGGCCGGCAAGTACATCGGCATCTGCGGCCAGGGCCCGTCGGACCACCCGGACCTGGCCAAGTGGCTGATGGAGCAGGGCATCGAGAGCGTGTCGTTGAACCCGGATTCGGTACTGGAAACCTGGTTCTTCCTGGCCGAAGAGCAAGTGGCCGGCTGATCCGCCATTCGGGGCGGTGCGAGCCGCCCCTCGGCCCTGACCTTGCGTGAACGGGCAAGGCCCTTGTCAATGCAGATTGGCAGTGGGCCTTGCCCGTTCATGCATTTATACTCGGCGTTTTTTCGTGCGCCTGACCTCCATGCAAAGCAGCAGTGCTCTCTTTCCCGTCGCGTTGCTCAGTGCCGAACGACGCGGCGACCTCAGCGAAGACGTTTACCGCATCAAGGCCGGCAACGCGGCCGACCCTAGTGTCGAACTGGCGGTGACCCGACTGGGCCGTGCCGAGGCGGCCGGGCCCGCCGGGGTGCCGGTAATTCTCCTGCACGGCAGCTTTTCCAACCGGCGCTTCTGGTTTTCCCCAAAGGGTATTGGCCTTGGGGCGTTTCTGGCGCGCGCGGGTTTCGATGTCTGGATTCCGGAAATGCGCGGGCATGGCCTGTCGCCCCGCAACCGGCAGTGGCGCGGCAACCGCGTGGCCGACTACGCCCGCGAAGACCTGCCGCTGATCGGCGCTTTCGTGGCCGAGCAGGCCGGCCGCGCGCCGCACTGGATCGGCCATTCGCTGGGCGGTATCACCCTGGCCGCGGCGCTGGGCGGGGGTTACCTCCCGGCTGCCCAGGTGGCCAGTGCAGCCTTCTTCGGCACCCAGGTCAGCCGGCGTTACTGGCCGTTGAAGATCCCGCCCTTGGTATGGGGCATTCGCCTGGCGCTGCGGCGTTTTGCTCACCTCTCAGGCTCGCGGCTCAAGCGCGGCCCCGAGGATGAGCCGATCGGCCTGGTGCTGGAGGCGTTGCGCTGGCATGGCCTGTTTGGACGCTTTGGCGAAAAGGGCAATGACTGGTGGGCTGGGTTGGCCGAGGTCGAGGTGCCGGTGCTGGCAGTGGCAGGCGCCGCCGATGTTCAGGACCCCGCTTGGAGCTGCCGACGCCTGCTGGAGCAACTCGGTGGTGAGCGTAGGCAGTTTCTCTGTCTGGGCAGAGACAAGGGCTTTGAAGCGTTCGGACATGTCGACATGCTGGTGAGCAAGGCCGCGCAGGCACAGGTCTGGCCATTGGTCGAAGGCTGGCTGCGCGATCCGTTGCAGGCAGTGCCACAGGCCGAGATCATTGCATCGCCACGGGTGACCGGACCGGCCTCGGCGGTGTAGCCTTGGCCGCGACCCTGCAAGACCCTACCGTTCGTTGCCAATGACAGGAGTTTGCCATGCAGCATTACCTTACCCCCGACCTGTGTGATGCCTATCCGGAGCTGGTGCGTGTGCTCGAGCCCATGTTCAGCAACTTCGGCGGTCGCGACTCGTTCGGTGGCCAGATCGTCACCCTCAAGTGCTTCGAGGACAACTCGCTGGTGCGTGAGCAGGTCGACCTCGATGGCACCGGCAAGGTGCTGGTGGTCGACGGCGGTGGCTCGCTGCGCCGGGCGCTGCTGGGTGACATGCTCGCCGACAAGGCCGCCAAGAATGGTTGGGAAGGCCTGCTGATCTATGGTTGCGTGCGCGACGTCGATGCGCTGGCGCAGACCGGTGTCGGCATCCAGGCGCTGGCCAGCCATCCGCTGAAAACCGACAAGCGTGGCGTGGGCGAGCTGAACGTGGTGGTGGCCTTCGCCGGTGTCACCTTCCACCCCGGTGAATACCTGTACGCCGACAACAACGGTGTGATCGTGTCGGCCTCGCCGCTCATTCAGCCGGCCTGATGGAGTCGATGTTGGAGGACGACAACGCGCAATGGGGGCTGGTGCATGCCTTGCTGCTGGATGGCAAGGGCGGTGCGCAGCCCGTGGCCCGCACCGAGCTCGACAGCCTGCAGCTGCAACCCGAGCAGAGTGTCTGGTTGCACTGGGACCGCAGCCATCCGCAGACGCGCAGCTGGTTGCTGCGTGACAGCGGCCTGAGCGAGTTCGCCTGCGAGCTGCTGCTCGAGGAAAACACCCGGCCGCGCCTGCTGCCACTGGCTGACGAACAGCTGCTGCTGTTCCTGCGTGGGGTGAATCTCAATCCAGGCGCCGAGCCCGAAGACATGGTTTCGGTGCGCATCTTCGCCCAGGCCCAGCGGATCATCTCGCTGCGCCTGCGGCCGCTGCGCGCGAGTGACGAAATTCTCCAGCAACTGGCCGAAGGGCGCGGGCCGAAAACGGCCTCCGAGTTACTGGTCGTCATGGGTGAGCTGCTGACGGAGAAGGTTCAGGCGCTGGTCAGTGATCTTGCCGAAGAGGTCGACCTCGAAGAGGAAAAGGTCGAGGCCGACGAGCGTTACTCCCCGGCCCAGGGCAGCTTGCAGCAGATCCGCCGTCGCGCCGCGGCGCTGCGGCGCTTCCTGGCGCCACAAAGGGACATCTACGCGCAGCTGTCGCGGCACAAGTGGAGCTGGTTCAGCAACTCCGACGCCGACTACTGGAACGAGCTCAACAACAGCCTGATCCGTTATCTCGAGGAGCTGGAGCTGGCCCGCGAGCGTGCCGCGCTGGTGCTGGAAAGCGAAGACCGCAAGCGCGACGAGCGCATGAACCGCACCATGTACCGACTGGGCATCATCACCTGCATCTTCCTGCCCATGAGCTTCGTCACCGGCCTGCTGGGCATCAACGTTGGCGGTATCCCGTGGTCGGAAAGCCCGAACGGCTTCATCTTCGCCAGCCTTGTAGTGCTCGGTCTGGCCGTGGGGCAGTGGTGGCTGTTCCGTCGTTTGCGCTGGGTGTGACGGATCGATGGAAAAGCTTCATGTGACCCACTGCCATGCGCTCTCGTCTTTGATTCACATTACGCGAGGTGCCCATGCACGATCCGTTTGAAGAATCCCTGCGCGACCTGCTCAAGGCCTCGCCGTCCGGCCACGACCGTGACGACGCCGCCTGCCTGGGTCGCGTGCTGAAAACCGCCAGCCGCCAGGTCGGGGCAGGCGATCTGTTCACCCTGCTGGGCCGTTGCGGCCAGGCAATCATGGTGGCCCTCAACAATGGCTCGGCGCATGTTGCGCCGGTGCGTCGCACACCTGCCGCTGGCAGCAAAGCTGATAAGGCTGATTGATTATGGAACTCGATCTCTGGACCCAGAGCCTGGTCACCGCAATGACCGCCCTCTGGACTAAAGTGGCGAACTTCATCCCTAACCTGTTCGGCGCACTGGTCGTGGTGCTGCTGGGGTTCGTGGTCGCCAAGCTGCTCGATACCTTGTTGTCGAAATTGCTGGCCAAGTTCGGTCTCGACCGGCTGATGAGCGGCACCGGTCTGACCAAGCTGCTCAGCCGGGCCGGCATCCAGGTGCCCATCTCGACCTTGATCGGCAAGATCGTCTACTGGTTCGTGCTGCTGATTTTCCTGGTGTCCGCAGCCGAATCGCTGGGCCTTGAGCGCGTCTCGGCCACCCTCGACATGCTCGCCTTGTACTTGCCCAAGGTGTTCGGTGCCGGTCTGGTGATGCTCGCGGGGGTCTTGCTGGCGCAGTTGGCCAATGGCCTGGTGCGCGGCGCCGCCGAAGGCGTCGGGCTGGAATACGCGGCTGGCGTTGGGCGTATCGCCCAGGGCCTGGTGATCATCATCGCCATCTCGGTGGCGATCAGCCAGCTTGAGGTCAAGACCGACCTGCTCAACCATGTCATCGTCATCGGGCTGATTACCGTTGGTCTGGCCATTGCCTTGGCGATGGGCCTGGGCAGCCGGGATATCGCCAGCCAGATTCTCTCCGGCATCTATGTGCGCGAGCTGTTTCAAGTCGGCCAGCAGGTGCAGATTGGCGAGCTAGAGGGTCACATCGAGGAAATTGGCACGGTCAAGACTACCGTGCTGACGGAGGAGGGCGAGCTGGTTTCGATCTCCAATCGGCAATTGCTCGAGCAGCGCGTCACCCGCCGCTAAACGGGCGAAAAGCTGTTAATGTATGCCGCCGCTGAAATCGGGCCCAGAAGGCCCCGCGGCGACATTGACCCGACTGTCGGCCAGATTCGTTTTGAATAAAGTCAACTCGCTGCCCATGCGTTACGACCCCCGCGAGCTCACGGACGAGGAGTTGGTGGAGCGCTCGCATGAGGAGCTTTTTCACGTTACTCGCGCCTATGAGGAACTCATGCGGCGCTATCAGCGGACCCTGTTCAACGTCTGTGCACGTTATTTGGGGAACGACCGCGATGCGGATGATGTCTGTCAGGAAGTGATGTTGAAGGTGTTGTACGGGTTGAAGAATTTCGAGGGGAAATCGAAATTCAAGACCTGGCTCTACAGCATTACCTACAACGAGTGTATTACCCAGTATCGCAAGGAGCGACGCAAGCGACGGCTGATGGATGCCCTGAGTCTCGACCCGATTGAAGAGGCGTCCGAGGACAAGGCTCCCAAGCCCGAAGAAAAAGGCGGACTGGATATGTGGCTGGTGCATGTCAACCCGATCGACCGGGAAATCCTGGTGCTGCGATTTGTCGCAGAGCTGGAATTTCAGGAGATCGCGGACATCATGCACATGGGGCTGAGCGCGACCAAAATGCGATACAAGCGCGCACTCGATAAATTAAGGGAAAAATTTGCAGGTATGGCTGAAACTTAGTCGCCCGCAAATACCTCTAACCAGCCGGCGAGTTCTGCTAGACTTGCCGTCGAGTTGTGCCCCCACCCGGATGGTGGAGGGACTGCTTAACTACCATCAGATGGGGATCTAACGGATGAAACTGAAAAACACCTTGGGCTTGGCCATTGGCTCGCTCATCGCTGCTACCTCGATCGGCGCAATGGCTCAAGGCCAAGGCGCTGTTGAAACCGAAATCTTCTACAAGAAAGAATTTTTCGACAGCCAGCGCGATTTCAAAAACGACGGCAACCTGTTCGGTGGCTCGATCGGTTACTTCCTGACCGACGACGTTGAACTGCGTCTGGGCTACGACGAAGTCCACAACGCCCGTGGCGACGACGGCAAGAACATCAAGGGCTCGAACACCGCCCTGGACGCCGTTTACCACTTCAACAACCCGTACGACGCTATCCGTCCGTACGTGTCGGCTGGTTTCTCTCATCAGTCGCTGGGCCAGAGCTTCCGCGGCGGCCGTGACCACTCCACCTTCGCCAACCTGGGCGCTGGTGCCAAGTGGTACATCACTGACATGTTCTACGCCCGTGCCGGCGTTGAAGCTCAGTACAACATCGACCAAGGTGACACCGAGTGGGCACCAAGCGTTGGCGTTGGTCTGAACTTCGGTGGCAGCCCAAAAACCAAAGAAGCTCCAGTGACCCCGGCTCCAGTTGCTGACGTCTGCACCGACAGCGACAACGACGGCGTCTGCGACAACGTCGACAAGTGCCCAGACACCCCAGCCAACGTCACCGTTGACGCTGACGGCTGCCCGGCTGTTGCCGAAGTGGTACGTGTTGAGCTGGACGTCAAGTTCGACTTCGACAAGTCGGTCGTCAAGCCTAACAGCTACGGCGACATCAAGAACCTGGCTGACTTCATGAAGCAGTACCCACAAACTTCCACCACCGTGGAAGGTCACACTGACTCCGTGGGTCCAGACGCTTACAACCAGAAGCTGTCCGAGCGTCGTGCCAACGCTGTCAAGCAAGTCCTGACCCAGCAGTACGGCGTAGAATCCAGCCGTGTTGATTCGGTTGGCTACGGTGAGTCCCGTCCGGTTGCTGACAACGCCACCGAAGAAGGTCGCGCTGTTAACCGTCGCGTAGAAGCACAAGTAGAAGCCCAAGCCAAGTAATTGGTCTGACGCTTCATGAAAAACCCGGCCTCGGCCGGGTTTTTCTATTTCAGGGATACAGTGAGACGAGTATTGCCCTGCAACAAAGGGCCACGAAGGATGGTTTTTATTAGTGCTCAAGTTGTTAATAAGCAATATTTTATTACCGCGCATATATTTTGCTACTTGTCGCCAGTCGCCGATCAAGTGGCATCTTGCCTGACGAGTGATGCGCCTGGCCCTGTCGCCCGCGCCCTGGGCTGGCTATAATTGCCACCCCCACGCATTTCGAGTCTTTCCCGCCCATGTATAACCTGGCCCGCCAGCTGCTGTTCAAGCTCTCCCCGGAAACGTCCCACGACCTGTCCCTGGACCTGATTGGTGCCGGTGGTCGTCTTGGGCTCAATGGGCTGCTCTGCATGCAGCCAGTGAGCGCCCCGGTCACCGTCATGGGCTTGAATTTCGCCAATCCGGTCGGCCTGGCAGCGGGTCTGGACAAGAACGGCACGGCAATCGACGGGTTTGCGCAGTTGGGCTTCGGTTTCGTCGAAGTCGGTACCGTGACGCCGCGCCCGCAGCCAGGTAACCCCAAGCCACGTCTGTTTCGTCTTCCCGAGGCCAACGCGATCATCAACCGCATGGGTTTCAACAACCTGGGCGTCGATCATCTCCTGGCACGCGTGCGTGCAGCGAAGTACACCGGCGTGCTCGGGATCAACATCGGCAAGAACTTCGATACCCCAGTGGAGCGTGCCCAGGACGATTACCTGATCTGCCTGGAAAAGGTCTACGCCCACGCCAGTTACATCACCGTCAATGTCAGCTCGCCCAATACGCCGGGCTTGCGCACCCTGCAGTTCGGTGACTCGCTCAAGCAGTTGCTCGATGCCCTGGCGGTGCGCCGTGAACAGCTGGCTGCAGCGCACGGCAAGCGCGTGCCGCTGGCCATCAAGATCGCCCCCGACATGAGTGACGAAGAGACCGCACTGGTGGCGACCGCGTTGCTTGAGTCGGGGATGGATGCGGTCATCGCCACCAACACCACACTCAGCCGTGAAGGCGTCGAGGGCCTGCCCTGCGCAGGCGAGGCGGGGGGCTTGTCCGGGGCGCCGGTGCTGGACAAGAGCACGCACACCGTCAAGGTGCTGGCAGGCGAGTTGGGCGGCAAGCTGCCGATCATCGCAGCGGGAGGTATCACCGAGGGGCGCCATGCGGCGCAGAAAATCGAGGCGGGGGCCAGCCTGGTGCAGATCTACTCAGGCTTCATCTATAAAGGTCCGGGCCTGATCCGCGAGGCGGTCGATGCCATCGCTGCGCTCAAGCGCTGCTGAGTGCCGGCCATGAAAAAGGGCCCTTGCAAAGGGCCCTTGGGTGTAAACCCTACGCCCGGTCGGGGCGTTCGAAGTGATGCGAATTCAATGTCCTCGTTCAGCCAACGGCGTGAAGTTCGTTGAGCCTGTGGATACCGGCGGTACCGGTCATGCCATCCCAGTTGTCACCACGGCCCTCGCGCCAACCGTTGATCCATGCCTGGCGCACGGAGGGCAGCGTAAACGGGCAGAGTTCGCGGGATTTACCGGTTACTCCATACTGGTAGCCACGTGAAAATGCTCTTTCCAACGGATCACGCTTAAGTCTTCTCATAGGGTGTTGCCCTCACTTGTTGACTGTAATGTCCCGTCGACCTCGCGGAGGTCGGGCAGAATCGTTCTGCCGGTTTGCGCTCGCTGCCGGCGTGGCGAGCTGAAAGTGCCGCCCCGTTGCGGTGCGGCCTGAGGTCAGTTCTAACCAAACGAAGTCAGGGTGTGAATGATCGTTTTGTCATAAGAAGGTAACGTTTCCTCATGTAGGGGGATAAGTAAATAAATGCGACTCAACATCATCTGTGGCAAACCCCGCTATGATCAGGTGCTTAGCCACGTTTGAGATCATTGGGCCAGCGCTGCTTGGCCGATGATGGCCATGCGACGCAATGCGACGAAGGGTCACGGCCAACCCATTGCTGCCAGAAATTTTCCATACTGCCTGACGATCGAATCCTCCCAGTGATTTCACCTGGAGCGTCGATCAGGCGGCCCGGTCATTGCCTTCCCGGCAAGGCCAACCGCACGCTCACATCCAAGGGCGTGGGGTAAAACCTCGGTGGGGACCTCGGTCGACCTGCCGCTCATTTAGCCAAAAAGGCGCTGGAATACTCATGTCGGACCTCATCGAACTTTACCTCACCTGCCCCAAGGGCCTCGAAGGCTTGCTGGCCGAGGAGGCCCGTGAACTGGGCCTGACCGAAGTGCGCGAGCACACCTCGGCCATCCGCGGCTCGGCCGACATGGAAACCGCCTACCGTCTGTGCCTCTGGTCACGCCTGGCCAACCGCGTGCTGCTGGTGCTCGCGCGCTTTTCGATGCGTGATGCCGAGGACCTGTATCACGGCGTACACGATGTCGAGTGGCACGACCACCTGGCTGCCGACGGTACCCTGGCGGTGGAGTTCAGCGGTCATGGCTCGGGCATCGACAACACCCATTTCGGCGCACTGAAGGTCAAGGATGCAATCGTCGACAAGCTGCGTAACCGCGAAGGCCTGCGCCCCTCGATCGACAAGCTCAATCCGGACTTGCGCGTGCACCTGCGTCTGGACCGTGGCGAGGCGATCCTCTCGCTCGACCTCTCCGGCCACAGCCTGCACCAGCGCGGCTATCGCCTGCAGCAGGGCGCCGCGCCGCTGAAGGAAAACCTCGCCGCCGCCGTGCTGATCCGCTCCGGCTGGCCGCGCATTGCCGCCGAAGGCGGCGCCCTGGCTGACCCGATGTGCGGCGTGGGCACCTTCCTGGTCGAAGCCGCCATGATCGCCGCCGACATCGCGCCCAACCTCAAGCGTGAGCGCTGGGGGTTCAGCGCCTGGCTCGGCCATGTGCCGGCGCTGTGGCGCAAGTTGCACGACCAGGCCCTGGCTCGCGCCGAGGTCGGCCTGGCCAAGCCGCCGCTGTGGATTCGCGGCTATGAAGCCGATCCGCGCTTGATCCAGCCGGGCCGCAACAACGTCGAGCGTGCCGGCCTGAGCGGCTGGGTGAAGATCTACCAGGGTGAGGTCGGCACCTTCGAGCCGCGTCCGGACCAGAACCAGAAAGGCCTGGTGATCAGCAACCCGCCGTACGGCGAACGTCTGGGCGATGAAGCCAGCTTGCTGTACCTCTACCAGAACCTGGGTGAGCGTCTGCGCCAGGCTTGCCTGGGCTGGGACGCGGCGGTGTTCACCGGCGCGCCGCAGCTGGGCAAGCGCATGGGCCTGCGCAGCCACAAGCAGTACGCCTTCTGGAACGGTGCGCTGCCGTGCAAGTTGCTGCTGTTCAAGGTGCAACCTGATCAGTTCGTCACCGGTGAGCGTCGATCGCCTGAGCGCAGCCTGGCTGAGCGCAGCCCGGGCGAGCAGGGCGCGGGTGTGACCGACAATGAGCAGGTCGATGCGCGCCAGCCGGCGGTTGTAGTCAACGAACCGGCGCGGTTGTCCGAAGGTGCGCAGATGTTCGCCAACCGTTTGCTGAAAAACCTCAAGCAGCTCGGCAAGTGGGCCCGCCGCGAGAGTGTCAGTTGCTATCGCCTGTACGATGCCGACATGCCCGAGTACGCGCTGGCCGTCGACCTTTACGAAGATTGGGTGCACGTGCAGGAATATGCCGCACCGCGCTCGATCGACCCGGAAAAAGCTCAGGGCCGTCTGCTCGACGCCCTGGCCGCCATTCCCCAGGCGCTGGGTATCGATCCGCAGCGCGTGGTGCTCAAGCGCCGGGAGCGCCAGAGCGGCACACGCCAGTACGAGCGCCAGGCCACCGAAGGGCGTTTCCAGGAGGTGCACGAAGGCGGCGTCAAGCTGCTGGTCAACCTCACCGACTACCTCGACACCGGCCTGTTCCTCGATCACCGGCCGATGCGCCTGCGCATGCAACGCGAGGCGGCCGGCAAGCGCTTCCTCAACCTGTTCTGCTACACCGCCACAGCCTCGGTACACGCGGCCAAGGGCGGCGCGCGCAGCACCACCAGCGTCGACCTGTCGAAAACCTACCTCGACTGGGCGCGGCGCAACCTGGCGCTCAACGGTTTCTCCGAGCGCAACCGCCTGGAGCAGGGCGACGTGATGGCGTGGCTGCAGGCCTGTAGCGAAAGCTACGACCTGATCTTCATCGATCCGCCGACCTTCTCCAATTCCAAGCGCATGGAAGGGGTGTTCGACGTGCAGCGTGACCACGTGGAGTTGCTCGACCTGGCCATGGCCCGCCTGGCGCCAGGCGGCGTGCTGTATTTCTCCAACAACTTCCGCAAGTTCGAGCTCGACGAGCACCTGGGCGAGCGTTACGCCGTCGAGGACATCACCGCGCAGAGCCTGGACCCGGATTTTGCCCGCAACACCCGCATCCACCGCGCCTGGCGCATCACCCTGCGCTGAACCTGATCGATCGGTCGCAGCTCGCTGACACGGCGAGCCGCGGCCAATCCGTGTGCAACCGTGCGCGAGAGGAATCCCGATGAACGACACCGTACAGATCACCGACCTCGTCGAAGGCCAGGGCAAGGCCGTGGTCAAGGGCGCGCTGATCACCACGCAATACACCGGTTGGCTGGCCGACGGCAGCGAGTTCGACTCGTCGTGGTCGCGCGGCAGGCCGTTCCAGTGCGTGATCGGCACAGGCCGCGTGATCAAGGGCTGGGACCAGCTTTGCAATAGGTGACACTGAGGTTTTCTAGGCTGTATCCTGCCGTTTTTGAGAGCAGCAGGAAGCAGGCAGCATGCCGTCAGCAATTCCCTACATTCGCTTCAGTAGTGCCCGTCAGAACACAGGCAGCAGTGCCGAGCGTCAGCAGCAGATGGTGACGCAGTGGCTTACACAACATCCTGATTACACTCAGTCAAATCTCACCTATGAAGACCTTGGCCGTAGTGGCTACCATGGTGAGCATGTAAATGAAGGTGGTGGCTTTGCCAAGCTGTTACAGGCTGTAAAAGCTGAAAGTATTAAAGCGGGTGATGTTGTGTTGGTAGAAGCGATAGACCGTACAGGTAGGCTTCACCCGCTCGACATGTTGAACAAGGTGATAACGCCGATTCTTGCTGCCGGTGTATCCATCATCACATTGGACGATGGGGTGACATACACCCATGATTCAGCAGCAAGCGGCCACTTGTTCCTACTGGTAGCCAAGATACAAGCAGCATACGGGTACTCCAAGTCACTCAGTGAGCGCACGAAGGCCAGCTATGTCATTAGGCGAGAGCAAGCCAAAGCTACAGGTGAGGTAAAGCGGCATACACCTATCTGGCTAACCAGTGATGGGAAGTTGAAAGATGAAATTGCTATTTACATCGAGCAGGCATTCACCCTATACGTGTCTGGTGTTGGTAAAACCACCATTGCTAATCGCCTTAGAGCAAGTGGCGTTCCCGAACTGGCAACCTGTTCTGGACCTACAGTAGAAGCGTGGTTGAGAAACAAAACTACTATCGGTTATTGGAATGAAATTCCTAATGTGTATCCGCCTGTAGTTTCCAATGAGTTGTTCGCCCAAGCACAACAGAGAAAGAAGGCAGTAGCAACAAAGCCTAGAGAGCGAACATCTAAACATTTCCTTGTCGGTTTAGTCAAATGCGGTGTGTGCGGCTCAAGCTATATCATCCATTACAAGGATGGTAAGCCAAATAACATGCGATGTGGTTTGCACCATAGGCTGAAGTCAGCAGGTTGTGTTAATGCTGAGACTATTCCGTATCAAGTTGTAATCTATGTTTATTCATTGACTGCCACTCACTGGGTTGATAGAGCCCTCCAAGTAATCCAGTTGACAGCCAATGAGAAGAGAAAACTGGAGCTTAAAACTGAATACGACACGCTTTCGTCTTCAATCAGTCGTCTTACTAAATTGCTAGCGAAAGTAGATGATAAAGAGGTCGAGGCTGAGTTTCTTAGCTACAGTGAGCGTAGAAAAATAGTTGAAGACGAACTAGAGGTGTTGGGGCGAACACCAAATGCCGATATGTCCAATGTATTTAATGCATCTGTCACTGAGGATAGAATGATAATTTCTGATCCTGTGCAGTTGAGTGCATTGTTGAGGCAAGCAGGATATGTGGTCACGGTATACCGGGATAAGTTGATACAAGTTGCTGATGAAGTTTTTCCTTGGAAGTATTTGGGCATTAAGCGTAAGACTGGGAGCAATGAGACATTAGGTTATCGTGTTCTTCATCTAGGTGATGAAACTATTATATCTCCTGATGTGCCTGAAACACCTGACTGGGGAGAGTTCACCACAGACCCAGTGCAGGGTATTAGATACATACTCAGAAGAAGCTACAAGCTGATCTCTATCCCTACGTCATTCGATTACCCCGATCATCAAATGTAGCAAATAACAGCGTCACAGGTATTGACAATGATTCTCATTCATAGTAAAATATGAGTATATCTTAGATACAATTTCTGTTGTATCTTCCTTTGGTGTGCCAGCTAGCTATCCTCTCTTTCTCTAGCTAGTACACCCTTCTTTCTTTTGCAAAAGAGCCCTCATAGGTGTTGACTTCAGTGGTCAGCGTCTACGGGGTTTTTTTGTTCGACTTTAATCCTATGTAATGGAGAATCCATGAGTATTGAAAATAAGAAACGTGCATGCAATGTATGTGGTGAGTGCATTAGTCATCGCCGTAGTGATGCAATGACGTGCAATGATAATTGCCGTGCGAAGAAATCACGCAAGTTACGAGCGAACAGTGTATTGGTGAAGATTCGGGTACCATCGCTTACCTACACTAGCCTAGTAATCGCAGCGATGAAGAGCAAATCAAAAGGCGTAAATGAACATGTTAGGTCATTGGTAATGGAGCAATTCAAATGAAACGCACCATTGATCCAACAGTACGAGGACTGCTAGCTGCCCTAGAAAGACGCTCACAGCGTGAAACTCATAACCTGAACCAACGGGCTGAGCCTGATGATCTAATGCTTACAGCTGAATTGGTGGGCTTAGAAAAGATCACACCACCTGCCATGACTGAAGCTAGTTACAAAGAGCTACTTCTAACTCAGATTCGCAAACACATTAAAATGATAAAGGAGCAACAATGATGACTAGTACGAACAGTAAAAAACCATTAACCACTATCCAAGGCACTCCGCCAGCATGGAATGATGACGAGTTCAATCGTCGCCTACGCATTGCTATTCATGCTTATGAAAACACGTCTGCTTCGACAGTGTTAGTGACACACGCGCTTGAGCACGAATGGTTAAAGTTGGTGAGTCAACACGTAGCAGATGGATTCGAAATTGATCGTCGCTGGCCTATCTTCCATGCTCAACTAGTCAATTCTGTACCAATGACTAAGCCTGAAGCATTACAAGCGAAAGACAAGGAAGAGCTCAAGGTGAAAGTAAAAGAGGAGTATGTGGATCACCTGCAAATCCAACTAGATGAGTACAAGACCAAACTAACGCAACAGCTGATTGAAGCTGCTGAAGATAGAGAGCGTAGGACGCTTGAACGAGCGAAAGCTAAACGCCTTGCCGATGCTGAAAAAGAGGCGCAGGAGTACTTTGGAGACTTGGTTATTCCCGAAGGCTTTCCAAGCACACGCTCACAAGATGAGGAACCGGCGTTTAGTCTTTCACTGGCAGATACACAATGAATCTAATTGTGCTTCACTGGCCTAGCAACCATATTCACCTTGGTTTTGATGATGTGACGTGCGATGAACGAACGCTGATTGAGCACGTCTATCGCGGTCATCAGTGGTATGTGATGCCCGTGTGTAGTGTACTCTTCGACAAATACGTCACCCTGTGTGAAAAGTATGACAACCTGTCCATTAGTCAGTTGACACGGGTTAGTAAATCATTCCTCGGTGCCATTAAGCATCTTGAACCTGTGGTACGCAGATGCCATAGACGAGAAAGAATGGTGCCCTACGGTATGGGCAATAGCCTATAAGGCTCTGTGGTGCGTTTTAAGACCATTTTCATCCCTACCTGCTACCCAAGTTAGGGGGAAGAGTAAAACGGTTTTATACGGGCTTTATAGGCGCTCCTAGACGTATTAGTCACTTATGAGCGGCAATGATTGGCACGGTTTGGCACATGTCGTATTCTGACAATAAAATATCGCAATCTGGTGTTGACAGATCAATGGCTGCCTGTGTATAATGCTTTTATCTTGTGGGCGGAGACCACAGCGTTAGGTTGGGCAAAGATAGAGGGAGAGAAGGGTAAAAACCCTTCAATGTTAGAGAAGAAGTATATTGTAAGCTACGCTTACAGAGTATTAGATTGTATGCTTAGCATACGAAGAAGTAACTCTATAAGATAAGGTCAAAAGCAGGCAGGTGATCTCTCACCTTTCCCTCTAAAAAGCATTCGCTATCGCTCACTTGGCCTATACCTCTAATGGGTAGTATTGGCACCATTCTCAGATAGTACCTCTAGTGAGCAGTGCATCCCCCCGAGCACACCTTTACCAATCGTTTTTAGTCTTTCAAATCTTCACCCCTCCCCATCTTAGGCAGAAGACCTAGCGTGATTGCACTCGTGCATCTTGAGCACGCGGCTTTAGCCTTCGAAAAAGCACAGACAGATGTACAGGGGGGAAACAGGTGATAGCGGCCATGCCGTATCTATCATTTTAGTCGGTATGTGATGAGTATGTGGCTCAAATCCTGATCCTGCCTACAGGTGCTAGGTACTGTTGTTAATCACAACCAGTGATCCCTCACAGCCTGACGAATAACCACACAGAAAGCACGTTAATCAGCTTATTTGAGATTAAATCCCATTTACATTGGTAGCTAGGCACATACGCTGAGTGACGATGGCATTTTTACTTGGATTAGTGGTTGTTGATTTCTTGAATCTGTCAATTTCTTTATTTCTTGATCTTGTCGTTCCTTGCTTGCACGTTCATGGATTGATAAATGTCTGTCCAGCCTGTAAAATTGACAGGATTAGCAAGGCGGTAAGCCAGTCAAGAAAGGAATCAATCTCAAATGAAAAACGTCGTCGCTTACCTTCGAATCTCAACCACCAAGGGCGAACGTTCTGGCTTGGGTATCGAAGCACAGCGTCAATACATCGACACCGCTGCCAAGTCGAATGGGTGGAACGTGGTAGCCGCGTTTATCGAAACTGTCAGCGGTACAATCGCACCAGCAGATCGTCCCGAATGTGCTAAGGCTCTCGCTGCTTGTAAAGAGCATGATGCTGACTTCGTTGTCGCCAAGCTGGACAGGGTAGGTCGTGACGTTGAACACATTGCTGGTCTGATGAAACGTGTTGATGTGAAAGTGGCAACAATGCCCAACGCCGACAACTTCGCACTCCACCTGTTCGCCGCCCTTGCTGAACAGGAACGAGAGTTCATCGCCCAACGTACCAAAGACGCACTGGCTGCTTTGAATCGTCGCGCTCAGTGTGGTGATGCCGAGTCTGTTGCCAAGGTGGAACGTCGTACACAGGCACTTGAGAAAGGTCGTGGTGTTGCGACAGGGGGTGAGGGTGCAGCGACCAAGGCAGCTGTGGCTAAAGCATCCGCATTCAATAGCACGATCAAGCCTCACCTTGAGTCGTGCCTGTACAACAAGCTCACCACGTTGCAAGCAGTAGCCGACTGCCTGAATAGCAAAGGGGTTGGTACTTCACGAGGTAGCGAGTGGACACCAACAGCGGTACGTCGCTTGATGCTGGCCCTTGGTCTGAGCTTTGATAAGGCGGCTTAAAAATAGCCTCATGCAGCAGCGTGAGCGTCTACCCTTCGGAGTGGTATAGGCAACACTCAAACAGCCTCGCTATGGCCCTACTTGGGGCTGTGGCGGGGTTTCTTTGTATCTAAAAGGGGGATTCGAAAAAACCTTTGGTCATCCCATTCTTGTAATATTGGCAGGGGTTAAGCGCAGGCGATTTAGCGCCGGATTATTCGACCTCTAACGATTTGAACTGAAGTGATAACTGGCTATGGATTTTGGGTGGGTTGGTTTTTGAGAGAAAAACAAGGTGTTGCTCGTTTTGAGCCGACTGCACCTCCTACATTATAATTCAGCTATGCTATGTGCTTGAACCTAGGGGGCGTGCAGATGGATGACAAAGCAGCGACAGCAGCGGATGCAGTTGAACTCATCTTGCTCAACCAGCATGCCATGAGAGCAGCAATCGAAGAATTGAGCTTATGGGTGAGCCAGAGAGGATCAACTACCACACATGACAATGTGCTGACCGCCCTGAAAGCTATAGACATAAATGCCGAGGGCATCAACCAACTCACTACATGCTTACGCCACAGCCACGGAGAGTAATATCATGGGAGACTATGCAAATAACCTGACTGACCGATGGAAGCACAGCAAACTAAAGCAAGGTTACTGCTTGATCTGCGGAACTCATGGAAAGCTGAGTTGGGACCATGTGCCACCCAAGGGCAGTGTGTTCATCACAAAAACTGAGCAAGTGCATTTGACGGAGATTATGGGTGTCAATCCTATTCCGGTTAAGGGGATCAAATCTACAAATGGGAGCAAGTTCAAAACTATTTGCAGCGAATGCAACAGCAACTATTTAGGGCAAAACGATGAAGAAGTGGCACGGGTTTATAAGCACTTAACCAAATTAGTAAGTCAGCACTTCACTCATCTTAGTAATCCGCTAAACCATGTGATAGTGCCATTTAATGCAATCAGTTTCTGCCGTGCAATGATTGGCCACATCTTATCAGCTACGACTGTTGAAGAGTGCAAAAAAGAACCCGTAGAATCACCTTACTTTACGCCATTGCAAAAGTTTGTCATGGGTGATGAATCAGCGATCGATCAATCCCATGATATCTATTGCTGGTTCTACCCGCACCGTCACCACCTTAGTGCTAAGATGTTTGCCTTTACGAACAAGGGAAACACATGCGTAATTAGCGTCCTATCTTTTTATCCATTAGCATTTTCTATTACCGAGAAAGGGAGAGGAATCTATCCATCAGGCGCTAAAAAAATTTCGCTTACTGATCAACAAATGGTCATAGATCTATCATCTGGGCATTTTCCGTACTCTGCGTTCCCGCACACAGGCTTGACAGGGGATCAGATGATGCTTTTGTCATCCGCTCAAGCGATTGTGAGCTACCCAATAAAGTCTTAACCTCCACAGGGGTTACGTACCCACTGCCAAGTTAAGATAATGATATTTCAGTTGCTGAGCTTTGGCGGCGGGACGTAGCACTTTAGAAAAGAGGTTGAGCGGATAATGACAAACTACCGTTAACCAAGATTTCTTTGAACCTTTTCAAGCAATCCTCTTCTGATAGCTCGTTCTTATTTTTTACAGATATACATAAAATACTATCTTCAAGCGTTACAGTAGCCTCTCCAAAGCCGTCCCTTGTATCTTCTAAGCATGCAACAAACCTTGCCTCTGCCTCCTCCTCAGAAAAATGCATATTCTGAAATGGAATTAGTCGAAACTTATAGTCTTGCATGTGCCTGTCCCTGTGTGATGTAGGCCAGCTGGTGACCTATCGACTCATAGCATTGTACATGGCGGCTGATTGCCAGCAACAGTAAACAAATGCCTAAAATGATCGGGTTGTCACTAAGAGAAATGGTGCGACCAGGGCCTGATGGGCATGCGCGAAGGTGGCAAGCGCCGGCTGGCAGTGCCTGCAGCATTGGGTTATGGCGAGCGCAGCGTTGGCAAGATCCCGCCGAACTCGGCGTTGACCTTCGAGATCGAGGTGGTGCAGGTGCTGACGCGCGACGATTGAGCTGCCACAAATCGGCAACAGGAACGCTCTATCCTGCGCTTGCGCGGTGAGCAGTGGGGAACAAAGTGCAGTCTTTGCACTCAGACCTTCCACCCAAGGCTTGACCGCCGCGCCGCCCGTTGTCCCTGCGACGCAGCATGGCGCCAGCCCGTGGGGGTCCCTTTTGCCGCAAGAGCCCGATCTATGACGTTGCCCGCCTTTATCCGTCGTCGACGCCACCTCCTGCTGGGCCTGGCCCTGGTCGGTGCCAGCGTGCCCATCGCGCTGCAAGTGCTCGACAGCCGCGCCGATCCGGTCGACGGCACCCAGACGCTGGTGTTCATGCGCCATGCCGAGAAGCCCGGCGAGGGCCTTGGCCAGCTCAATTGCCAGGGCCTGAACCGCGCCATCGACCTGGCCACCGTGCTCCCTGAACGCTTCGGCAAGGCCGACTACGTGTTCGCCGCCAACCCGACCCGGCATGTCGAGGAAGGCAGCCAGGACCGCAGCTACAGCTATATCCGCCCCTTGATGACCATCAGCCCCAGCGCAATCAGCCAAGGGCTGCCGGTGAACATCGATTTCGACGCCAATGAGGTCGATGACCTGGCCAAGGAGCTGATGCGCGACAAGTACCGCAATGCCACGGTGTACACCGCATGGTCACACGGTTATCTGCCGGATCTGATCAACGCGGTGGCTGGCAGGGCGCTGGGTGAGAAGCGGGTCATCACCGATGACTGGAGTGGTGAGGACTTCGATTCGCTGTATGTGCTGACCCTGACCTGGCACGACGGCAAGGCCAGCTTGCTCAGCCGTAACGTGCGTCAGGGGCTCGATGACGGCGAGCATGCGTGCCCGACCTGATCCACCGGGCGTGAGCGCCAGGCTGATCAGCCCAGGCAGTCACGCACGTGTTGCACTTCAACGAAAAAGCGCCGGCATGCCGGTAATGCCAGTCAGTTAAGCCGCTTTTTAGCAATTGGGGCTGCCTTGCAGCCCATCGCGGCTGACCGGAGCGCCGGACCGGCCGCTCCCACAGACTGGTGCAATCTGTGGGAGCGGCTTCAGCCGCGATGGACCGCGAAGCGGTCCCTTTCGCTTAACTGACTGGCATTACTGGCATGCCGGCGCTTTTTCGTGGGCGCAGCAACCGATCAGCGATTGGGCCGCAACGGCCAGCCCACCACCTTCTTGGCGCGCGGCGTGGCATAGGTTCTGACCTTCGAGGTGCTCAAGCCCAACCGCACCAGCGATTCGGCAATGGTCACCGCTGCGCTTACGCCATCGACCACCGGCACGCCAGTGCGCTGGCGAATCTGCTCATCGAGCCCGGCCATGCCGCCGCAGCCCAGGCAGATCACCTCGGCCTTGTCGTCACGCACGGCGCGCTCGGCCTGTTCGACGATGGCCTCGACCGCACGCTGCGGATCCGCCTCCAGTTCCAGCACCGCCAGGCCGCTGGCGCGCACCGAGGCGCAGCGCTCCCAGAGCCCGGACAGCTTCAGGCGGTCTTCGATCAGTGGCACGGTGCGGTCCAGCGAGGTCACCACCGAGTAGGCGTGGCCCAGGTACATGGCCGTGCTGGCCGCTGCATCGGTGATGTCGACCACCGGCACATCGAGCAGCTCCTGCAAGCCCTCGCGCCCGTGTTCGCCGTAACCGGCCTGAATCACCGCATCATAGGGCTGGTCATAGCTCAGCACCCGATCCATCACGGCGATCGCCGCCAGGTAGCTTTCGAAGTTGCCTTCTACCGACTCGGCGCCGAACCGCGGCGTCAGGCCGACGATCTCGGTACCGGGGGAGGCCACGCTGCGCGCCTGCTCGGCAATCGCTTCAGTGATGGCCTCGGTGGTGTTGACGTTGACGATGAGAATCCGCATGTCTGAATCCTTGCTCAGTGACTGCTGTGGTCGACGGCGATGCACTCGCCGCTGACGTCTTGATAAAGGCAGCGGCGCGGTGCGATCAGCAGGTAGATCGCAGCGGCGATGCCTGCACCGATCAACCAGGAGAACGGTGCAACGCTGTGGAAGTGTGGAACCAACGCGAGAATGATCGACAGCAACGCCGCAGGCACGAAGGCCGCTACGGCCCGTAGATTGACGCCGCGGCTGTAGTGGTAGGCACAGGCCGGGTTTTCGCTGTAGAGCTCCGGCACGTTGATGCAGCCTTTTCGCAGCAGCCAGTAGTCCGACATGATCACCCCGTACAGCGGGCCGAGCAGGGCGCCCAGGCCCGAGAGGAAGTACACGATCACCACCGGGCTGTTGTACAGGTTCCACGGCAGGATCAGCACCGCCAGGGTGGCGCTGATCAGGCCGGCGCGGCGGAAGTTGAGGTGGCGCGGCGCCAGGTTGCTGAGCACGAAGGCCGGGGCGACGAAGTTGGCCATGATGTTGACGGCCACGGTGACGATCAGGAACGCCAGGCAGCCCAGGACCAGGAAGGCCGTTTCGGGGATGCTGGCGACGATCTGCGTGGGGCTGTCGATGATCTGGCCGTTGATCTTGAACTGCGCGCCGCAGAGCACCACGGTGATCACTGCGAACACCAGGATGTTCACTGGCAGGCCCCAGAAGTTGCCGACGCGGATGGTCTTGCGGCACGGCGAAGAGCGGGCGAAGTCGCAGAAGTTGAGCACCAGCGTGCCGTAGATCGACAGCCACAGGGCACCGCCGGCAAAGATGTTGCGCCACATCTCATAGCCAGTCAGTGGTTCGGCCACTGACCAGGCAATGCGCGTATCGGCCTTGAAATACATGTAGCAGGCCAGGCTCGCGACCGTCAGCAGGATCACCGGCCCGGCGAAGCCTTCGTAGCGGCGCACCATCTCCATGCCGTAGGCAAGGATCACCAACTGCACCAGCCAGATCGCCACGAAACACATCCAGCCCAGGCTCGACAGGCCCAGCACGCTGTTGTGATCGTAGGCCGCCACCTGCGGCCAGACGGCCGTGAGCAGTACGCGCAGCACCACCGAGGCGAGGTAGGTCTGGATGCCGAACCAGGCAATCGCGATCACTGCCCGGATCAGCGCCGGAATCTGCGCACCATGAATGCCGAAGGCGATGCGGCTGATGACCGGGAAGGGCACCCCGGTCTTCTGCCCCATGTAGCCAGACAGGTTCATGAAGAAGTACACCAGCGCCGCGCCGATGGCCAATGACATGAGGATCTGCCAGCCGCCCAGGCCCAGGGCGAACAGGCCCATGGCGAAGGAATAGTTGGCGATGTTGTGCACGTCGTTGGTCCACAGCGCAAAGATGCTGTAGCCGCCCCAGCGGCGCCCGGCCATGCGCGTGGGCGCCAGGTCGCGGTTGTGCAGGCGCGGGCTCAGCTCGAGGTCTGCCGGCAGCCCGGCGATGGGCGCGCTGTGAGGGGTCGGGGAGGCGATGGGGTGTTCAGGGGCAAGGTTGAGGCTGGTGCTCATTCCGGCAGGCTCCTGATGCGCGTGGACTGCGATGAGCGGGCGGGCGCGTGGCCGGCCATCTCGTCAGTGCAGCGTGTGCATCACTGGGTTCTGGGCGCAACGGCTGCTCAAAGGCAGCGTTACGAATTCTTGTATTTATGTTCTGTAGAAGTTGTATACAAAACACGAGTGCAGGGAAGCGAGTTCCATGCCAGTCCACTCATGCGTGCTAATTGGCAGTAGACGACAAAACAGCTAAGATTTTTTAAACGATTGAAATAGAAGGAAAAATATCAGAATTGTTCACTGTTTTAATAAGTGCTAAAACCTAATTAGTTGATTTCATGGTCAAGTTTTAAAAGCGTGTAAGTGTCACTTTCTGAGGTGTTACCCCCAGAAATTGGACACAGGCTTGCCACTTATGGTTACACATATGTGTACATATTTAATGGCGCGCATTCACTTGTTGAATGACTTCTGTACACATTATTAGTCCATCGGCGGCAGCCGGCGCTTCACTGGAGTCTTCTTGATGATGGCGGTATTGCTTTCGGCAATCAGACTGAGGCGGTCGAGCAGGGTGTCGAGCTGCTCCATCGAACGCACCTGCAGGCGTGCGATGAAACAGTCTTCCCCGGTGACCTTGTCGCAGTCGGTGAACTGCGGGGTCGCGATGATGTGCCGTTCCACTTCCTGCAAACGCCCCGGCAGCGGCCGGATGCGCACGATGGCCTGCAACTGGTAACCGAAGCTGCGTGGGTCGACCTCGACGGTGAAGCCGCGCAGCACGCCGCGCTCTTCCAGCCGGCGCAACCGTTCGCTGACGCTGGGGGCCGAGAGGCCGGTGATCTGGGCCAGCGCCTTGAGAGAGCGGCGACTGTCTTGCATCAGGGCGTTGATCAGCATCTGGTCGATGGCGTCGGTCATCAAATGTCTCCCAAGGGTAAAAAGTGAAATCCGCCTTGATAGTAAAGGCGCCAGCTTCTTTTTGCCTTGAGGGGCTTCTGGAGCCGAGCCGCAGCCGCTGCTCATACTGAACCCCTCATTCAGGGAGGTACGCGATGGACAGGTCTGTGCGTCGAGGTTCGTTGGAAATGGTGGCGGCGATGCTGATTTCCGGCACCATCGGCTGGTTCGTGCTGGTGAGCGGGGAGCCGGTGCTTACTGTGGTGTTCTGGCGCTGCGTGCTCGGCAGCGTGGCGCTGCTGGCGATCTGCGCGAGCTTCGGCCAGCTGCGAGCGGGTGTGATGACCCGCGCAATGCTGGGCTGGGCCATGCTCAGCGGCGTGGCAATCGTCGGCAACTGGCTGCTGCTGTTTGCTGCCTATTCACGTGCTTCGATTGCCATCGCCACGGCGGTGTACAACCTGCAGCCGTTCCTGCTGGTCGGGTTGGCCGGGGTCTTTCTCGGCGAGCGGGTGACCCTGGCCAAGCTCACCTGGCTCGCTGTGGCCTTCCTTGGGATGCTCGCCATCGTCGCCGCGCACGGTGAAGGGCAGGGCAGCGACTACCTGCTGGGCATCAGCCTGGCCTTGGGCGCCGCGCTGTTGTATGCCCTCGCGGCGCTGATCATCAAGCGCCTGCGCGCTGCACCGGCGCAGGTGATTGCGCTGGTACAGGTAGTGACCGGCAGCGTGCTGCTGGCGCCTTGGGTCATGCCCATCGCGCTGCCGGCGGCCCCCTCCGCCATCGCCAGTGTGCTGACCCTGGGGCTGGTGCACACGGGCGTGATGTATGTGCTGCTCTACAGCGCCATCCAGCGTCTGCCCACGGCCTTGACCGGCGCGCTGTCGTTCATCTACCCGGTCGCGGCGATCCTGGTGGACTGGCTGGCGTTCGGCCATCGCCTCGGCGCCTTGCAGTGGCTGGGGGTGGGCCTGATCCTGGTGGCGGCAGCCGGCATGCAGCAGGGCTGGTGGTTCGCTCCGGCGAGCGCCAGGCCGCAGGCACGATGAGCCACGAAGTGCGGCGATAAAATCGGTAGAATGCGCGGTTTTCCGCTTGTGGCCCTGTCATGACTTCGCCGATCCAGATCCTTGAACAGCACCTGCTAGCCGCCCTTGACCCGGCGCCCATCGAAACCCGCCGCCTGTTCCACGGCCGTGGGCGCTGCTGGCCGGGGCTGGAGCAGATCACCGTGGACTGGCTGCAGGGCGTGCTGTCGGTGGCGCTGTTCCGCGAGCTGCCGAGCGCTGAGCTGGCCGCGCTCGAAGCCATGCTGCTGCGCCTGGCTGAAGGTGCGCAGTGGAGCGGCCAGGCGATCCTGCTGCAACACCGCTACCTGCCGGACAGCCCTGGCCAGTGGCTGCTGGGCGAGCCCTGCGCGCAGCGCGAGGTGATCGAGGACGGCCTCACCTACCTGCTGGACCTGGGCGTGCGGCAGAACACCGGGCTGTTCCTCGACATGCGCCATGGCCGGCGCTGGGTGCGCGAGCACGCTGCGGGCAAGCGCGTGCTGAACCTGTTCGCCTACACCTGCGGCTTCTCCGTGACCGCCATTGCCGGCGGGGCCGAGCAGGTGGTCAACCTCGACATGGCCAAGTCCGCGCTGTCACGCGGGCGCGACAACCACCGCCTGAACGACCATGACCCGTCCCGCGTGGCGTACCTGGGCCATGAACTGTTCAAGTCGTGGGGGAAGGTGCGCAAGTACGGGCCCTACGACCTGATCATCATCGACCCGCCCACCTTCCAGCGCGGCAGCTTCGTGCTGACCCAGGATTACGCCAAGATCCTGCGGCGGCTGCCCGAGCTGCTCACCCCAGGCGGCACGGTGTTGGCCTGTGTCAACGATCCGGGCATCGGCCCACGGTTTCTGCTGGACGGCATGGCCGAGCACGCGCCCACGCTGCAGTTTGTCGAGCGCCTGGACAACCCGCCGGAGTTTCCCGACGTCGACCCGGAGGGTGGCCTGAAGGCGCTGGTGTTCGTGCAGCGCCCGGCCTCGTGAGCGCCTGATCAGCTTCGCCTTGCTTAGCTGCGCGGCTGAGCAGAGCGAGGTAGGTGCTCGGTCTGCGTCTCCTGCCGGCATCGGTCGCGGGTACCTCAGACTGGCGCGGGGTTGTCCACGCCAGGTAGACGCATCGGATACACCTGGGCGAAATGCACGTTGTCGGTCTGGTCGACCTTCTTCTTCAAGCGCTCGTTGAACGCACGGCTCACCGCGTACTGCCCGCCGGAAATGGTGCGGAACTGCGCGGTCAGCACGAAACCGTTGAGGTCCATCCGATCGACCCCGAACACCTGCAGCGGCCCCTGCAGATTGATGCTGAGCAAAGGGTCGGCGGTGATCGACTGGCCCACCTCATGGATCAACCCCAACGAGGCATCCACGTCGCTGTCGTAGGTGAACTGCACCGAAAAGAAGGCGTAGGCGAACTGCCGCGATTGATTGGTGACCGCCTTGATCTGCCCGAACGGCACCGAGTGCACGAAGCCCTTGCCGTCGCGCAGGCGCAGGGTCCGGATGGTCAGGCTTTCCACTGTCCCGGCGTGGCCGGAGTCGAGCACTACCCAGTCGCCGATGGAAATGGTGTCCTCGATGAGGATGAACAGCCCGGTGATGACATCCTGCACCAACTGCTGCGAGCCGAAGCCGATGGCCAGGCCGATCACCCCGGCGCCTGCCAGCAAGGGCGCGACGTTGATGCCGAGGTTGGCCATGGTGGTGATGGTGCAGATGACGATCAGAATCACTTTCACCGCGTTGCGCAGCATCGGCAGGATGGTCCGCACGCGTGTGCTGGGTTGGCGTGAGGCCCGCCGGCCCACCGGCGGCTTGAGCGCTTCCTGGATCGCGGTGTCGAGCACCACCCACAGCAACCAGGTCACCAGCAGGATCAGGCCGATGGTCGACACCGAATTGCTGATCGCCTTGCCCAGGCTGTTGCTCAAGGCGAAATCGAGCACCGAGAAGCCCCAGATCCGGCCGAGCAGTTCGATGAACGCCACGGCCATCGTCACCCGCAGCAGCGCATGGGCGAGGCTGCGCAGGAGTTCCTTGTAAGGACGCACCCGTTGTTGGCCGTTCTCCGCTTCGCGCGGGGCCAGCACATGCTGCAGCGTGGTGCTGAGGAACACCGTCGCGACCAGCAGCACGGTGGTCAGTAAGGCGTTCTGCAGGGCCTTCTGGCTTTCTTCACCGGCGCCGATCAGGTGGATGGCGGAAACCAGGATCATCAGCAGGATCGGCAGGTACCAGAGCTTGGAGAAGATGCGCAGGGTCTCCTGCACGGCGCGGTGGCCAAGGCGGTCCTTGAGGTCGCGGTTGCGGATCAGGTGCGCCACCGGGCGGCGGAGGCGCAGCACCAGGCTGGCGAAGATGAAGGTGGCCGTCAGGCCGGTCAGTACGGCCACGCTGCTGGTGATGTTGCCGCCCAGCTGGCGCGCGATCTGCGGGCTGGTCAGGGCATCGCTCCAGGCCGCGAGGAAGCCGATCAGAAACAGCGGGCGCGGTGCGATGCGGCGGATGGCGGCCACGGCCCGGCGCTTGTGGCCGGCATCGAACAAGGTGATCAGGCAGAGAATGATCGAGGTGGAGAACAGGCCGCTGCTGGTGGCATAGGCCAGGCTCAAGCCCGTGGCGCGGGCGATCGACGGGTCGACGAAACGGCTCGCGTACACCGTCAGCGGCAATGCGGCGAGGGCCGGCAGTGTGTAGGGCAGCAGGTAGCCAAGCAACGCGCGCATGCGCACTCGTGGGCGTAGCCAGGCGGTGGCAGCGATGCGCCTGGCCACCAGGCGACCCAGCAGATTGAGCGCCACGAAGCTGCCGGCCCAGGTCAGGGTCAGCAACATGAAGTCTACGAACATCTGCAGGGTGTCGCTGGTCGAGTGGCGATCCACCAGCCGCGCGACTTCCTTGCCCGCGCGGTCGGTGCGTATGCGCCAGGCGTCGACCAGGTGTTCGTCCAGGTCCAGCTCGCGGCCGGCGCTGTCCAGGCCATCGGCCAGAGCGCCGAGCAGGCCACCTTGCAGCACCGGCTCGGGCGCGGCGGGTTGTTCAGCCGGCGCCGGGTCGGCGGCCAGCAACTGGGTGCTCAGCAGGCAGCCGAGCAACAGGGGGGTGAGAAAACGCAGCACTGAGTGATCCTCTGGCCGGGGGAGCGGGGCAGGGTTTACTCAGGGAACTGATTGGCAGGCGGCCGGGAAGTTCGACCTGATCGTGTTGGCTTTGAGCGCGGGTCGACGTCGCTGGAGCCAAACTCGGGGGTGCCTGGCTCCGGTCAGCCGCGATGGGCGGCACAGCGGCCCCGGTCCAGGCACCGCGCTCTACCGGTGGATCGGGGTTGCAGTGTTGAGCAGACGCTGTTCATACCAGCCTCTACTGACGTGGAATCACTGTCCGGTGTAAATCTGGTCGAACACGCCACCGTCATTGAAGTGAGTCTTCTGCACGGTTCTCCAGTCCCCGAAGGTTTTTTCGACCGAGAGGAAATCCACCTTGGGGAAGCGGTCGGTGTATTTGGCCAGCACCGTGGCATCGCGCGGGCGCAGGTAGTTCTTTGCAGCGATCTCCTGAGCGGCAGGCGACCACAGGTACTTGAGGTATTCCTCAGCCACCGCGCGGGTGTCTTTCTTGTCCACCACCTTGTCGACCACGCTGACCGGTGGTTCGGCTTCAGCCGACACGCTTGGGTAGACCACCTCGAACTGATCACGGCCAAACTCGCGGGCGATCATTTCCGCTTCGTTCTCGAAGGTCACCAGCACGTCACCGATCTGATTGGTCATGAAGGTCGTGGTCGCGGCGCGGCCACCGGTGTCGAGCACCGGCGCCTGCTTGAACAGCTTGCCGACGAAGTCACGGGCCTTGGCTTCATCACCACCCTGCTTGAGTACATAACCCCAGGCAGACAGGTAGGTGTAGCGGCCATTACCCGAGGTCTTGGGGTTGGGCACGATCACCTGCACGCCGTCCTTGAGCAGGTCGGGCCAGTCCTTGAGCGCCTTGGGGTTGCCCTTGCGCACGATGAACACGGTGGCCGAGGTGAACGGCGCGCTGTTGTTCGGCAGGCGCGTGACCCAGTTGTCGGGTACCAGTTGGCCGTTGTCAACCAGGGCATTGATGTCGGTGGCCATGTTCATGGTGATGACGTCGGCACGCAGACCATCGATCACGGCACGCGCCTGCTTGCTGGAGCCGCCGAACGACATCTGCACGTTGACCTTTTCGTCGTGCTCCGCTGCCCAGTGCTTCTGGAACGCCGGGTTGTAGTCCTTGTAGAAGTCGCGCATCACGTCGTACGACACGTTGAGCAGGGTCGGGGCGGCATGGGCGAGGTTGCCCAGCGCCAGGCCGGCGGCGAGCAGTGACGCGCTGAGGAGTTTCTTCACGATCAGTCCTTGGGAGGTGGGTGGCACAGTGCCTGCGACTATAGCCGCTGGCCTGGGACGGGCTAAAGAACAAAAAGTATGGTGGTTATGCACTGCGCGTCGCTGCCTCGCTATGCTCAGTCGCGCTTGCCAAACAGGCCCTCGCCGCAGCGCGAGCAGAACGCTGCCGCCTGCTCATGCTGGGGCTTGGCGCAACGTGGGCAGTCCTGCTGCAAGCGCTCCCCGCGCATGGCGTTGGCCAGCTCGGCGGTGAAGATGCCGGTAGGCACCGCGATGATCGAGTAGCCGGTAATCATCACCAGCGACGACAGCACCTGGCCCAGCGGTGTCTGCGGCACGATGTCGCCGAAGCCTACGGTGGTGAGCGTCACCACCGCCCAGTAGATGCCCTTGGGGATGCTGGTGAAGCCATGCTCAGGCCCTTCGATCACGTACATCAAGGTGCCGAACACGGTGACCAGGGTCGACACGCTGAGCAGGAACACGATGATCTTCTGCTTGCTGCCGCGCAGGGCCTTGAGCAGGTAGTCTGCCTGGCTCAGGTAGGGGCTGAGCTTGAGCACGCGGAAGATCCGCAGCATGCGGATCACGCGGATGATCATCAGGTACTGCGCGTCGCTGTAATACAGCGCGATGATCCCCGGCACGATGGCCAGCAGGTCGACCAGGCCGTAGAAGCTGAAGGCATAGCGCAACGGCTTGGGCGAGCAGTACAGGCGGGTGAGGTATTCGAGCAGGAAGATCGCCGTGAAGCCCCACTCGATGCCTGCCAGCAGCCCTGAGTAATTGCGGTGCACTTCGCCGATGCTGTCGAGGATGACCGTGACCAGGCTGGCCAGGATGATCAGCAGCAGGAGCTTGTCGAAGCGCCGGCCGGCGGGGGTGTCGTTTTGGAAGACGATGGTGTAGAGGCGTTGGCGGAGGGTGGGCGATTCACGCATGTGCTAAGGCTCGGATTACTGAGGCGCCAAGCCTAGAAGGGTTGGTAAGCAGTGCGCAATCGTCCAGGCGCCGAATTGACCTGCTCATCCGAGTAGCTGGAAGTCGGAGCGCTGCAAGGCGGTGGGATGTTTCAGTGTCCGTTCGAACTGAGGCAACGGTGTCTTATCGCTGCTCTGCGGTGGTATGTGCCCAGCCCACGAACGAAGCGGCCGTGATTCGCCTCAGTTGAAAGGCATACGGTTTGCAGCAGTCCGGCTAATGCAGGTGCCGAGGTGGAGCAACCAGCATGACGCGACGAAAGGCGCGGTCAATCCCGCAACGGGTAGCCGCGCGATCAGTGGCTGTAGCAGCAGTGCCAGGGTAATGGCTAGTAGGGTCGTCCAAGGTCTCTCCCCCTGACGGCTGAATGCCAAGGCCGCAAGTGCCGCGTTGAACCCGTACAGACCCATCGCAGACGCCTGATCCAGGCCCGCCAGCCACGCCACCCCGCCGCCAATTGCCGACCCGATCACTGCCCATATCGCCGCATACGGCTGGGCGATGAACATCCCGATGATGATCAGCAGCCCTGCCAGCGGATGATCCAGCAGAAAGATCTGGCCTATCCCCCGCAGCAGTCCGTAAAGCGGATTCGGCTCGGCCACAACCGCCAAACCCGGCTCGGCGAACGTCAACACGCCCCAGCCCAGCAGCACGAACGGCGCGGTATACGCCACCAGCAACGTGCCTCCCCGCTTGCGCCACTGGTGGGTAATGATGCTCGACAGCCCGCCCGCCGCGATGATCAGCGGCGGCAGGATGGCCGACCACGGCAGCACCGCGCTGATCAGGATGCCGATCAGCACGCCGTTGTAGCAGTAGAGCCCCGCCTGGCGATCGGCGCGGTCATAGCCGCGGCGCTGGGCGGTGAGCAGGCCGGCAAGCGCGCCGAGCAGGGCGCCGCCGACCAGGGTGGGGGCGGTGAAGAGGATGGCCAGCAGGCAGCACAGGCCGCACAGCGGGCTGCGCAGCAAGAGCACCTGGCTGAAGCCGTTGAGCAGCGCGGTGGCCCAGTCGGGGCAGGGGTTGACGAAGTTCTTGGTGTACATGGCGCGTCGGCAAGGTGAGGGGAAGGGGTTGGGTCGGCAGGCAACTGCCGAGGCAGTGCAGCAGGTCGAAGCGTGTCGTCCGAACGCGATCGCCCCGCGATGAACCTGGCTATGCAGACGTCATGGCGGGGCGGTCATTGGGCGCTGCGGCTTGTACGAGCGGGCTACACCAATACCTCGATCCGCAACGTATTAGTCGTACCCGGCTTGCCAAAAGGCACACCGGCGGTGATCAGCAAGGTGTCACCGAGGTCGGCCATGCCCTGCGCTTGGGCGATTTCCAGCGCGGTCGAGCAGATTTCATCGACCTGCCGCAGCCGGTCATTGACCACCGAGTGCACGCCCCAGGTCACACTCAGCCGACGCGCCGTGCGGCGGTTGGGAGTGAGGTTGAGGATCGGCGCGCGGGGCCGTTCGCGGGCTGCGCGCAGTGTCGAGGCGCCAGACTCGCTGTAGTTGACCAGCACCGCCACCGGCAGGATGCCGCTGATCCGCCGGATCGCGCAGCTGATAGCATCCGACACCGTGGCCTCGGCCCTGGGCCGGCCCACGTCGAGCTGGGCCTGATAGTCCGGGCCGTTTTCGACCTGGCGAATGATCTTGCTCATCATCCGCACCGCTTCGAGCGGGTAGTCGCCCGAGGCGGTTTCAGCCGAGAGCATCACGGCATCGGCGCCTTCGGCCACGGCGTTGGCCACGTCGGTGACTTCTGCGCGGGTCGGGGCCGGGGAGAAACGCATGGATTCGAGCATCTGCGTGGCGACCACCACCGGTTTGCCGAGCTGACGGCAGGTGCCGATGATGTTTTTCTGGATCTGCGGTACCTGCTCGGCCGGCACCTCCACCCCCAGGTCGCCACGGGCCACCATGATCGCGTCGGCCCGTTCGGCGATGGCCTGCAACTGGGTCACCGCCGAAGGCTTCTCGATCTTGGCCATGAGGTAGGCGCGATCACCGATCAGTCGGCGCGCTTCCTCGATGTCCTCAGGGCGTTGCACGAACGACAGCGCCACCCAGTCCACGCCCAGTTCCAGACCGAATGCCAGGTCACGGCGATCCTTTTCCGTCAGCGGCGACAGCTCGAGCAGGGCCTGCGGAACGTTGACGCCTTTGCGGTCCGACAGCTCACCGCCGTCCACCACCTCGGTGTCGATGGCATCGCCATGCTTGGCCAGCACGCGCAGGCGTAGCTTGCCGTCGTCGAGCAGCAGGTCCATGCCCGGTTCCAGCGCGGTGATGATCTCCGGGTGGGGCAGGTTGACCCGGTGCTGGTCGCCGGGGGTGGCGTCAAGGTCCAGGCGCAGCGTCTGGCCGCGCTGCAACTGCACCTTGCCCTCGGCAAAGCGACCCACACGCAACTTCGGCCCTTGCAGGTCCATGAGAATGCCCAGCGGGTAATTGAGCTGCCGCTCCACGTCACGAATCCAGCCATAGCGCTCGGCATGGTCGGCGTGCTCACCGTGGCTGAAGTTCAGGCGAAAGATGTTCACCCCGGCCTCGACCAGTTGGCGCACGTCATCAATGCTGCGGGTGGCCGGGCCCAGGGTGGCGAGGATCTTGACCTTTTTATCGGGCGTCATGGGTAGGGGGTCTCGAGAATGAGAATGGCGCGGAAGTCGTTGACGTTGGTGCGCGTCGGCTCGGTGACGATCAGCGCGTCGAGGGCTTCGAAGTAGCCGTAGCCATTGTTGTTGTCCAGCTCATCGGTGGCAGACAGCCCCAGGGCGGCGGCACGGGCGTAGCTGTCGGGGGTCATCAGGGCGCCGGCGTTGTCTTCCGAGCCATCGATGCCGTCGGTGTCGCCTGCCAGGGCGTAGATGCCCGGGAAGCCTTTGAGGTTTTCGGTGAGGCTCAGCAGGAACTCCGCGTTGCGCCCGCCACGACCGTTGCCGCGCAAGGTCACCGTGGTTTCACCGCCTGAGAGGATGATGCAGGGCGGCTTGAGCGGCTGGCCGTGCAGGACGATCTGCCGGGCAATGCCGGCATGCACCTTGGCCACTTCCCGTGATTCGCCTTCAAGATCACCGAGGATCAGCGGGCTGAACCCGGCCTGGCGCGCTTTCACCGCAGCGGCTTCCAGGGATTGCTGGGGTTTGGCGATCAACTGGAAATGGCTGCGCGACAGCGCCGGGTCGCCGGCTTTGACGGTTTCCGAGGCAGGGTTGTTGAGCCAGTCGATGACCGCTTGGGGCGCATCGATGGCGTAGCGTTTGAGCACGGCCAGAGCATCGGCCGAGGTGCTCGGATCGGCCACGGTCGGGCCCGAGGCGATCACGGTGGCCAGATCGCCCGGTACATCGGAAATGGCATAGGTGTAGACCGTGGCCGGCCAGCAGGCCTTGGCCAGGCGACCGCCCTTGATCGCCGAGAGGTGCTTGCGCACGCAGTTCATCTCGCCGATGGTGGCGCCGGACTTGAGCAGGGCCTTGTTCACGTGTTGCTTGTCGGCAAGGGTCAGGCCTTCGGCGGGCAGTGCCAGCAGCGCCGAGCCGCCCCCGGAGAGCAGGAAGATCACCCGGTCGCTTTCGCTGAGGTTGCTGACCATCGCCAGCACCCGCTCGGCCACGGCCAGGCCGGCTGCGTCAGGCACGGGGTGAGCGGCTTCGACCACTTCGATCTTCTGGCAACTGGCGCCGTGGCCGTAACGCGTCACGACCAGGCCGCTGACCTCGCCTTGCCAGTGCTTTTCCACCACTTCGGCCATGGCTGCGGCAGCCTTGCCGGCACCGATGACGATCACACGGCCCGTGCGGTCGGCCGGTAGATGGGGTTCGAGGACCTGACGCGGATGGGCCGCGGCAATCGCTGCATCGAACAGCGAGCGGAGTAGGGTTTGCGGATCGACCGACATGGCAGGCTCCCAATGATTATTGTTGTGCGAAATCAGGGCCGCCCCGACAGCGGCCTCCGTGCAGGCCGACGCCGGGGCGGGTGTTGCGCGTTGCGAAAGTGCTGACCAGGCGCTCCCGCGAAACAGTCTACTGCTCGTCGCGGATCGAGAAGTTGGCCATGTGCTCCAGACCCTTGATCAATGCCGAATGGTCCCAGTTGCCGCCACCCAGCGCCACACAGGTGCTGAACACCTGCTGCGCGTTGGAGGTGTTGGGCAGGTTGATCCCCAGTTCCTTGGCGCCTTGCAGGGCCAGGTTGAGGTCTTTCTGGTGCAGGGTGATCTTGAAGCCGGGGTCGAAGGTGCCCTTGATCATGCGCTCGGCATGCACTTCGAGGATTTTCGACGAGGCGAAGCCGCCCATCAATGCGGCACGGACCTTGGCCGGGTCGGCACCATTTTTTGCGGCGAACAGCAGGGCTTCGCTGACCGCCTGGATGTTCAGGGCGACGATGATCTGGTTGGCCACCTTGGCGGTCTGGCCGTCGCCGCTGCCGCCGACGTGGGTGATGTTCTTGCCCATCGCCTGGAACAGCGGCAGGGCGCGTTCATACGCCTCGGCGCTGCCGCCGATCATGATGCTCAGGGTGGCGGCCTTGGCGCCGACTTCACCACCGGAGACCGGGGCGTCGAGGTAGCTGGCGCCGGTTTTGGCGATGCGCTCGGCGAAGGCCTTGGTGGCGGTGGGGGAGATCGAGCTCATGTCGATCACGATCTTGTTGGCGCTCAGGCCCTCGGCGATGCCGTCGGTGTCGAACAGCACGCTTTCGACCTGCGGGGTATCGGGGACGATGACGATGATGAAATCGGCTTCCTGGGCCACCTCTTTGGGGTTGGCCAGGGCGACGGCGCCGGCCTCGGTCAGGTCTGCAGGGGCCTTGCTGTGGTGCTCGGAGACGAACAGGTCGTGGCCGGCCTTGAGCAGGTTGTGGGCCATGGGCTTGCCCATGATGCCGGTGCCGATGAATCCGATCTTGGCCATGTGGTGGTGCCTCTTGTTGTTGACTGGGAAGGGGCGGGGAAAACGGTCGCGCCCCGTGACAGTGGTTTGGTTGCCTGACGGCGAGTGCGGCGTTGCCGTGGACGTATTTCGGTTGCAGCCCGCTTCTGCGTGTTGTGCCTGCGGGCGGGGGTCATTCGTTTTGCTGGGTCCGGCCAGAGGCCCTGGATCGATAGGGTTCACTGGAGGAGGCGGTGTCGTTTGTAATGGGCCGGCTGCGCCGGCCATCGCGGCAATAGCCGCTTCCACCTGAATTGCATTTTCGTTCTGGAACAGCGTTGGTCAGGTTTGCGGCGGTAGTTGTGCCTGGCTGCATCGCGTTTGCCCTCAGACACAGGTCAACCCGTTACCGCGCACCCTGTGGGAGCGGCTTTAGCCGCGAAGGGCCGGCAGGGCAGACACCGCCAGAACGGGTTAACCTTCGCGTCCACAGGCCCTCACTCGCATCAAGTTGTGCGGCTTCAACCGGCCGTAATCACTCAGATCACGTTGTAGGTCTTCAACCAGCCCAGCCCCGCCTCGGTCGTGGTCAGCGGCTTGTATTCGGCTCCGACCCAGCCCTGGTAGCCGATCCGGTCGAGGTGGGCGAACAGGAAGTGGTAGTTGATCTCGCCCGTGCCCGGCTCGTTGCGCCCTGGGTTGTCAGCCAGTTGCACATGGTTGATCAGCGCAAGGTTCGCCTGCAGCGTGCGGGCCAGGTCGCCTTCCATGATCTGCATGTGGTAGATGTCGTACTGCAGGAACAGGTTGTCACTGCCCACCTCGGCCTGAATCTCCAGCGCCTGGGCGGTGGTGTTGAGGTAGAAGCCGGGGATGTCACGGGTGTTGATCATCTCCATGACCAGGCGCAGGCCGGCAGCCTTGAACCGCTCGGCGGCGTAGCGCAGGTTGTCGACGAAGGTCGCGCGCACCGCCTGCTCGTCCAGCCCCCGCGGGCGAATGCCGGCCAGGCAGTTGACCTGGGTATTGCCTAGCACCTTGGCGTACTCGATGGCCTGATCGACCCCGGCGCGGAATTGCTCGACGCGGTCCGGGTGGCAAGCAATGCCACGCTCGCCCTGGCCCCAATCTCCGGCCGGCAGGTTGAACAGCACCTGGGTCAAGCCATGGGCATCGAGCTGCTGGCGAATCTCGGCGGCGGGGTAGTCGTACGGAAACAGGTACTCGACCCCGGTGAAACCGGCGTCGGCAGCGGCCTTGAAGCGGGCCAGGAAATCCTCTTCGGTGAACAGCATCGACAGGTTGGCAGCGAAGCGAGGCATGGGTGAATCTCCTTGCGAATAAGGCCCGCGCCTCATGCGAGGCGAGGGCGGGCAGGGCGTTCAGTCGAGCAGCGAGATGGCGGTCGGCGCATCGTCACCGACCAGCGCCAGGTCTTCGAATTCGTTGACCGCGTTGATCTCGGTGCCCATGGAAATGTTGGTCACGCGCTCGAGTATGATCTCGACCACCACCGGCACGCGCAGTTGCTCGGCCATGGCCTGGGCCTTGACCAGCGCCGGGCCGATCTCGGCCGGGTCGAACACGCGCAGGGCCTTGCAGCCCAGGCCTTCGACCACCGCCACGTGGTCGACACCATAGCTGCTGGCATCGCTGGCGTTGATGTTTTCGAAGGCCAGTTGCACGCAGTAGTCCATCTCGAAGCCGCGCTGGGCCTGGCGAATCAGCCCCAGGTAGGCGTTGTTCACCAGCACGTGCACATAGGGCAGGTTGAACTGCGCGCCGACCGCCAGTTCCTCGATCATGAACTGGAAGTCGTAGTCGCCTGACAGCGCCACCACCTTGCGCGACGGGTCCGCCTTGACCACCCCGAGTGCCGCGGGAATGGTCCAACCCAAGGGGCCTGCCTGACCGCAGTTGATCCAGTGCCGCGGTTTGTAGACGTGCAAAAACTGCGCGCCGGCGATCTGCGACAGACCGATGGTGCTGACGTAGCAGGTGTCCTTGCCGAACACCCTGTTCATTTCCTGATACACGCGCTGTGGCTTGACCGGCACGTTGTCGAAGTGGGTCTTGCGGTGCAGGGTGGCCTTGCGCTGCTGGCATTCGGCGACCCAGGCGCTGCGGTCCTTGAGCTTGCCCGCAGCCTTCCATTCACGGGCCACTTCGATAAAGCGGTCCAGCGCGCTGCCGGCGTCAGAGACGATGCCCAGGTCCGGGGTGAACACGCGGCCGATCTGCGTAGGCTCGATGTCCACGTGAATGAACCGGCGGCCTTCGGTGTACACGTCCACAGAGCCCGTGTGGCGGTTGGCCCAGCGGTTGCCGATGCCCAGCACCAGGTCGGAAGCGAGCAGCGTGGCGTTGCCATAGCGGTGCGAGGTCTGCAGGCCAACCATGCCGACCATCAGCGGGTGATCGTCGGGCAGTGTGCCCCAACCCATCAGGGTCGGGATCACCGGCACGCCGATCAGCTCGGCGAAGGTCACCAGCCGCTCGCTGGCATCGGCATTGATGATGCCGCCGCCGGCCACCAGCAACGGGCGCTCGGCGTCATTGAGCAGGGCCAGGGCTTTTTCCACCTGCACCCGCGTTGCCGCAGGCTTGTGCACTGGCAGCGGCTCGTAGGCCTCGATGTCGAACTCGATCTCGGCCATCTGCACATCGAACGGCAGGTCGATCAGCACCGGGCCTGGGCGGCCACTGCGCATTTCGAAGAAGGCTTTCTGGAACGCGTAGGGCACCTGGCCGGGTTCCAGCACAGTAGTTGCCCACTTGGTCACCGGTTTGACGATGCTGGTGATGTCGACGGCCTGGAAGTCTTCCTTGTGCAGTCGCGCACGCGGGGCCTGGCCGGTGATGCACAGAATCGGGATGGAGTCGGCTGAGGCACTGTACAGACCGGTGACCATGTCGGTGCCGGCAGGCCCGGAGGTGCCAATGCACACGCCGATGTTGCCGGGGTTGGTACGGGTGTAGCCCTCGGCCATGTGCGAGGCACCTTCGACATGGCGGGCGAGGACGTGATCGATGCCACCGACTTTCTTCAACGCCGAATACAGCGGGTTGATGGCAGCCCCTGGAATGCCGAATGCGGTCTCGACACCTTCACGGCGCATGACCAGGACGGCTGCATCGATTGCTCTCATTTTGCTCATGGGTTGTGCCTCATCGATTTTGTAATTGTATACAACTTTCGTTGCGATGAAGTGTATTCATGCTTCCCGGCAAAGGTCAATGGCTTTTCGTCTATGGGTCGGTTGCTGAATTTTGGTCGCACACAAAGGCGATTACCTGCGGTTTTAGACGATCGTTTGAAAATATTGTATACAAATAATGACCATGTTGTGTTCTATTGAGTTGGTCGGTTTTCAATCGCCCTTGGGCGTCCACAACAATAAGAGGACCTCGCCATGACCCCCTTGACCCTCAACGCTGCCGTCAGCCTGGTGACCGCGGCCCTGGCCGCAGGCCGCGCCATAGACGCCGCGCCGCTGACCGTCGCGATCCTCGATGCAGGGGGGCATCTGCTCACGTTGCAGCGTGAAGATGGTGCCAGCCTGATCCGGCCGGAGATCGCCATCGGCAAGGCCTGGGGCGCCGTCGCCCTGGGCAAGGGATCGCGTTTGCTGGCGCTCGATGCCCAGCAACGCCCTACCTTCTTCGCCGCCCTCAACGGCCTCGGCGAACGCCCGGTCGTGCCGGTCCCCGGCGGAGTGCTGATCCGCGACGCCGACGGCAAGGTGCTCGGCGCGGTGGGCATCAGCGGCGACACCTCGGACATCGATGAACAGTGCGCGATCAGCGCGATAGAAGCCGTGGGGTTGAAGGCGGATGCGGGGGTGGTGGTTTGAACAGACAGGGGTAGGTGGAAGCGAGGGTATGTGCGCCGTCTATCGCGACTAACCGGAGCGCCGGACCGGCCCTACAAGGGCTGTATGGGCGCCGATTGGATGCTGCGGACGAGCTTCAACTGCTGATGGGTGGTGGCTGAATCAGGCCGGCTTTGCCGGCCATCGCGGCTGAAGCCGCTCCTACGGGGGTGGCGGCGGTGGATCAGGACGCTGCGTCTTGGGTATTGAAACTTTGGGAACTGGCCTGTTTGTCAGCACTGCTGCGCCGTTGCCGTTGCCCTTCCTACCCCTCCAGCCCAGACAACCCAAATCGCGACTTCAGCCGGCCGAAGTGCAGGGGCTTGAAGGGGCCGGCGCGCAGCGCCGCTGAGGCGCAGCCGAAGTCGCGAGATGTAGGTTTGCGCAGCAAACCGTAGGCCGCGCAGCCCCGTAAAGCCCCGGAACGCAGGGCACCCGCAGCGAAGCGAAGGGCCGGCTGGTGGAGCCCAGGCGTTTTTGCCTACTTTTGCCCCGGGCGGGCAGCCGCCGCAAAAGTAGGTCGCCGTAAAGGCGAAAGGCTGACCATCAACCACCTCCGACCTGGCATGAGCAACAAAACCAGAGTCCCACCCCAGCGCCGCAAAAGGACGTCGCCGTAAAGGCGAAAAGCTGACCATCAGCCCCCGCGAACCTGTCATGAAACCACCAAAACCAAAGCCCACATCGCCGAAACCCAAACCTTTAATCCGGCTCACACCCCTTCAACACCAACCGAATAATCGTAAGCGCCGCCGCCTCATAATCCTCATCCGCCAACGAATCCTTCCCCGTCACCGCCGAAATCTGCCAATCGAAATCCGCATACGTCTGCGTCGCCGCCCAGATACTGAACATCAGATGATGCGGATCGACCGGCGCAATCTGCCCCCGCTCGATCCACTGCTGGATACACGCAATGTTATGCCGCGCCTGCGCATTCAACTGCTCCACCTGCGCCGCCGACAAATGCGGCGCACCATGCATGATCTCGCTGGCGAATACCTTCGACGCGTGGGGCAGATCCCGGGAAATACGGATCTTCGAGCGGATGTACCCACTGAGCACCTCCCGCGGATCACCCTCTGCATTGAACGGCGTGGAAGCCTGCATGATCGGCGTGATGATGCTTTCCAGCACCTCGCGGTACAGGTTGTCCTTGGACTTGAAGTAGTAGTAGACGTTGGGTTTGGGCAGGCCCGCCTTGGCGGCGATGTCGCTGGTCTTGGTGGCGGCGAAGCCCTTGTCGGCGAATTCCTCGCTGGCCGCGCGCAGGATCAGCGTCTTGTTGCGCTCACGAATGCTGCTCATGGTCCGGACACTTCCTCTATCGGCCTGCCTCAGGAGGGGCGGGATGGTAGCACCGTGCCCGAACGCCGCTCAAGGCAACGCCCCGCACGCTGTGCTCGGTGACGGGCCACGCGCCTGAGGGCGCGCCGGGTGCGCTGCCATGCCGTCAGCAGAACTCCTTCGGGCTCGCCCGGTCTCTATGCCATTCCCCTGCCGCCCGGCGCTCGACCTCTCGAGCACGCGGGTCGGCCAAGGTGCCCCGCGCACCGAATCGCCTCAATTGACCCAGGATGACTCTAAATGGCTGGCAGCAGTTTCTTCGCACTGTTGGACGATATCGCGGCACTGCTCGATGACATTTCCCTGATGAGCAAGGTGGCGGCGAAAAAGACCGCCAGTGTGCTCAGCGACGACCTGGCAGTAAACGCCGAACAGGTTACCGGCATGCGCGCCGACCGGGAGCTGCCGGTGGTGTGGGCGGTGTTCAAGGGCTCGCTGTTGAACAAGGCGATCCTGGTGCCCTGTGCCCTGTTGCTCAGCGCTTTTCTGCCGTGGGCGGTGAAGTGGCTGCTGATGGCCGGCGGCATCTACCTCTGCTACGAGGGCTACGAGGCCATCAAGGAAAAACTCCAGCGCGGTGGTGCCGAGGCCGAGGCCGAGGAAGCCAAGGCCATGCCCAAAAGCAAGGAAGCGCTGGCGGCTTACGAAAAGCGCAAGATCAAAGGCGCAGTTCGCACCGACTTCATCCTCAGCGCCGAAATCACCGTGATCACCTTGAACGTGGTCTCGGCAGCGCCACTGATGCAGCAGATCGTGACGCTGATCGTGATCTCCATCGCCATGACCGTGGGCGTGTACGGGGCAGTCGCAGGCATCGTCAGGATGGACGACGTCGGCTTTGCGTTGCTCAAGTCCAAGTCCACCGGCGCACTGGGCACGGTGCTGAAGAAGATCGGAGGCGCGCTGGTGGCCTCGGCACCCGTGCTGATGAAGGCACTGTCGTGGATCGGCACGGTGGCGATGTTCCTGGTCGGCGGCACGTTCGTGGCCGAAGGCATTCACCCCATCGAGCATTTCCTTGAAACGCTGGTGAGCGACCTGGGCGGCTGGGGCGTGGTGGTGAAGATGGCCGCGTACGGCGTGGTGGGCGCCATCGCCGGCATGCTCGCCGCCCTGGTGGTGGGCGGCGTCAGCAAGACCGTGGCGGCCACCCGGGCTTGATCACCGCAGGTGTGGGCCCGCACCGCTGCGCAACGGCAGCGGCCTGGCCCTGCTGCGCATGGCGCACCTGCTCGCTGCTCGAGCGGCGGCAGGCGCGCAAGCGCCTCAGAAGTGCACTTTCACCAGCAGGCTCGCGGTGTTCTGGTCGGTGGTGAAGCCGTCGGAATCCTTGATGCCGTACTTGTTCTTCCAGTAGTCGTACTCGATACCCACGTACAGCTGCTTCTCGCCCCACTTCAACGCCTTGCCCAGGTCGTACTTGATCTGTGGGTTGAAGTGCAGGTTGGCGTGGTAGGTGCCGCGGCGGTTCTCGTCGTTGTCCACGACCCAGTCCATGTAGCCGTCGAACAGCACGTTCGAGGAGCCCACCGGCAGCGTGTAGGCCCACACCGGCGTGATCTGCCAGACATCATCACCCGGGCGGCTGCCGTCGGTGGTGCGCTTGTAGAAGTTGAGCTGGAAGTAGTCGAAGCCCGGTACTGCCAGGTCGAAGCCTGGGCCGATCAGGTACGACTCGTTGTCGCCCTCGCCGAACTCGTAGGTCATCGCCAGGAGCACGTCCTTGATCGGGCCGAACGACAGGTCCTGGTCGAAGATCTTGCCGAACGACAGGCGTGGGGTGAATTCGCCGTAATAGGTGTTGCGGCCTACGTTGGAGTCCTTCTTGCCCTGGTAGAGGATGCGGTCGACGAACAGGAAGTTGTCGCCGTACTTCCAGCCGTCGGCGTGCTCGAAGGTAAAGGTCTGTTGAATCTCCGGGTTGACCTTGAAGTTCTTGCCCCACAGATACGTGAGGCTGTTGCTTTGCCATTGCAGCAGGTCACCGGCAACGCTGGCGCCGCAGGTCAGCAGGCCGCCGGCAAGGATCAGGCTGTTGAGGGTACGCATGTGGATCTCGCTCCTTTGTGTCGGGTATCGGCACTCGAGGTGGCGCCGTTTTTTTGTCTTTCGAGTCAATTTCTGCGCCCAGCCCGCAGCTCATCGCCCGCGTGGGCTCACCGGGTCAGGGTGAGTCGGCGCGCGCTGCTCGATGCCATCTGGCACGGATGAAAGGGGCGGGGCGTACAGCCGGTCCGCTCGCTCAGTGGCCCGCCCTACAGGCGAAACACTGCGGCGACCGCGGGCGGCGTCCTTGCCGTCCTGTTCGAGGGGCGCGCAGATTACTGACTTGCGCGTAGGCCCTCAAGCGCTCTGTCCTGGGGCGCTGGGTCGCACGATTGATCGTTCGGTCAGGTTGTCATCGCGGCTGACCCGCCAGGCCGTCGTGAATGGCGCACCGGGCGGCACACCCTGTGCCTGCTGGCAGGCGCCGGAGATGTGCCGCGGACTCGACGCGCACCGCGACGCCATGGCCTGTGCCGGTGTCAGTTGACCGGCGCACCCTTGGCGATCCAGTCGCCAACCAGCTTGCGTTCCTCGGCGGTCATCTGGGTGATGTTGCCCAGCGGCATGATCTGGCTGGCCACGGCCTGAGCCTGGATGCGCGCCGCCTGGGTGTGCATCTGCTGCGGCGTGTCGAACAGCACCCCGGCCGGGGCGGTGCTGAACAGCGGGCTGGTGGGTGTCGAGGAATGGCACACCGTGCAGCGCTGCTGGATCACGTCATGCACCTGGGCGAAGGCGTCGCCACTGCCGTTGGCAGGTGCCTGGGCAGGGGCCGCTGCGGCCTGAGCGGCCTGTTCTTCGCGGCGCTCTGCGGCGGTCTTGCCGCCCACCGCCGTGGCGGGCAACGGCTGATACTGCACGGCCGCCTGCTCAGGGCTGGTCGGCAGCGGTTTCGGCGCTGTGACATAGGCCAGGCAGATCATCGCCAGGGCGCCGGCAGGCAGGGTCCAGGCGTACTTGTGGCTGTCGTGGCGGGTGTTGAAGTAGTGACGGATCAGCACCGCCGCCACCGCAATCCCGGCCAGGATCAGCCAGTTGTACTGGCTGCCGTAAGTGCTCGGAAAGTGGTTGCTGATCATGATGAACAGCACCGGCAGGGTGAAGTAGTTGTTGTGCCGCGAGCGCAGCAGACCCTTGGCCGGGAGCGAGGGGTCCGGGGTGCGGTTCTGCGCGATGGCCGCGACCAGCTGACGCTGCGCCGGCATGATGATGCGGAACACGTTGCCGACCATGATGGTGCCCATGATCGCACCGGTGTGCAGGTAAGCGCCGCGGCCGCTGAACACCAGGCTGAAGCCCCAGCAGGCGGCGATGATCAGCACGAACAGCACACCGCCGAGCAGCATCGGCCGTTTACCGAGCGGCGAATCGCACAGCAGGTCGTAGATGAACCAGCCGGCGACCAGCGAGCCGACACCGATGGCCACGCCTTCAGCGCCTGACAGCGTGCTGCCCGGTGCCAGCAGGTACAAGGTCGGGTTCCAGTAGAACACCACGCACAGCAGCGCGATGCCCGACATCCAGGTGAAGTACGCCTCCCATTTGAACCAGTGCAGGTTGTCAGGCATCTTCGGTGGGGCGAGCTTGTATTTCTCCAGGTGGTAGATGCCACCCCCGTGAATCGCCCACAGATCACCCGACAGCCCCTCGCGGGGTGTACGCCGATCCAGGTTGTTTTCCAGCCAGACGAAATAGAACGACGCGCCGATCCAGGCGACACCCGTGATCATGTGAACCCAGCGAACGCTCAGGTTCAGCCACTCGTGAAGGTGTGCTTCCACAGTTGGTACCTTTCGCCGGTCACCGCGCTGATGACCGACCCTTTCTTATTGGTGGGGACTGAGGACCATCAATTGCTCCTCGGTGAAGTAATGCTCATCGCAGTTGTTGCCTTCACCACTGCGATCAACCACCAGGAAGTCATCCCGCTTTTCGATCGTCAGCACCGGGTGGTGCCAGACGCCGCGATGGTAATTGATGCCCTGCCTGCCATTGGTTAGGAAGGCGCGGACCAGACCTGATACCGGTACATCGCCAAGTGGCGCGACCACGATCAGAAAAGGGTTGCCGAGCAGCGGAATGAAAGCCTGGCTGCCCCGCGGATGGCGTTCGAGCATGCGAATCGTCAGCGGCATTTCCAGCGATTCGGCGCGGAAGATGCTGATGATTGCCTTGTCGCCCAGCTCGGCGGTGTCGACCTCGGCGAGCTTGTGGAAGCGCATGGTCGAGCCGTTGTTGATCATGAAGTGGTCGCTGCCATCGGTCTGGATCACATCACCGAAAGGGGCGAAGGCTTCTTTGGTCAGGGGCTCGATCATCAAGGTGCGCATGGTGTCGTTCTCTTTGTCTTGTGAAGTGCAGAAGGTCTGCATCATGGGTCTGCGGCGCGGCGGACGGTTCACGCGTCGTGCCTCAGGGGTGTTTCACGGGTCAGGCGTGCAAGGTATGCCCTTGCACGTTCTACAGCTGCGACAGGCGCAGCAGGGCAATGCGGTTGATCTGCATCAGCGCCTGCTTGAACTCGGTAGCGAGGTCGTTGTGCAGGCGCGCCTCGAAGGCGGCGAGGATCTGGTGCCGGTTGCTGCCCCTGACCGCCATGATGAACGGGAAGTGGAAGCGGGCCTTGTACGCGGTGTTCAGCGCTGTGAAACGGGCGAACTCTTCAGCGCTGCACTGGCTGATGCCGGCGCCGGCCTGCTCGGCGGTGCTCGAAGCGGTCAGCTCACCTTGTACGGCGGCCTTGCCGGCGAGGTCAGGGTGCGCGTTGATCAGCGCCAGCTGCTCGGCGTGGCTGGCGCTGAGCAACACCTCGCTCATGCGCTGGTGCAGGGCGTCGATGTCGTCGAGTTCGCTGACCCGGCCCTGATCGAAGGCGCGCTGGGCCACCCACGGGGAGTGTTCATAGATATCGGCGAACGCGGCAATGAACGCTTCACGGTTCAGCGTCGACGGGGTCAGTGTCTGGAAGGCGCTCATCGGACGGTCTCTTTCACGTAGGGGTGAGTGGCGTGCCAGTGCCGGGCGATGTCTGCACGGCGGGCGAACCAGACGTGCTCGTGGCTCTTGGCGTACTCGACGAAGCGCTTGAGTGCGGCCAGCCGTGCCGGGCGGCCGACCAGGCGGCAATGCAGGCCGATGGAGAGCATTTTCGGCGCCTCGCTGCCCTCTTCGTAGAGCACGTCGAACGCATCCTTGAGGTACTGATAGAACTGCTCGCCGCAGTTGAAGCCCTGCACCTGGGTGAAGCGCATGTCGTTGGTGTCGAGGGTGTAGGGGATCACCAGGTGCGGCTTGTCGGTGGGGTTGTTGCGTTCCCAGTAGGGCAGGTCGTCGTCGTAGGTGTCGCTGTCGTACAGGAAGCCGCCTTCCTCCATCACCAGGCGCCGGGTGTTGGGGCTGGTGCGGCCGGTGTACCAGCCGACCGGGCGCTCGCCGGTCAGTTCGGTGAGGATGCGGATGGCTTCGAGCATGTGCTCGCGTTCCTGCGCCTCGTCCATGTTCTGGTAGTCGATCCAGCGGTAACCGTGGCTGCAGATTTCATGGCCGGCCTGGGCCATGGCACGGATCACGTCGGGGTGGCGCTGGGCGGCCATGGCCACGGCGAACACGGTCAGCGGCACGCCGGTATCCTTGAACAGCTTGAGCAGGCGCCATACCCCGGCGCGGCTGCCGTATTCGTACAGCGATTCCATGCTCTGGTTGCGTTGGCCCTGCAGCGGCTGCGCGGCAACCATCTCCGAGAGAAACGACTCCGACTCCTTGTCGCCGTGAAGGATGTTGCGCTCACCGCCTTCTTCGTAATTGAGCACGAAGGACAACGCGATGCGGGCATTGCCCGGCCAGTGCGGGTGCGGAGGGTTGTTGCCGTAGCCAATCAGGTCGCGTGGGTAGTCAGCGCTCACTGCAGTCTTCCTTCTTGTTCGTTGAGTGCAGGGGTGGGGCGGAGCCGCGTCGGGATGTCGCACCACCGGATCAGCTGATTGTATACAAGATTCAAAATTCTTTGTAAGTCCGTTTTTCTCCAGCCCGTGCCTTCCGTCAGCGCCAGGGCAGGCGGTATAAAACTGCCTGATCGGTCAGCTATTGTCTATAGGCAGCGCGTCGGTATTGCGCTCGAGTGTTTGCGGTGTGGCCGTTTACTGGGCGATAGCGGTACAGAAAATTGTGTACAATCTTCCAGCTCACTGCCTTAATAAATACCACTGCTTCTCGTCACAGGGCTCAGGGCCCGGCGATGGCTCCGCGTTTTTTCACCTCCACCAACAAGAGGCAACACGCCCATGGGCCGCTTGACCACACATGTACTGGACGCCGCACACGGCTGCCCCGGCAGCGCCATTACCGTCGAGCTGTACCGCGTTGACGGTCAGCACCTTGAACGGGTGTGCCGCGCCGTGACCAACAGCGACGGCCGCGTCGATGCGCCGCTGCTCGAAGGTGAGGCCTACCGCAGCGGTGTGTACCAACTGCAGTTCGCCGCCGGTGACTACTACCGTGCCCGTGGCACGCAATTGCCTGAGCAGGCGTTTCTCGATGTGGTGGTGCTGCGCTTCGGCATCGATGCCGCGCAGGAGCACTACCATGTGCCGCTGCTGATTTCGCCGTACAGCTATTCCACCTATCGCGGTAGTTGATGCGTGCTGCGACAGTGCACTTGCTAGGGATCTGCCCGCGCACATGGCGGGCTTTTTCATGCCTGTCGCAGAGGGGGGCAAAGGCATCGGTCAGAGCACGCGCGCAGCACCGGCTGCCGGGGGCATAATTCCCCCTTAATCCTGCTTCGGTGCAATGCCACCCCCTTCCCTGGAAACCCCACCATGCACGTACTGCTCTGCGAGGACGACGACCTGATCGCCAGCGGCATCTGCGCCGGCCTTGCCGCGCAGGGCCTGACCGTGGACCGGGTGGCCACCGCTGGCGCCGCACGCCACGTGCTGCAAACGGCACGTTTCGATGTGATGGTGCTCGACCTCGGCCTGCCCGACGAAGACGGCCTGGCGTTTCTGCGCCGCCTGCGTCAGGGCGGCGAAGCCTTGCCGGTGCTGGTGCTGACGGCCCGCGATGCGGTGACCGACCGGGTCGATGGCCTGCAAGCCGGCGCCGACGACTACCTGCTCAAACCCTTCGACCTGCGTGAACTGGCGGCGCGCCTGCACACCCTGCTGCGGCGTGTGGCCGGGCGGGCGGTGAATGCCATCGAGCACGGGCCGCTGCGCTATGACCCGAGCAACTGCGAAGCCTTCCTGCATGATCAGCCCGTTGACCTGTCGCGCCGCGAGCAGGCCTTGCTCCAGGCCCTGTTGCAGAACCCCGGCCGGGTACTGTCGAGCGAGCAACTGAAAGACTGCGTCTACGGCTTCACCGACGAGGTCGAGAGCAACGCGCTGAACGTCCACATCCACCACCTGCGGCGCAAGCTCGGCAGCGGCATCGTCGAGACGGTACGCGGCCTCGGCTACCGCCTGGGGCCAGCCTCGTGAGCCTGCGCGTACGCTTGTCGTTGATTCTCGGCAGCGCCTTCGTGTTCATCTGGGCCCTGGCGGCGGCCTGGATGCTCTGCGACCTGCGCCAGCAGATGATGTTTTCCCTCGACCAGCGCCTGGTGGCTTCGGCGCGCATGGTGGCCGGGCTCATCGACCAGTTGCCCCAACCGCTGACCGCCAAGGGCCAGGACGCGCACTTTGCCGCCGACCAGCTCAGCGTGCCGGATGGCATGGCCTGCCAGGTCACCTCACTGCGCGGGGAGATCCTGGCCAGCAATCACCAGCACGACACCAGCCTGGACGAGCGCGGCAGCGGCTTTCACGACCCGGTCATCGACGGCGCCCAGTGGCGCAGCTTTACCTCCAGCCATGGCGATGTGCGGATCACCACCGCTGATCGCAACCAGGAACGCGAGGCGCTGAACCGCTCGATTCTGCTGGCTGCCTCGGCGCCGGTGCTGATGGCCTTGCTTGGCAGCCTTGGGTTGTTGTGGATCGGTCTGGGCAAGGGCCTGGCACCGCTCAACCGCATGCGCGACGCCCTGCGCCAGCGCCGCGCCGACAGCGTCGAGCCATTGCAGGTGGCGGGCCTGCCGAGCGAGTTGCAGCCGCTGCTCGACACCCAGAACCAGCTGTTCAAGCGCATCGCCCAGACGATCGAGCGCGAACGCCGTCTGACCGATGACGCCGCGCATGAACTGCGCAGCCCGCTGACGGTGATCAAGACCCACCTGCAGGTCGCCCGCATGACGGACGGCGCGGTGCGCGAGCAGGCCCTCGAGCACGCCGAGCAAGGCGCCGACCGCCTGCACCGCACGCTGGAGCAACTGCTGATGCTGGCGCGCGTGGAGGGCAGCCTGTCGTTCGACGACGGTGTGCAATGCAGCGCCGAGCAGGTGGCGCGTCAGGCCCTGCACGATGTGGGCATCGACAACGCGCAGCGTATCCGCCTGCACCTGCCCGACGAGGCCGCCCGCCTGTACCTCGGCATGCCAGCGCCCCTGGCGGTCACGGCCTTGCGTAACCTGCTCGACAACGCCCTGCGCCACGGCGGTAGCCAGGCACCCGTCGAGCTGGAGGTGCAGATGATCGACGGCGACGTCGGTTTCGTGGTCCGCGACCACGGCCCCGGCATTGCTGCCGATGACCTGCAACGGCTCACCGAGCGCTTCTGGCGCCACAGCCAGAGCGGCGGCTGCGGGCTGGGCCTGGCCATCGTCGAGGCGATTGCCCAGCGCTGCGCCGGGCGGCTGCGCTTCGACAACCTCGAAGACGGGCTGCGGGTATGGCTGCAGTTGCCGGCGCGCAGCCTCTGACTGCCTGGCAGGCGTCTGCACAATTCACGGTCAGGGCAGAATCGGTCCATGCTCGAGCCCGACCCACTGCCTGGTCGGGGGCCGGCGTCTCGACGATCTGGCAATGCCTCTCGAGAGTCGCGGTGGTTGCGGCTGTACAGCCTCTGACCGTTCGCAAGGTGTCTGAAAAATCCTGCGGCAAGCGCTAAATCCGTTCTTCAGCCAAGCGTTCTCCAAGCATTGTCCCGCGCTTGGCCGAGTACTCGGCTGGGCCCGTACCACACGCCTGCTTGTGAGGTCTTGCCATGTCCAGTGCTTCCAGTCTTGCCCAGGTTCTGCCGGCCGCCGAGCCCCAGGCCCTCTACGAATTCACCGACTCGCCGCTGTTGCTGCGTCAACAGCAACAAGAGTCGAACGCCCGCAGCTATCCACGGCGTATTCCACTGGCGCTCAAGCGTGCTCGCGGCATTTACGTCGAGGATGTCGAGGGCCGTCAGTTCCTCGACTGTCTGGCCGGGGCGGGCACGCTGGCGCTGGGCCACAATCACCCGGTGGTGATCGAGGCGATCCAGCGAGTGCTGGCCGATGAGCTGCCGCTGCACACCCTCGACCTGACCACGCCGGTCAAGGACCGCTTCGTTCAGGACCTGTTCGGCCTGCTACCCGAAGGCTTGCGTCGCGAAGCCAAGATCCAGTTCTGTGGCCCTACCGGCACCGATGCGGTCGAAGCGGCGCTCAAGCTGGTGCGCATCGCCACCGGGCGCAGCACGGTGATGTCGTTCCAGGGCGCCTACCACGGCATGTCGCAAGGTGCACTGAGCCTGATGGGCAGCCTGGGCCCGAAACAACCCCTGGGCGCGTTGCTGAACAACAACGTGCAGTTCCTGCCGTATCCCTACGACTATCGTTGTCCATTCGGGCTGGGTGGTGAAGCCGGTGTGCGGGCCAACCTGCATTACCTGGAGACCCTGTTCAGCGATCCGGAAGCCGGTGTGCAGCTGCCGGCAGCGGTGATCGTCGAAGCGGTGCAGGGTGAGGGCGGGATGATTCCGGCCGATGTGCAGTGGCTGCGCGGCGTGCGGCGGATCACCGAGCAGCATGGCGTGGCGTTGATCATCGATGAAATCCAGAGCGGTTTCGCCCGCACCGGCAAGATGTTCGCTTTTGAGCATGCGGGCATCGTGCCCGACGTGGTGACCCTGTCCAAGGCCATTGGCGGCAGCCTGCCGCTGGCGGTGGTGGTCTACCGCGACTGGCTCGACCAGTGGCGGCCAGGCGCCCATGCCGGCACCTTCCGTGGCAACCAGATGGCCATGGCGACGGGGTCAGCGGTGATGAACTACCTCGTGGAACACGATCTGGCCGCCCATGCCGAGTCCATGGGCCAACGCCTGTGCGGCCACTTGCGTCAGCTGCAGCGCGACTACCCGCAGCTGGGCGATATCCGCGGTCGCGGCCTGATGCTGGGGGTCGAACTGGTTGATCCGAGCGGCACACCCGATGCGCTCGGCCATCCGCCGGTCTGCCGGCTGCTGGCGCCCAAGGTGCAGCGCGAATGCCTGCGCCGCGGCCTGATCATCGAGCTCGGTGGCCGCCATGGCGCGGTGGTGCGCTTCCTCCCGCCCCTGATCATCACCGCCGAGCAGATCGATGAGGTGGCCGAACGCTTCGGGCATGCCCTGCGCGCGGCGTTGCTGGGGTGATTCGGTAGCGGCTGCACGTTTGACGCCAGTGGCTCACAGAGACGTGAGCGACTGTAGGAGCGACTTTAGTCGCGATGGACGGCGCAGCCGGCCCATTGCTGCAGCACCTCTCCGTCGGTAAAGCGCGATTGCAGCCATCAGGGCTGCCCTGCAGCCCATCGCGACTGAAGTCGCTCCTACACGCGATGGGCTGCCTCGCAGCCTTGGCCCGCGCGCATCGCTAAATCCATCTGCAGACCAAACGTCCTTCTACTACATGGCCGCCCGGCCACCCACCGCCCCTGGCGCCCCGCCAGCTTGCGACCGAGGTAGTTTCATGTCCGCACCACCGCGCAGCGCCTTCCACGAACTGATGACCTTGCTGCAGCCTTACCGCTGGATCGTGGTCGGGTCCATCGCGCTCGGCATCCTCGGCGGGCTGAGCATCACCGCCCTGCTGGCCACGGTGAACCAGGGCCTGCACAACGCTGACGGTCTGAGTCGCGGGGTGATCCTGGCCTTCGCCGGCCTGTGCCTGGTGGCCCTGCTCAGTGGCATCGCGGCTGACATCGGCACCAACCTGGTCGGGCAGAAGGTCATCGCTCGCCTGCGCAAGGACCTGGGCGCCAAGGTGCTGGCCGCGCCGATCGAGCAGATCGAGCGCTACCGCACCCACCGCCTGATCCCGGTGCTGACCCACGATGTGGACACCATCAGCGACTTCGCCTTCTCCTTCGCGCCGCTGGCGGTGTCATGCACCGTGGTGCTGGGCTGCCTGGGTTACCTGGCCACGCTCTCGCTGCCGATTTTCGCCATGACCGTGGTGGCCATCGGCATCGGCTCGGCGATCCAGTTCGTCGCCCGCAACCGAGGCGAGCGCGGCTTCAATGCGGCGCGCGACGCCGAAGACGACCTGCAAAAGCATTATTCGGCAATCGCCGAAGGCGCCAAGGAACTGCGCATCCACCGGCCGCGTCGGCATGCCATGTTCACCCGCAATATCCAGGGCACCGCCGACCACATCTGCAACACGCACATTCGCTCGATCAACATTTTCGTGATCGCCAAGAGCCTGGGCTCGATGCTGTTCTTCGTGGTCATTGGCCTGGCCCTGGCCATGCAGTCGCTGCTACCGGACAACGATCCTGCAGTGATCAGCGGGTTCGTGCTGGTGCTGCTGTACATGAAGGGGCCGCTGGAAAACCTGATTGGCAACCTGCCGATCGTCAGCCGTGCGCGGATTGCCTTTCGCCGTATCGCCGACCTTTCGGAGCGTTTCTCTTCCCCCGAGCCGCACCTGCTGCTGGACGATGTGCGCACGCCGCCGGTGGTACTCGAGCGCCTGGAACTACGTGATGTCGAGTACGCCTACCCGGCAGTCGAGGACAGCGCGCCGTTTCGCGTGGGGCCGGTCAACCTGAGCATTGCCCAGGGCGACATCGTGTTCATTGTCGGTGACAACGGCTCAGGCAAAACGTCGTTGATCAAGCTGCTGCTGGGGTTGTATGCGCCCAGCAAGGGCCAGGTCCGGGTCAACGGTGTAGCGGTGGATGCTGCCGGTCTGGATGACTACCGGCAGATGTTCACCACGATCTTTGCCGACTACTTCCTGTTCGATGACCTGATGCACACCGACAAAGCCGTGCCGGCAGAAGCCACGCGCTACCTGGAGCGCCTGGAGATCGCCCACAAGGTCAGCGTGCGCGATGGTGCGTTCACCACCCTTGACCTGTCGACCGGGCAGCGCAAGCGCCTGGCCCTGGTCAACGCCTGGCTCGACGAGCGCCCGGTGCTGGTGTTCGACGAATGGGCCGCAGACCAGGACCCGGCATTCCGGCGGATTTTCTACACCGAACTGCTGCCCGAGCTCAAACGCCTGGGCAAGACCTTGATCGTGATTTCCCATGATGATCGTTATTTCGACGTGGCAGATCACCTGGTGCGGCTGGAGGCCGGGCGGGTGGTGTGTGAGCCGGCGCTGGCCTGACCTGGCGCTGACTGAACCCACATTGGCTACAACCGAGGACGGTTTGAAACGAAGTTGTTCCGGACGGGCGCTGACGTGACCTGGTACTGGCCGAGTCAGCACTGCCCGGGATCGAGGACGGCTTGAACCCGGGTTGATGCGAAAGGCCCCTGACCTGCGGCTGACTGAACCCGCATTGGCTACAACCGAGGACGGTTTGAAACGAAGTTGTTCCGGACGGGCGCTGACGTGACCTGGTACTGGCCGAGCCAGCACTGCCCGGGACCAAGGACGGTTTGAACCCGCATCGCTCGCAATCAGGCACGGTTTCACCCAGGTTGTTCCTAACGTTCGCTGGCCACAGCCAACGCCCGTAGCGACCAGGGGCCCGGCAGCCGCACCGGACCTGCCCACGCTCACATTCCACTGCACCTGATGCTTACCAAGAGGACACCGCAATGCCGCTGGACCCTGACCTGGAAGGTTTTCTCGAACTGGCCGAACTGGGCCGCCTGAGCGGCAAGCAGCAACCCCTGCACGCCCTGAGCGTGGCGCAGGCCCGGGCGGCCTTTGCCGCCAGCTCAGCGGTGCTCGATCCCTCGCCGCCGGGCGCGGTGCAGGCCAGCACGCACGCGATCGAAAGCCGCGATGGAGCGCTTCTGCACGCACGCCTGTACCAGCCAGCCGGCACCACCGAGCCGCTGCCATGC
>NZ_DAMCCR010000003.1:0-6895 GCF_032058845.1 Pseudomonas sp. | reverse complement strand
GGCGCCAGAGCAGGTCTTCCCCACCGCTGTGCACGACGCCGAAGACAGCGCCGCATGGCTGGTGCAACACGCCGCAGCGCTGGGCGTGGATAGCGCTCGAATCAGTGTGGCCGGTGACAGCGCCGGCGCTACCCTGGCCACGGTCCTCGCCATCGCGGCGGCACGCGGCGAGCTGGCTGGCGGATTCGCCCCGCGCGCGCAGCTGCTGTTCTACCCGGTCACCGACACCGCGCAGACCCGCCAATCCCACGCACAGTTCGCCGAAGGCTACCTGCTGGAGAGCGCCACGCTCGAATGGTTCTACCAGCACTGCCTGAGCGAGCCTGGGCAGCGTCGCGACTGGCGCGCCTCGCCCTTGCGCGCGGAGCACCTGCCGGCACTGGCCCCCACCTACCTGAGCCTGGCCGAATACGACCCGCTGTACGACGAAGGCCTGGCCTACGCCGCACACCTGCAGGCCAGCGGCACCCCGGTGACCCTGCTGACCCAGCACGGCCTGACCCATGATTTTCTGCGGATGTCGGGCATCACGGGGCAGATCGACGGCATCTACAGCGCCGTGGGCGACTGGTTACGTAATCTCTGAGCGTGGTTGCAGAGTTGGGTCGGCATTGCCGCCCATCGCGGCTGAAGCCGCTCCTACAGGGGGTGCGTTGGGCTGCCGAACTGTATGAAAGCGCGCCACGGTGTAGGAGCGGCTTTAGCCGCGATGGCCGGCAAAGCCGGCCCGATTCAGGCGCCGCGAAAGAGCAGGAGAACAGAGGTCACAGCCTTGCGTCGGCATTGCCGCCCATCGCGGCTGAAGCCGCTCCTACAGGGGGTGCGTTGGGCTGCCGAACTGTATGAAAGCGCGCCACGGTGTAGGAGCGGCTTTAGCCGCGATGGCCGGCAAAGCCGGCCCGATTCAGGCGCTGCGAAAGAGCAGGAGAACAGAGGTCACAGCCTTGCGTCGGCTACGCCGCCCATCGCGACTGACCAAAGCGCCGGACCGGCCACTCCCATAGAGGCACGAGTGTTCTGCGCCACAGTAGCGACTCGCGCCCGGCTGATTCCCGTACCTCAGTGTCTTGAAGGATTCAAGCCAGCACGCGACCCAGACTGTCCATCAACCGGTCGATCTGTTTCTCGTCATTGAGCAGTCCCGGGGCGGTACGAATGACCGGGCCGACATCACGGCTTACCGCATCGACCGTGACCTTGCGCGCAATCAGCGCTGCCGCCACCGCATCGCAGTCACGGCCCTTGACCGTGAAGAAGGTGAACCCCGACGACAACTCGGCACTGCGTGGCGTGACCAGACGGATGCGCGGGTCGGCACTGAGCTGGTCGCGCAGGTAGCCGTTGAGCTGGTGGATGCGCGTCTGTACCTCGTCCTTGCCCAGTTGCAGGTGCAGCTTGAAGGCTTCATCCAGCGCCCAGCGGTGCTCGAAGGCGTGGTAGCCGCCCGGCGTCATGCGCGTGGCGAAGTTGGTGTCTTCGGAGAAGGTCGGCACCAGCGGCGTCAGGTCTTCCAGGGTTTCGCTGCGGGCACAGATGATGCCGGTGCCGCGCGGGCCGAACATCCATTTGTGCGTACCCGCGATGAAAAAATCGCAGTTCATGCGGGCGAAGTCGAGGTTCTCGACACCCAGCCCGTGCACGCCATCGATCACATAGAGGATGCGTTGCGCCGCCGTGCGTCCGCGGTTGTGCCGCGCCACCAGTTCGCCGATCTGCACCACCGGCAACTTCACGCCGCTGCTCGAGTGCACCCAGGTCATGCCCAGCACCCGGGTTTCAGGGCGGATGGCGCGGTCGATGTTGCCGAGAATTTCTTCGATGCTGACCTGCGCCGGGTCGTCGAACAGGGTGATCTTGCGCACGCGGGTGCCGTCGCGCTCGGTGCGGTAGGCCAGGGTGTAGTGGGTCGAATAGTGCTCGTGCCGGGTGGTGAGGATCTCTTGGTCGGGGCGCACATGGATGCCGCCATAGATCATCGACAGGCCTTCGGTGGTGCTGCCGGTCAAGGCGATCTGCGCTGGCTTGGCGCCGAGGTAGCGCGCGGCCCACTCACGCACCTGTGCTTCATGCTGCCAGGCTTCCTCACGGTCCCAGTCCATGGCCACGGCCGGGTTACGGTCGAGCCAGGCACGGTGGCGCTCGATGGCCTCGCGCACCGGTGTGGGGTGGGCGGTCAGCAGGAAATTGGCGAAATGCAGGTAGTCCGGGTCGAGGCTGAACAACCCCTGCAACCGTTGCCATTTGTCCGTACTCGTGAGGCGGGGTGCGGGGGCAGGGGGCGCGGAATGCGCGCCGCACGCGGCGAGCCCGCCACTCAAGGGCACTGCCATGGCCAGCAGGCTGGCGTTTTTCAGAAAGGTACGGCGGTCGGTCATGGCAGGGTCACGGTGTCGGGGGCTGAGAGGGGCGTGCAGGGGTCGCAGCCTGTTGCACCTGCGCCCAGGTGCGCAGGAAATTACCGCCCCAGAGCTTGGCGATGTCGGCTTCGGAGTAGCCGCGCTGGAGCAGCTCGGCGGTGACGTTGCGCGACTCGCTGACATCGCTCCAGCCCAGCACGCCGCCACCTTCGTTGAAGTCCGAGGCGATGCCCACATGGTCGATGCCGATCTTGCGCACGGTGTAGTCGATGGCGTCGCCAAATTCCTTGAGGGTGGCCTTGGGTTCCTCTTCGAGGATCGCGTACAGCTGGCTGGCGTAACTGCCGAATTGCTGCTCGCTCCAGGCGGCAATCACCGCATCACCGGGCATCAGCGCCATGGCCTGATTGGGCAGGCTGGGCAAACCGAACGAGTGGCGCAGCGCGTTGAGCTTGTCCTGGGTCTGTTGCGTCAGTGGCTTGAGGTACTGGGAAAAGGCCACAACCTGCACCACGCCGCCGCTGTCGCGGATCAGTCGCAGTTCCTGGTCGCTGAGGTTGCGCGGGATGTCGACGAACGCGCGTGGCACCGAATGCGAGGCCACGATCGGCGCGCGGCTCAGGGCCGCCACCTGCTGCAGCGCGGGGGTCGACATGTGCGAGACATCGATGATCACGCCCAGGTCGTTGAGCCGCTGCACGGCCTGCTTGCCCAGATCCGAGAGGCCGCCCAGGGCGTCGGGCGAGTCATTGAGAAACGGCAGCGGGCGTGAAGAGTCGGCCCAGTCGTTGTTGCCGATGTAGCTGAAACCGAACATACGCATGCCGCGCGCGGCCCAGACGTCCAGCAGATCCAGGTCGTGCCCCAGCGGGTAGGCGTTGAGCATGCTGATGAAGACCGCGAACTTGCCTTCGCCCTGCAGGCGCCGCATATCGTCGGGGGTGTAGGCAATGCCGACCTGGTTGGGGAAGTCGCGGACCATCCCGCTAATGGCCTTGTAGCGGACCTCCTGCTGGTTGCGCGCTTCCTCGATGAAGCCGGCCGTGGGGCGGTGCGGGGCATTCGGGCCATTCCAGATTTCCGGCCAGCCGAAGATCGTCAGCGCGGCGCCAGAGAGCCTGCCTTTGGCGGCTTTGATCAGGTCGAAGGCGCCGCCGGTGTCCCGGTCGGCCTCGTGGCCTTCGCTACCAAAGCTCAGCGGCAGGGTGATGTGGCTGTCGAACGAGAGCAGCCGCTCCTGCAGCGCATCGGCCTGCTCGACCACCTTGCGCGGGTAGGCCGGGGCAGGGTCGAGCGCGTGCCAGGCCAGGTAACCGCCGACGCCGATCAGCACGGCCAGCGGCAGGCCAAGGTAGAGGGTCTTCTTCCAGCGAGGTGATGTCATTGCCGTCTCGATGCAGGTCACGGGCGGGGGCTATCCGGGAAGAACGAGGCCTGAGTGGGGAAATTTAGTCCGGGCGGTCGCCTTAAATTTGCTCTGCCAGCAAACGTTCTTGCTGGGATAGCGCCTGCTTCAGGGCGGACTCAGGTGGGGTAATGACACTTTCTCGACGAGGCTTCATGGCCGTGGCGGCGCTGCTGGGTGCCGCAGTGCCTGCGGGCTATTACGGCCACCGCGAACTGACCCGACCCGATGAGGAACCCGAGACCCCGGGCGAGGCCAGCGTCGACCTCACCGATGTCGCGGGGCAGCAACTGGCCAATCGCCTGCGCGGTATCTGGAGTGTGCGTATGCACGGCGCCGAGGCCGGCCTGCCAGGCCTGCCGGACGATGACCTGGAGCTGTTCATCGACATCGCCGCGCGCGGGCGCGGGGTACGCGGTTGCCTGGACAGCGCCGTGCGCCTGCGCAGCGAGGCGCAGCCGGCGTACGGGTTGCTCGGCGACCTGCGCCAGGATGACGACGGCCGGCTGTACTGGCGCCTGGTGGCGGCGCACCAGACCGCCCCGCGCTATGAAATGAGCGTGCAGGTCGATGAGGTCTGGGACGCCTTCGGCAATGCCGGGCGTGACACCTTTACCGGACGGCTGATCGACCTCGAGCGACCCCTGGCGCTGCCGCAGCAGGACAACCTGTTCGTCGCCACCAAGCACGCCTTCCCCGAGGCGCGCGAGCGCATCACCCTGCAGCCGCCGTTGCTGGCCTGGCTGATCTCGGCCGAGCACCGCCTGTTTCATCAGCTCTGGCATGCCAGCCGCGATCAATGGCACAAGTTGCCCGACGACAAGCGCAACGCCCTGCGTGGCCTGGGCTGGCAACCCGGCCCGCGTGACAGCGAGCGTGACGCACGCGGCCGACACAAGGACCGCAACGGCTCCGGAGTGGATTTCTTCTTCATGCACCGGCACATGCTGGCCAGTGCCCGTGCGTTGCAGCCGCTGCCGTCGTGGCCCCATTTTCCGCTGCCGCAACCTGCACTGGAACGCGACCGCCAAGGGTTTGCCGCGTATTTCGACAACCTCGATGGCTGCTCCATCCCGCCCACCTGGCTGGCGGACGATGACGAGGAATACACCGAGTGGGTCAGTGGCATCAAACGCGAAGAGACCTTCCAGGCCAACTTTGCGCTGTGGGAATCGCAGTACCGGGACCCGCGCTACCTGTCGCGCCTGACCCTCGGGCAACTGGGCTCGGAGATGGAACTGGGCCTGCACGACTGGCTGCACATGCGCTGGGCGGCCGTGCCGCGCGACCCGTCCAACGGCGCGCCAGTGCCTTATGGCCGCACTCAGGATGACTTCGCCCCACGCTGGTTCAGGGCTGAAAACGACTTTCTCGGCGACCCGTTCTCCTCCCACGTGCACCCGATATTCTGGCGCTTCCATGGCTGGATCGACGACCGCATCGAAGACTGGTTCGCCGCGCAGGAACGCTTTCACCCAGGTCAGGTACGCCGGCTAGAGGTCAACGGCGTGCCGTGGTTCGCGCCGGGGCGCTGGGTCGAAGTCGACGACCCGTGGCTGGGCCCTGACACCCACGGCTGCAGCACCGTACCGGGCGTGCGCCCTGGTCGCTCGGTGGAGATGGATGTGGAGACCATGAAGCTGGCGTTGCGGATCATCTGGGCCGGTGAAGACGACGGCATGAAAGGGTTGCTCAAGCGCGTGCCGAAACGGCCGTGGTATGCCCGGCATCTGTCGGTGGCCGGGATGGATTTCTAGGCGCTGTCTGACAAACGCCGGACAGGCCGCTCCAACAAGGGACCGGGCCGGGCAGGGCTGAAGTGATGCCTCAGGAAGGCTCGGTCGGTGTCAGCGGTCGGTCCGGCGCTGCCGCGTCACCGTTGGCGACTGACGGCCGCAGCGGACGCGTCACCCAACATGGCGCCCGATCCTCGCTCAATCCGCGCCGCCGCGCTCCGTCACGTGCCATCCGCCGCCCAGCGCCTTGTACAGCGCCACGCTGCCCTGCAGCCGCTCCAGGCGCAGGCGCGCCTGTTGGTCCTGGGCGAGGAACAGCGTGCGTTGGGTTTCCAGCACCACCAGCAGGGTTTCCGCGCCGGCGGCGTAGCGTTGCTGGGCAAGGTCGAAGGCCAGTTGCGCCTGCTCGACTTCCTGGTTCTGCCATTGACGCTGGCGCTCGACGCCGGTCAGCGCGTTCAGGGCTTTCTCCACCTCGGCGAAGCCACCGATGATCCGCGTGCGGTAGTCCTCCAGCAGTTCGGCTTCGCGGGCACTGGCCAGCTCACGGCCTGCGCGCAGCCGGCCATGGTTGAAGATCGGCGCTGCCAGCCCGGCACTGAGGCTGTAGAACGGGCTGTTGAACAGCTCGGCTGCAGTGCGTGCGCCGCTGCCCAGGTCCACCCCCAGTTGCAGCGTCGGCAGCATCGCGGCGCGCGCCACCTGTACGTCGGCACTGGCCCCGGCCAGGCGCGCTTCGGCGGCGGCGATGTCCGGGCGGCGGGTGAGCAGGTCGCTCGGCACGCCCCCTGCCAGGCTCGGCCAGCGCAATGCAGTGACCGTTTCGGCGCTGGCCGGCAGGTTCTGCACCGGCTCGCCGAGCAAGGTGGCGAGGGTGACGCGGTTGTCCTGGCGTTGCTGTACAAGCAGTTGCACCTGGCGTTGTTGCGCCGCCTGCAAACCACGCTGCTGGGCCAGCTCCAGACGGCTGGCCGCCCCCGCGAGCTGACGGTTTTCCACCAGGCGCAGCACGTCGTCGGCGTTGCTCAGGTTGAGGCGGGCGAGGCGCACCTGCTCGGCCAGGGTCAGGTCACGCAAGTAGCTGTCAGCCACGGCACCGAGCAGGGTCAGCTCGACGGTCTGGCGGTCGAAGCGGCTGGCCTCCAGGCTGCGCAATGCGCTGTCGCGTCTGCCGCGCACACCTCCCCAGAAATCGACTTCATAGCGGGTGCTCAGCACGGCGTCGAAACGGGTGCTGGTGGCGCCGCTGCGGCTCACGTCCAGGCCGTCGTAGCCCGCACCGCGCATCAGGTGCTGGCGGCCGGCGTCGACGGCCAGTTGCACCTCCGGCAGCTGTCCTGCACCCGCGATCACGGCGTTGGCCTGGGCCTGCCGGACGCGGGCGGTGGCAGCGGCAA
>NZ_DAMCCR010000002.1:16820-95554 GCF_032058845.1 Pseudomonas sp. | reverse complement strand
GCCGGCGACCTGTTTCCCTTCCTCTGGATCGGGCGGGCGCTGGCCGCGCGCGGGTGCCGCCTTGGCGTGCTGACGCGCAATGCGCGCGAGCTGGCGCATGTCACGCTGCAGGCCATCGGCATCGCCGACTGCTTTGAATCCTCACAGGTGCTGGGGCGCGATGAGGCCGAACCCAAACCCAGCCCGGAAGGGCTGCTGAAGATCGCCCAGGCCTGGGGCGTGGCGCCGACCGAGATGGTGATGGTCGGTGACTACCGCATCGACCTCGACAGCGGCCGCGCGGCGGGCACCCGCACCGTGCTGGTGAACGTGCCGGACAACCCCTGGCCGGAGCTGACCGACTGGCATGCGGTGGATTGTCAGGCGTTGCACAGATTGCTGGGCTGAGGCGCCAAGCATTTCGGTGCGCACTGCACGGACCGCGATGAGCAGGCTGATTTGGTCCCAAGTGCGCACACGCGCTTCGCGAAAAACTATCCCTGTGGGAGCGGCCGGTCCGGCGCTCCGGTCAGCCGCGATGGGCCGCGCAGCCGACCCAAGGCTGCAACGTCTATTTCCCTGTTATTTCGCGACGCCTGAATCAGGCCGGCTATGCCGGCCATCGCGGCTTAAGCCGCTCCTACACGGATGTGGGAGCGGCTTCAGCCGCGATGGGCGCCGCCGCCGACCCAGTGCCTAGGTCGGTGCCGACCCCGAATTCAAGTCAGCCTACCGCACCCATGCAACCCATCCAGCAGACAGTTGCGATGTCACTGGCCCTACAGACCGCTTCGATGTAACGGCGTGTAATGGCGCCGCGCGCAATGGCAGACCATTACATTCCCGCGCAGCCGTGATCGATGGCGAGTCTTTAGACTGTTGCCGCATCGAATGGGATGCATTCGCCGTGCTGGTGCAGTGCAGTGCGTCGCGCAAGGCCTGGACCCGGCGAGAGGCAGGCGAGAGCACACCTGCGTGCGGTGTACCGCTGGCACTTGCGCTGCACGTATCTGCAACGTGCGCAACGATCCTCGATGCCTGTTCCCGCCAAAGGATCTGCCCACGCCCTTCGTACTGCGCCTGCGCCACCGCCGCGTGCGCGACTGCCTGTCCACCGACCTGTTCCGGAGCCCTGTCCATGACCCGCTTCCCCACCTGGCGGCGCCTGCTGCCGTTGTTCGCCATCGCCTGCTGCTGCCTGGGGCTGTCTGCGCCTGCAGGCGCCGCGCAGGTTACCGACGTGCTGGGCCGTACCGTCAGCGTCGATCACCCGCCGCAGCGCATCGTGCTGGGTGAGGGCCGGCTGTTCTTCGCCCTGGCCCTGCTCGACCGCGACAATCCCTTCCAGCGGGTGGTGGGCTGGCAGAACGACATGCGTTTGCTGGACCCGCATACCTATGCGGTATACGCCAAGCAGTACCCGCAGATCAGCCAGCTGCCGCTGATCGGCCAGGCCTCCGAGCAGAGCGTCAGCGCCGAGCAGATACTCAGCCTGAAACCGGACCTGGCCATCTTCAGCATCGCCGGCGAAGGCCCGACCCAGCACAGCCCGGTGGCCGACCTGCTGGCCAAGGCCGGGGTGCCGGTCCTGTTCATTGATTTTCGCGTGCACCCGATCCGCAATACCCGGGTCAGCCTCGAAGCGCTGGGCACCTTGCTTGGCCGCGAACAGCAGGCGCAGAACTTCCTCAGCCTGTACGACCGCCACCTGCAGCAAGTCGAGCAACGTGTAGCCGGTATCGAGGACAGCGCGCGGCCCAAGGTCTTCCTCGAGCTGCTGCCCGGCGTCTGGCAGGCCCCCGGGCACACCACCGGCAAGAGCGGCCTGGGCAGCGTGATCACGGCGGTGGGTGGGCACAACATTGCCGCCGACGTGGTGCCTGGCGCGCTGGGCGATGTCAGCGTCGAATACGTGCTGCAGCAAGACCCGGACGTATACATCGCCACCGGCAACCGCGCCCCGGGCGTGTTGCTCGGCGCTGGCGTTACCGCGGAAACTGCCCGTGACAGCCTGGCGCGTATTACCGCACGCCCCGAGTTCGCCCCGCTGCGGCCGATCCAGCAAGGCCAGGCCCACGCCCTGTGGCACGACTTCTACAACTCGCCGTTCAACATCCTCGCCATTGAAGCCATGGCCCGCTGGATTCACCCCGAGCTGTTCAAAGACCTCGACCCGCACGCGACCCTGGCCGAGATCAACCAACTGCTCAAGGTCGACCTTGAAGGCAGTTACTGGATCGACGCGAAATGACCGCGCAGGCCTCCACCGAGGCGTTGCACGCAGCGGCGCGCTATCGCCATCTGCTGTGGCGACGCACCTGGCTGGTCATCGGACTGGCGCTGTTGCTGGTGCTGGCCGTGCTCGCAGATCTGGCCAGTGGTGCATCGGGCATGGGTCTGTGGCAACTGATTCACGGTGTGTTCGACCCGGCCAGCCTCAGCGCCACCGAGCGGGTGATCATCTGGAACGTGCGCCTGCCCTATGCGCTGATGGCAGTGCTGGTGGGGGCTGCGTTGTCGCTGGCCGGTGCCGAGATGCAGGCGATCCTGGATAACCCGCTGGCCAGCCCGTTCACCTTGGGCGTGTCGTCTTCGGCGGCGCTGGGCGCTTCGCTGGCGATCGCCTACCCGTTGGGCGTGGCCTGGCTGGCGCCCAGTGTGCAGGTGCCGCTGATGGCCTTCATCTTCGCGTGCCTGTCGGTGTTGCTGCTGCAAGTGATGTCGCGCCTGCGCGGTGCCGGCGTGCAGAGCCTGGTGCTGTTCGGCATCGCCCTGGTGTTCAGCTGCAACGCGCTGGTGTCGCTGCTGCAGATGCTGGCCACTGAAGACGTGCTGCAACAGTTGGTGTTCTGGACCCTGGGCAGCCTGGCGCGGGCCAACTGGGATTCGCTGACGCTCCTGGCGATCGTGCTGGCCGTGGTGATGCCGTTTTCGCTGCGCGCGGCACCGGCAATGACCTTGCTGCGCATGGGCGAGGATCGGGCCCGCAGCTTCGGGGTCGACACCCGGCGGCTGCGCCACGCCTCCCTGCTGCGTATCAGCCTGCTGGCGGCCACCGCTGTGGCGTTCGTCGGCACCATCGGTTTCATCGGCCTGGTCGGGCCGCACATCGCCCGCCTGCTGGTCGGCGAAGACCAGCGCTTTCTGCTGCCGGCCAGTGCGCTGGTCGGCGCCTTGCTGCTGGCGCTGTCGTCGGTGGCGAGCAAGCTGATACTGCCGGGCATGATCGTGCCGGTGGGTATCGTCACCGCACTGGTGGGTGTGCCGGTGTTCGTCGCGCTGGTGTTCCGCCGGGGGAGAAACCTGTGAGCCTGTCGATCAACGCGCTGTGCGTCGCCTATGGTTCGCGCACGGTCATCCACAACCTGAGCCTGCCGCCGCTGCCCAGCGGCAGCCTGGTGGCGCTGGTCGGCCCGAACGGTGCTGGCAAGTCCACCTTGCTGCGGGCGCTGGCCGGGCTGGAGCCGATGAAGGGTGCGCTGACCCTGGAAGGGGTCGATGTGACGCGGCTGGGTTTCGCCGAGCGCGCCCGCCGTCTGAGCTACATGCCCCAGCAACTGCCCCCCGGCATTGCCTTGGGCGTGCTGGAAAGCATCATCGTCGGCCTGCGGGTCAGCGGCGCCGACAATCCACCGGCCATCGCCTTCGAGGCGTTGCGCCAATTGGGCATCGAACACCTGGCCGAGCGCGGGCTGGATGCGTTGTCAGGCGGGCAGAAACAGCTGGTCGCGCTGGCCCAGTTGCTGGCCCGCAACCCCCAGGTGCTGTTGCTCGACGAGCCCACCAGCGCCCTGGACCTGCACTATCAACTGCGGGTGATGGACGCGGTGCGCCAGCGCGTACAGGACCAGCGCCTGCTGGCCATCGCCGTGCTGCACGACATCAATCTCGCGGCCAGCCATGCCGATACCCTGGTGATGCTCAACCAGGGCCGCGTGGTGGCCTGCGGCACCCCGCAGGCGGTGCTGCAACCGGCGCTGCTGGCTGAGGTGTACGGCGTCGAAGCGCGGGTCGAGCGTTGTTCGCGGGACCGCTTGCAGGTGCTGGTCGACCGCGCGGTGTTGTAGGCGCAGCAAGCGCTGTGGGTTCAGCAGGCTCAGCCGAACATACCGTCGATTCCGGCCAACCCAAGCGCTCTGCGCCGGGCCTCGAGCGGCTGGTCGAGGCCGCGCTTGCCGCTGATCAGGCGCGCGGCCTGCAGGCTCGGCGGGGGCGGATCGAGCAGGGCCAGCAGGTCCAGAGCCGGGGTCTTGTAGATCGACAGTTTGCGCAGCGACACCTCATGCGTGCCGTCGAGCCGGGCCAGCGTCTTGAGGTTTTCCAGACGCAGCGCGTGCAACTGCCTGCAAGGGGTCAGGTCGAGGCTGGCAATGTGCGGCTGGTCTTCGATCTGCAGCACTTGCACGCGGGGAAACTGCGCCAGGTCCAGGCCTTGCAACCCACGCGCACGGCACAGGTGCAGGTGCGTGGTGCTCTGGCTGCTCAGCTCGGGCATTCCCTCGCGGCTGCCGAAACCGATGGCCAGATCACGCAGGTCTGGAAGGCTGGCGACCACCTCGAAGGTGGTGCTGGCCGGCTGGCGGTAGAGGCTCAAGGCAGTCAGGCCCTGGAGCGCTTGCAGCGGGGCCAGCCCGGTGGTTTTGGCGTTCAGGTGCAGGGCCTGCAGGTGTGGCAGCCGGCTCACCGGGTGCAGGTCGAGCTTCGTCCCGATTTCCTGGGCGACCCTCAAACTGCGCAAGGTGTGCAGGTTATCCAGGGCCAGCACGGGGTTGAGATCGAGCCTGTCCATACCCAGCGCCAGGCTGTGCAATTGAGTCAGGTCCCCTAGCCGTTCCAGGTTCTCGACCTGATAGAGGCAATCGAGGCTCAAGACCTGTACGTGGGGCAGCGACGCCAGCGTGCGTCCATCGAATGGCTGCCCCGCGAAGTGGCCCCAGAAGCGCACCTCGAGCCGGGGACCGTGGGTTGCGCACAGCGCGTCCAAGGCCGCCAGAATGGGCGCCGGGTACTGCTCGGGGGCGGAGAATTGCACGACCAGCTCTGCTTCGGTGCTGGCCAGATGCTCAGCAATGGTGGTTTGCAGATCGTGCAAAGACGGCGACTCGAGGCGCTGCGCCAGCATGGCGGTGTCTTCCATCAGAGGGGAATGGGTTGACCCGCCCGAGCCAGCTCGGTTCCACGCTGCCAGTGCCCAGGCACGCTCTGAAAGGCTCGCGCGGGAGGGGAAGCCTTACGCGCGCGAACCGGGATCCGCGACAGTTACCGCAGCCCACACCGCACGCCGAGCCGCCATCGGAAAGAAGGGCTGATCAACAACGTTGCAAGGCATCGAGCTGCTGCTGCGCATGCGCGGCCATGCGATAGGCGTCCAGCAGGGCGGCGATGTCCTCGATGTGCAGGCGTTGGCCATTGCGCATCAGCCCGGCCGACTGAACGCGGATACTCGGCACAGGCTTGGCCAGCGCCAGGGCCTGATTGCCGAACAGCTGGAACGTGGCGCGGTGCTTGGGTAGCGGCGCGCCAGGGCGCAGGATCAGCGTCTGCTGGGTGATCAGGCCCTCATCCTTGACCTGGATGTCGGTGATGTCGGTCAGCTCGACCGGGGCGCTCAGGGTGTCTACCGTCAGTTGCCGGCGGTTGATGCGCATGAACACGGCATTGCCGGCGTTGCGGTGTTGCCAGGTCAGGATCGCCAAGAGCGCGACCATGACCAGGGTGAAGATCACGGCCTTGGTGTTGCCGGCGTGGATTGCCATGCCCAGGAGTATCACGCTCCCCAGCAACAGGATTGGCCCCCACACCTTGAAGCGGCGGGTATTGGTGAACTCGCTCTGCTCAGGGACCTGCGCGACGACGGCCTTGAGTTCATCGATCACTTGCTGGCGGTTGGCGTCCTGGGCCTGGTTGTGTTCACGGCTCAGTGATTCGGCCAAGTGGGTCAACGGGTCGGGCTGCTGTGGGGTGCTCATGGCTGGGTTTCCGGGTGATGGGGGAAGGGATCGAGCGGCTGCGGTGGTGCGGCCTGAGGTAACGCGGGTAGGGCGCCGTGAACGGCAATGTGGCGAGCGCCGAGGGTCATGCCGAGGCCCCTGCGAGCTTGCACGGCGAAGGCGCTTGGGCCAGGTGGGCGAACCATTGGCGGTCCTGCGCTCGAGGCATGCGCGTGGCCTGGGCCAACAGCTCGGCATCGATGTCCACCTGTAGATGGCGCAAGCGCAGGGCTGTCGGGGGGTGGGTATCGAACGGATGGGTCACGGTGTGCTCCAGCACTTGATCGTCCAGTCGCAGCGGCGTGCGCTGCAGGTGCTCGGCCAGGGCCTGGATCAGATTGCTGTGCTGGCGATCGTCGAGCAGTGGCCTGACTTCACGTTCCAGCGCAACGACCCGCAGCAGGGCCTGGCCGAACAGGCGCGTGCCAGCCACTTGCGCGGCGCTGCGGTCGGCCAGCAGTTCCTCAGCGCGGCCCCAGTGGTGCACGGCCAGTTGAAAGTGCAGGAGGAACTGCGCGCTGATCCAGAGGGCAGGGCGTTCGATCCAGGAAGGGTCAGGGTTTTCGGCGCGGAGCAGCTCGAAGTGCTCGCACATCAAGCGAAAGTGCGCCGAGACTTCACTGCCGCGCTCGGTGTCGCGATTGCTGAAATGGCCAAGCTCATGGCCAACGATCGCGGCGGTTTCCTGCTGGCTCAGGGTGCACAGGTAGGGCAGCGGCAAGTACATCGTGCGACCGCTGAGTGTCTGGCCTGAAGGCTGCATGGTGACGTTCACGCAGGTCACGAAGAACGACTGATCCACCCCCACGACGATGTGATCGGGCGACGGCGCGCCGAGCTGGGTGGCCAGGCCCTCGACCCATGCCCATACACCGGGTGCCTCGCCGCGGCTCAGGCCACGACCGAGAACACTCGACACCGGCGTGTCCATCGCCTGCCAGCGTTTGCGCAGACGCACGATCAAACTGACGCCGATACCCATCACCCCCAGCACCGGAATCGCCACCAGCGCCATGGCCCAGCCACCGCCTTTGAGGTGGCTCCAGCCATAACTCAGCTCATACAGCAGGCTGATGCCGATGGCGGCCAGCAACAGCCCGGTGTAGGTCACCAACCAGCGCCCGATCACCTGCCAGCTCTGGCTCAGGTGGTTGTACAGATAGTGTCGGGATTTCAGTGCGCGCCAGGCATCGATACGCAGTTTGATCCACGTACCCGGCCCTGCCAGCAGCGCGGCCAGTGCCAGCCAGTAGGCAAGCCAGGCCAGGGCCTGGCGCAGGCGCAATGAGCCCTGATCGGCCTCGGCCTGGCGGACTTTCCACTCGAACTGGTCGCGGCGACCTTGCTCTGAGATGACCTGGCTGCGCTCGGTGTACGACAATTGCTGCAAACGCTCGTCGCTGGGCTGGACCAGCCACTGCTGCATCACCTGCGCCTCTGCCAGCACGTTGCTGGCCCGCCAGCCTTGCAGACTGCTCCAGGCCATCAGGGCCAGCGGCAGCACCAGCAAGGGCCAGGCCATTCGTCGCAGGCGGTTCATCATCTGTTCATTCTCGACATCATCAGGTGTGGCAGGGCTCGGATGGGTAGGGCCTGTGGCGGTCGCAGAGCAGCGCCATGACCGCGCCGTAGCGGCGCTGTCGGTGACCGCTGCAGTGCTGGCTGCGATCGCCGATTTCGCGATCACCGCGCAAGGGCTCCGCGCTTCAGCACCCTGAGCGTGAAATTTCTGACCTGACCCACGGTCTACTGCGCCGGGAAGACCCCATTGCGCCGCACGTAATGGCTGCGCGGCTGTGCAGGTGACAATGGCCGGGCCTCATGCAAGAGGGCCAGTGCGCCCTGAGTTCGAGACTGTCCCGAACAGGGTCCGCGCAGCGCGACGCACGGCCATGGCAGGTACAATCAAACCGCCCTGTCTGGATAGCGGGCACGCCAGGGCCGTATTGAAGGCAACCTCAAACGATCTGCCAAGCACCTGGGCCGCGGCGCACAACAAACAAGCCGTCGCTCACAACGCACACTGCAGCCGCTGTGACGGCGTCAACCTGCACACCGTCTTGCAGCACCCGTGGATACGCGACTGATGAAACGCTGGAACCCTTACCTGGATACGCACTTCGTCTACGACCACCCCGGCGTCCTGGCCCAGGCGGGCGTGCTGGACGACAGCGCGCAGCACATGGTCGGCAGCGCAATCGGTCATTACCGGGCGCGCACGGTGCGTCCGCATTTGCAGTACTTCGACTGCAACCTGCAGTTCCCCGAGCCGGTGCGGATCGACAAGGTCTTGCCGGGCAGTCTGTGCCTGGTCCAGGTGCTCGATGGCCAGTGGCAGCACCGGGTCGACGGGCAACTGAACCGCTACACGCTGGGCGGTACTCACTGCCTGGGCTTGAGCGAAAGCATGGAGGCGGTCGACCAGCTGCCCGCCGGCAGCCACGCACGCATGGCCGGTCTGCGCATCGCCGGGGATTTTCTGCATGAGCTGGCCGAAGAGGACGCTGCGCTACGGCCCTTGCTGGACCTGCTCCAGGGCGGCGTGCAACTGGTCGAGTTCAACCGCTGCAAGACCTTGGGCGTATTGCTGGAACGGCTGTATCACTCGCCTTACGAAGGCGCGCTGGAGCGCTTGAATCAGGAAAGCCTGAGCCTCGCGGTGCTGGTGGAACTGGCCACCTTTCTCAAAGGCGAACCGACCCGGCCCGGGCCCGCACCGCGGGGGCAACGTGACATCGCCCATCAGGCCCGCGGCATCCTCGACACACACTTGCTCGACCCGCCGGGCAGCGTGGACCTGGCACGGCAGCTCGGGGTGGGCGAAACCACCCTGCGTCGGGCGTTCGTCAACGTCTATGGCCAGTCGATGCTGCAGTACCTGCGCCAGGCGCGCATGGAGCTGGCGCGCACCTTGCTGCGTCAGGGCAAATGGCAGGTGGCGCAGATCGCTTTCCGCCTGGGCTACGCCAATCCGGCCAACTTCAGCCACGCGTACAAGGCGCATTTCGGACATCCGCCGGGAGCGGAGGCCTAGACAGCGTGCGGCCGGCGCTGAGCATCAGGCCGAGCTCGAGCTATGCTGGGCAGTCCGTTCAGGCGGGTCACTGAGCCGTCAGTGCTCGCTGCCTGCGGGTGTTGATCCCGTGTAGCGTGGTGGGTGCTGCCTGCGCGGGCCTAGTTCGTTGCAGCCAGCGTCTTGATCGGGAGGTTGCCCGCCAGGTGGGCAGGCCGGCAGCCGGCGAACAGGTCCAGCCCCGGCGCATAGACCCGCGTCTGCACGCTCAGCAACCCCAGCATGGAATGGAACAGGTTGTCCTGGCTCAGCGGTGCGTTGCGCGCGTGCTCCAGGCAGGTCATGTCGAGCCCCGTGCTCTTCTGGTATGACGGCGACAGCCAGACCAGCAGCGGTACGTGTTTCTGCTGATCGGGCGCGAGCATGTACGGGGTGCCGTGCAGGAACAGGTTGTATTCGCCCAGTGATTCGCCGTGGTCCGACAGATAGACCATGGCGGTGTCGACGCGGTCCTGGTTCTTGCGCAGGGTGTCGATCAGTTGCGCGAGGACGTGGTCGGTGTAGAGCAGGGTGTTGTCGTAGGCATTCACGATGCTGTCGCGGCTGCATTGGTCCAGTGCGTTGCTTTTGCACACCGGCGAGAAACGCTCGAAGGCCGCTGGGTAGCGCTTGTAGTATTCCGGGCCGTGGCTGCCCATCTGGTGCAGGACCAGCACGGTGTCCTGATCGAGATGATCGATCGTGTTCTGCAGGCCTTGCAGGAGGATTTCGTCGCGGCACTCGTGGTCGGCGCACAGCGCAGGGTCCTTGGCGCTGCTGACGTCTTGCACCGTGGCGCTGGCGCAGGTGCCTTTGCAGCCGGACTGATTATCGCGCCAGATCACCTGCACGCCAGCCCGCTTGAGCACATCGAGCAAGCCCTCTCGATTGCTCACCGCCGCAGCGCTGTAGCCTGCACGGCCGAGGTTGGAGAACATGCAGGGCACCGACACGGCGGTTTCCGTGCCGCAGGAATGCATGTCGGTAAAGGCCAGCAGGCCTTGCTCTTTGCTCAGTTCAGGATTGGTCTGGCGACCATAGCCCAGCAGGCTGAAGTTTTCCGCGCGGGCGCTTTCACCCACCACCAGCACGGTCAAGGATTTGCGCGCCTGCGGGCTGACTGTTCGGGCGCGCACGGCATCTTCACCGACAGGGGTGAACGGCGTCTGTGCGGTGGCCCATTGCTCACGCAGGTAATTGACCGATGCGCCGATATAGTTGCTGGGTACCACCAGCAGCCGAAGTTCATGGTGGTTGCGCAACATTGACGACAACCCCTGGTAGTTGATCAAGCCCGCTGCCGTGATCAGTGCAGCGCAAGCGGCTGTAACCAACGCCTTGCTGAACAGGCTGGGTAATACCGCGCGGTAGTTGATGGGCGTTCGCCAGAGCAGTGCCGACGGTAATACGCCTAATAGCACGATATAAGTAAAGAGTGTCGGGGAGAGTAGGTCGCGTACTTCTGTGGCATTGGTTTGCACAGTATTACGTAACATGCCCACGTCGATCATGATGCCATAGCGATTCATGAAATAAGTGACACCGGCACTGACCATGAACAGTGTGATCACTACCGGTTTCAACAGTTTTGGCAATGCCAGCCAGGTGAGTATCGCCGTGAACACACCGAACAGCATGACGGCGAACGCCATGGCCGGCTGCCAGCCCGCGCCGCCCGAACCGGTGATGCTATCGAGGTGTTGCCAGAGCGGCAGGTTGAAGGCTGCCAGGAGAAACCCACTGGCAAGTACCGTCACGACTTCAGGGCGCACAGGTTTGATGTTGAGCATGGGAGTACTTTCAGAAAAGGGAGAGGAGCAGAGGCGCGAGCCGTTCTTGGATGGCGCTGACTCTATGCCGCCAATCATCAAGTTTTCGTGAAAGCTTTTTGCAGAAAGTGTAATTGTTTTTAGGGAAATTATTAAAGTCTGTGCGCACTTTATGAATGATTATTTAGAATCTTCTGCGACACCCTTTTAAACGGATTTTTTACAATCTTTTCACTCCTTGGGCAGACCTGTCGAACTAATGTCGCGCCGAAATCGATCCACGGTCTTTGCGCGGCAATCCTGAGTGACTGCGCGCCTTTCGACGGCAGCCGAAGCCTTTCGCCGAGCGCTGCGTCATTTCCTTTGTTAGCGGAGTTTCTGCATGGCTATCGCGTTTTCGTCCACTGCCTCGCGGCCGTTCAATTTTCGCCTGGCGCTGGGCATTCCTCTGCTGTTGATGGGGTTGATGCTGTTGTTCGACATGACCCCCATCGACTTCCAGCTGGCCCATCTGTTCTACCAGCCCGGCACAGGTTTCATTGGCCGCAACAGCTACTGGCTGGAAAACATCCTGCATGACCGCGTCAAGCAGGCAGTGATCGTGCTGGCGGTGCTGCTGTTCGTGGCCTTTGTGGTCAGCTGGTTTCATCCACCGCTGCGCCAGTGGCGCAGGGTCTTGGGTTATGTAGTGCTGGCTTTGAGCCTGACCACCTCGGTGGTGATGCCGCTGAAGATCGCCACGGGCGTGCATTGCCCCTGGAGCCTGAGTGACTTCGGCGGCAGCGAAACCTATACGCCATTACTCGCCCACCGCGCCGAAACCCTCAAGCCTGGTCTGTGCTGGCCAGGCGGCCACGCCTCCACTGGTTTCTCGCTGCTGGCGCTGTTCTTCGCGCTGCGTGACCGCCGGCCCAGGGCGGCGCAGGTGGCGCTGGTGCTGGCGCTGAGCCTGGGTGCGGTACTGTCACTGGGACGCATGGCCCAAGGGGCGCATTTCCTGTCGCACAATCTCTGGACGCTGTTGATTGACTGGATGATCTGCGTGCTGTGCTATCGCGCGCTGGTGTATCGACCCGCAGGTGAGCGAGCGAGAGGGGAGGGCTTGCGCGGGGCGGTGCGCATCGGGCGCTGAACGATCCTGGCGCACTTTGATGGTTTGCCTTCGGAAACGACAAAGCCCCCTGATGGGGGCTTTGTCGTGGTGCAACACGCAGCGGCTTACACGTTAAACCGTATATCTGGCCTATGGGGCCCAAAATCAATGGGTTTCACGTGCGGATGATAAAAATATAGTCACCTCCATATACACTTTGGTGCTTGCTACCTTTTCGCAACCGTTAGCTGCCCCCGTCCCCACACCGCCTTTGATGGAGCCTGTGAACCACGGATTTTCGAGCACGAAAATAATAAAGCCGGAATCCGTGACCTGGGAATGCCCTCTGCTGACACTGCATGCAATTGATAGAGCGCAGAGGTAGCCATGCAGATCATTCGCCGCAAAGCCGTTTGCAAAAAACTAGGGGGCATAAACCCTTCCACACTTTGGCGTCTTGAGCGGAACGACCCGTCCTTCCCGGCCTCGGTGCAACTGAGCGGCGGGATAGTAGGCTGGTTCGAGCATGATCTTGATCATTGGCTCGAGTCCAAAACAGCTAAACGACACTCGACAACCGAATCCGCCGCTCGGCAGACCCCCTGAATGCAGAAGCCCGCTTTGGCAAGCGGGCTTCTGGTGACTACAGCAGGGGTGTGGCGCGTTCCTCAGCTTGGCGGTTGAGGGACGACATTACGATGTAGCTATCGACTAGTTAGCATCCTAGCTCCCATCCCTGCTGTTCGCAAGTAGGTGTGCTTTGACGCACAGAGGCGATGTGCCCGATGGAAAATTCAAAAAAGCTGAGTCCGATGTTTCATCGTCTTGAAGGTGGGAGCAAGTCATATGCACTCAATCGGATTAGACAGATTGTTCAGTACAACCCAGGGTGCTTTGGAGGTGAGGGATGACCCTCCACAAAGCCGCGAGGCTTTCGCCTTCCGATCCCCACTCTGCACTGCGACGCCCCGTGCGGAATATGCCTGCCCAGTACGCAGCCCCTAGACACCTCTCCAATCAGCAGCTCAAGAATCCGCTCATCCGTTCAGCGTACGAGCGTCTTAGCAACATCGTCAGCTACCGAGGTCAGTATCTGCGTCGGCTTGATACCGTGCACGGTGATCGACGTACTCGTGTTGAAAAATTTCAAGTGATCGAGCGAGTTGCTGAGCAATTGCTGGTGCGGTTGGACTTGGCCACCGGAGTACTCGGGTTCATCGATCCTGAGTCCGGGCGCTATGTGCTCAATACCCAACGCAAAATTGCCGAAGACTCCGAAGGCGTCTCCTCACCGGTGCTTTGTCGGCTGTTCAAGACGCTTGACGAGGCTGGCTATGTGTATCGTCGAATTGAGCGAATCCGCCTTGATGAAAAAGACGATAGCGGGCTGAATTTGGTTCGTACCCGCGTTCTGATTCGCTTTACCAAACAGTTCTGGAAAGACTTGGGCCTGGCCTACGTCTTCGAGCGCGTTCAGCACTCGGCCAAAAAGAAGCGTGAGGCGCAACTGCGTGAATTGGGCCAACGTCGACAGGCAGACATGGAACGTCACTCCAAGGAACTGCTGCGGCGTGAGGTATCGCGCAAGCGCTGGCAAGCCAAAGAAGCACGGGACGGTGATGCTGCCCGCACGAAAGAGTCTCGGTCGGCGTCCCCAAGGCAGGACTCTCCGCCAAGTCGCAAGGGATCTAACGATTTGACGAGTGCTCTAGAGCGACTTGTGGCGTCGGTCGCCAAGAAAGCCGGATAGGCCACTTCAGCCTTCTCAGTTTGTATCCGCTTTGGCGGAGGCTTCGTCGCGCCTGCGATTTGGTGGCCTGTGGCGAAGAGGCGGTGTCCCCCACGAATCTCAGGCCCACGTGTGCTGAAAAGACACAGATTTGTCCCTCGTTTGCACTTGCGTTGGTAATAGCCTTGAAATTAATGGAATTTTATAGCCCTGTCAGTAACCACCTTCGGTAAAAGAAAGAGCTTTCCGAGGTGTTGAAACCTCGAAGAGCAGTAATGCACCGCGCACTTCGTGCCTATGGCACAGCGCGGAATTGAGCCCTCACGACAGCGTGACAGCCCGTCTAAGCGGCACAGGTGGATGAAGCTCACCTGCCCTGGCCTGCGGCCACCCCTTCGGGGCGCTAAGACCCGGATAAATCGTCCCAGTCCGGCAAGCCGGCCCAGGACTCAACCGGGCGCGTTTGCGCGCTGGCTTAGTTAAAAAAACATGAAGCTTTGCGCCGTTATGCCTTCAGTGAGGTCATGCTCACGGGCGGCGCCAGGCGGCATCCCTCTGGGCTCCATTGAGCTGGGCGGCGAAGCGGGGATAGCGTAGCAATCCCGGCGTTGTCGTCCGGCCGACAACGAGCGAGCGAGGCGTCAGGTCTCACGCGCGACCGGACTCAGTGAAGAATTGTTAGTGTTTCAGCGTGGATAACTTAACGAGGAGGGATGAGCAATCGCTGCCGTTGGCTCAACTTACGGCGTAACGAAAACTCAATTCGGCCGCTTACTAAAAGCGTTGCTGAAAGGGAGCCGAGGCATCTATACATACTTAAGCTAATTGCGCATGCGTGTTATGTATGGTATGTTATGTAACATAGGCGCTATAAGCTAATAGGGTAATTTACAAAATGGCTAAAGGTAATTCTGGTCGTGTGGTGATCGAAATCGATCCGGACTTTAAGCGCAGTCTTTACTCTGTATTGGCTGCTGATGGGGTAACACTGAAGCATTGGTTTATTGAAGCTGCTGAAAAGCACGTCACTGAACGAAATGCGTTCGTTTCGGGTACTGGGAATACGGCTGTATCCAAAGCGGTGAAAAAATGAATTTTATGGTTAATGAAACAGAGCAAAAACTACGAGGTGGATATTACACTCCCCTTGATATAGCTACGTTTCTGGCTCGTTGGGTTCAGCAATCTGGCGCAAAAATCGTTCTTGAGCCCAGTTGTGGTGATGGGGTTTTTCTGAAGGCTTTTGATAGTGTGGGTTTTTCAAAAAGCTCAATTGTCTCAGCTTTTGAACTAGATTTTATAGAGGCGGCCAAATCAAGGTCATTATCAGATGGCTTTGAGTTCAAAACAGATGTAGTTAATGCTGACTTTCTAGCATGGGCTCTTCCGCGATTAGGTGGAGACAAAGAACAGTTTGATGGTGTAGTGGGAAACCCCCCATTTATCCGATATCAATACTTGCCAGAGTTATTTCAGGCTACGGCTGAAAAAGTTTTTAAGATGCTTGGCTGCAAGTTTACAAAGCACACAAATGCGTGGGTGCCTTTTGTTCTAGCGTCCATTGCTTTGTTAAAGCCAGGCGGTCGTTTAGCCATGGTACTGCCCTCCGAGTTGATACATGTACTTCATGCGCAGTCACTGAGGACTTTTCTCGCCAAAGAATGTAAGAAGTTAGTGATCATCGATCCAGAGGAAATCTGGTTTGAGGGCACACTACAAGGCGCAGTCATTCTTATGGCTGAGAAAAAAGCTAACATTTCACAGCCTAATGAAGGGCTTGGGCTGCTGCCTGTGACTGGTCGCAGTTTTTTGAGTGAGAATCCCCAAGCTGTTTTTGATAGAGCAGAACCTGTGACTGGGAAAGCTTTGGGTGGAAAGTGGACCATTGCTTTCCTGAAACCATCAGTGAGGGATTTACTGGATGAGGTTGAGACTTTGCCCAGAATAGATCGCTTCAAAGATGTTGCCGAGGTCGATGTTGGAATAGTCACTGGTGCAAATAAATTTTTCTTGGTTGATGACGAAACTGTAGAGAAATTTGGTCTGCAGCGCTGGGCTCACAAAATGTTCGGTCGCAGTGAGCACTGTCCAGGTATAATTTACGATGAATTCCAGCATTTACAAAACCGTGATCGTGGGCTTCCATCAAATTTTCTTTGGTTTCCTGAGGGAAGCGCTAATTATCATGCAGAAATAGCTGCTTACATAAGTTATGGCGAGTCTCAAGACTTGCAAAACCGATATAAGTGTAGTGTGCGGCGATGCTGGTATACGGTTCCATCCGTTTATACCACGGATATTGGAATGTTGAAGCGTTGCCATGACGCACCCCGTCTAATACTAAATGAAGCGAAAGCTTACACAACTGACACGGCTTATAGAATTAGATCTTTACAGCAGCCAGCGGAGGGGATTGTTTCTGCCTTTGTTAATCCATTAACCGCGTTAAGCGCTGAGCTAGAAGGGCGCACATATGGTGGTGGTGTATTAGAATTAGTGCCTTCTGAGATTGAAAAGTTAATCATAGTTTCGCCCAAACATCAGATATCAACTCTTAAAGCACTAAATGAAAATGTTAAAAGAACCTCTATGCGTAACGCGATCTTAACTCACGGTTGTGAGGTATTGAGGAATGCTGGATTGCATATTTCACAGGTCGAGGACATCGCATCTGCTTGGGTCTTTATGCGGAATCGTCGGCAAAGGGTTTCGCAAGACGGCTAAAATACTTCTCCCAAACTATTTGCATCATCCTCGTTCGGTTCACACCGAACGAGCGCATTAATACAATAACCTACTTAGGTGCTACCTTGTATAAGGGCTTGTGCCTACCCTCATCGTAAAGTAGTTCTGATTAGATCCAACCTAACGCAATAGCGCATCAAATTAGCCCGCAGCTATAGGTCGAAATCTTTGAGGGCTGATTCAATCTCAGTAAGGTACTTGTCAGAAGTTCGAAATCCCAAACCTCAGTCGGGTTAGCCTGTCGGGCTCTCACGATCGTCGGCGGAAGGCGCGCCATCCGCTGTTGCTCTCCCTAGGCCGCCCCCGGCGGATAACGTTCCAGTGTCCGCTGCCCTGAGGCTTTGGCTGTGGATGACCTTAGCAAGCTTGTACGGCACCCTAGTACGGCATACTCTTCCGAGCGTGAGGATCGCTTGCTACTGACAACGCCAGCGAGCTGCACCTCGGCCGGCCGCCTGGATGGCGGGTAGCCAGATCAGTAACATTCGTTCTGAAAACTTCGGATTCTTGTAACATCCGAGATAAATGCCAACTATAAGGAGCTAAAATGCCGTTAGTAATGGTTTGGGAAAAGAAGAATATCCCCCGTGGTGATCTACAGTTGCTAACTAAATCTAACGCATCTGGTGTGTTGCGGTTAACGCAAGCTGGCTATGGGATTGATCAAACGACTTATTTCCGTAACACTGTCTTCGCAAAGTTAAACTGGCAGCCTGTAGATGACAAAGAAATGGCTAGTGCTAGCTTTAATCTTGTTATCGAGGGGCGACCTTTTGGTATATATTCGTTAGACTTGAGTCATAAGCCTTCATGGGAGTCTGATCAGGGTAACTATACAACAGGTTTGCATTGGGGAAATGCTGTGGGTGTGATCAAAATTGAAGGGCTGATTGGTAAGACTCTTACCCTTTATGAAGCCCAGAATGAAAACTATCAATACCAAATAAATATCTCATAGTAATTTATGAGGTTGGGGCGAACTACAAGGTTTCGCCCCAAACCTTTCTCAGAGGGAGCGGTAAATTTCTTTAACAGAAGGTATATGTTTATCGAAATCACCTAAGTCAAACAATTGTTGGATGAGAAGACCCATTTTCTCACACATCGTTTCGAATTGGCGTTGCAGAATTATTTGAGTACGCTCTGTAGACCTAGAAATTTCAGCGTAACGTTTGTTCATTTCTAATTGTAGGTCTGCAATTCGATCATGCTTGGCTTTCTGGCTGGCGTCGTCGAAATCTATTTTAGGAATGGGCATGCGTGTTTGAACTTTAGTCCCGCGAGCGACAAAACCGCCTCTGAACACTTCGCCATAGATAGACGCAAACCATTCTAAATACTTGGATGACAAAATAGCCTGTATATAATAAATGGAATAGTTACAAGAAGTAGGTACGTTTATTATGCTGTAACCTGCGGTCCCTCCTGATGATACAAAAGTTTGATGTTCATCTATCGAGTATTTGTAGCCGTTTGACAACACCCCTACTATCAATTTTTTGGGGACATCACAGTTTTCAAGGCCTTGACTGCGGCCATATCTATACCATTCATTTGGAGTGGCAGGGTCTGGCTTGATTGATCGCTTTCCGTTATCCAAATGCTTTTGCAGTTTTTCAAGGAAAGTAAACATCTTAGGGTAGCGTGTTTTCATATCATCATATTTAACAAATTGTATGGCGTTGGATTTTTTTACGTAGGGATATATTACAAATGCGTTGGGTTCGACATCTTTATATGTATAGAAATGCTCATCGCCTGTGCGCTGGGTTTCAAAGTAAGGCCTGGTAAGCTCTTTTTCAACGCAGTATGTCTCTCCGTCATATGTGAAATAGATATCACCGTTTTCTGATTTTATCTCTTTGTGAACATAAAACTCGTTAGCGCTTGTTTGAATCCCATTAGCGATCGCTTTCTTCCCAAGGATCGTTCCCAATAACTCAGATTTACTATACATCAGTTGTAAAATTTCATTTGTCTCTTTTTCGAGAATCCAGGTATCTGAGTCAAGTTTAGCTGAGTCATAGGTGATTGCATCTGCGAAACTCTCTTCGCGAGTAAGCCACTTCCTGTAGTCTTTCACCTCGTAAAAATCAAAGTTTGTTTGTTTGGATTTCTTCAAAAAAAGTAAGCAGGTGTAAGTAGTTTTATCCTTAAATACCTGGCTAGCGCCAAACGAGATAAGTTTGCTAAGGTATTTTTGCTCTGTAAGAAGTTTTCGTAAGCCCTGGCCCGCCCCTACTTTGGTAAACTTGGAAGGAAGGATATAGCCTAGAAAGCCTTCATCTTTTAGTAGTTGCATAGAGCGCTCAACAAATAGGAAGTATTTGTCAAACTGCTTATGTGCCGATTTATACTTGTTTTTGTAGATTGGTAGCTCCAGGGGGGTGAGCTGTTTCATATGCTCAGTTGCCATATAGGGAGGGTTGCCTATGATGACGTCAAACCGATGTTCAATATTGAAAGGATTAACAGTAATCGCGTCAGTAGTTTTGATGTTGTCACTTGAGTCAATCAAGCTGTTGCCAAACAAAATATTGTTATCGATGTTTGGTAAAATTGATGTATTTAACTCAATTGTGTCCTTTGACTCACCTTCAAGGAGCTTTAAAAGTAGGCCGAATGAGCAAGCTTTAACCGCGTTGAAATCTTTGTCGATGCCGTATATACATTTCGTCAGGATTTCTTTTTTTACACATAGTTTTAATTTGAAGCTGTGGGGTGTAAGTTGCTGAAGCTTGCTCTTGTCATGGACGATGTAGTAATCAATAAGAATATCTTGTAATGCCTGGAACAGTTCAAGAAGAAAAGCACCTGAGCCACAGGCTATATCAGCAAATTTTGAATTTAAAATTTGTTCGTCCGTTTTGTTTCTGCAAAACTCAACGGCAGAATTTCGGATTATATCTCGTACAATGTGACCGGGCGTTGTAACCACATCTCTGTCGATATGGTCCTTTTTAGGCTGTAACTCAATTTTACCATCAGCGTTAATTCGTATTCTTTCACTTAGAAAAACCTCATAAATATTCCCTAAGATTTCGGATGAGAATACTGAGAATGAATATGTGCTTTGAGGGAAATATAGTTCCTCAATTATCGGCCAGATGCAAGAGTCAGCGTTGTTTATTAGAGTGTTTATGTGTGATAAGGCAAATAATCCAGAGTTGTATTTCTTGTCAGAGTTTCTGAGCTTTTGGATTAGGGACTTAAAGTCTTTGGTTTTAGCCAGAAGATAAAGGGTTTCGTAATCTTCAAGGTCTCGATCTTCACAAACTCTGAGAAATACAATGCTATTTATATAGTTCTGGGTTAAGTCGTTTAGCTCTTCCTCGCTTAGCTCGGGTTTTATCGTGATAAATTCACTGGCAAGAATCAGACGCCATCCATTAATTTGTTGTAGGAAAAGATCGTCAACGCTAAATCGAGCAATCTGGCTTTCGATACTGGCCCATTGATCGTCGAACTGACCAGAATAAACGCTTTCTCTACCGATAAGAAGTTTGATTTCCTCAAAGTGGTCTACAAGTTCAGTGTAATGATATATTTTTATCCTAGAGTTGTTCGCAGAGTCATTTTCCGAAACTGGATGTGAGCAGTCATATATCGCTGTGTACTCAAAATTTGTCAGGACCGATATTTTGAGTTTAGCAGTGAACCCGTAGCGACGGACCTGCTTAGCTGATTCTGCGTCAACATGGATTTGGACGTGTGGTTTTTTTGCTTCAACAAAAAATTTGCGTTCGGAAAAAAGACGAAATGTATAGTCAGGTTTTTTGGTGTTGTCACCTGCCCTAACGCGTAGGCCTTCCTCGACTAACACTTCTCTCTCACTTGTCGTCTTTCCATTAGCATTCGTGATGTCCCAGCCCAAGATTGTAAATAATTGGTCTAAGAAGTCAGTTCTTAACTGAGTCTCATTGTAGCGACCAGATTGATAATGGGCTAGATTGCTTCGATATTTTTCAATTAGGTTCTGCAATTTCAGTAGTGGAGTCATTATCGTATCTTAAATTAAATTCTGTCAGGAAGCGTTCCTAGGCACGACGTGCCCAAGTTCTGATCGTGTGGGGGCCTTGAAAAGCAAGAGATTCTCAGCGGTCGACTCACTCGAAATATCACACGATGACTATATTTTGGAGATGCATCAATTTCCCAGAAAGCCGACGCTTGGGTATGAATATTTGGCAATCTTAAGATCTCCTTATCTGGTGAATGAGCATTTGGAGCGTGCTTTGGGGGGCTTATGGTGTTTTTCAATCAAAGCCGGAGGTAGATTGGGGCCCGTTTGCGTCTCTCCAGCCTACGTCCTTCGTGGCGGTGATTGTACCCTTCCTTGCGTCTTCCACGGGTGTCTGTGGAGCGATGAGGTGCAGGAACTGATGAAAATGCTTGATCCTATTTTGTGCGGTCCCCAGTTGGCGTAAGAAGACAGCCGGGGCTACCTTTGAGCTGCAAGCTCATGTGGCAAGAGCTGGTCACGCTCCCCGAGCGCTGGAGCGTGTGCATAGAATCATGAATCCAGCTAATGTTGGGGGTCAAAGTCCGCACGCAGTGGACAAGGGCAACGTATTCTATTTCGTAAATCTGGCTTCAGCGGCCACAGGCTTGGGGCAAAGAAACTTCGGCAGCTGAGTAATCAGCTGCGGCAATAAGCGATTTCACGGTTCTCAGCAATTGGGAAAGTGCTAGGATTGTAAATCCCCAGGATGTAAATAAGGAAGGTTATGAAAAAGCTATTAATAACAGATGTAGATAACACGCTTTTTGACTGGCAGCACATGTGGTACAAAAGTTTTTCGGCAATGAGTATAAAAGCTATCGAAATATCTGGAATTGATCCGGAAGTTTACTATGAAGAGTGTAGTAAATTGCATCAAAAGCATGGGACGAGCGAATACTCTTTTGTTTTAAGTGAGCTGCCATCATTCAAGATGATGTACGGAGAGAAAGTTAGAGAGGTAATGCAGCCGGCAATTCAAAAATTTAGAGAGTCACGATCTAGCACTCTTATTCTGTATCCGGGCGTGAGAGCTACTCTAGACACTTTAAAGGGGAAAGGGATAACAGTTGCTGCATTTACAGAATCGAAAGCATTTTACACCAATACTCGATTCAGAAAGCTAGGGTTGGATGAGGTTGTTGATTTTATATACTCTCCCAAAGATCACGTTCTGCCGGATGATAAGAACTCCACAACGACCGAACTGATACATACAGAGCACAGGTTCACGCCGGAAAATGAATCGAAACCTAACCCACATATCTTGCTGAGCATTATCGAAGAGCTGGGATTCAAAGCTGACGATGCTTTGTATATAGGTGACAATCTACTCAAAGATGTTTTTATGGCACAACAGGCTGGCGTAACCGACGTTTATGCTGGTTATGGTGCAGCGCAGCATAGGGAAGAAGAATATGAGTTGTTGAAGAAGGTGACGCACTGGACTAAGGAGATGGTGGAGAAGGAAAAGAATGCTCTTCGTCCCGGCGTAATTCTACCCACATATACAGCCGCTAAATCATTCAGTGAGATACTAGACATAATAGGCCTATAAATGGACGAGCTAGCAGCGAAAGTTGAAGTATGGAAAAAAATCGTGGACGTTCAGCAGCATTTCAATGACTTAGAATTGCGAATAAGAAACTTCACATTGATCGTCACGGGTGCATTCTTGGGATTGGGTGGCTACGCTATCAAGGACGGGGGGTTCGTAACAGTTGCTGGCCTCAATGTATCAAGCGCTTCCTTAATCGTTGCAGCAGCGCTTGTACCACTAATGGCATTTTACCTGATGGATAGGCTTTGGTATCACCGATTGCTTGAGGGATCCGTGACGGCGGGTATCAGTGCTGAGGGCGAACTTAACCAATCCAACATTTCAGTTAAATTAGGGACTTGTGTTTCAGCCCGTAGCCCATTTGTCATTCCATTCATAAACTTAAAGGTGCATTCAAGACACAAAATGGATGGGTTTTATGGCCTATTATTTATAGCGATAATTGCACTAGCGCTTACTCTTGGAATAGGAATCAGGCCGTCTCCTGTTCAAGCAGGATATTCACCATCGAACCCATCACACCTACTTCTCCCCAAAGAAGATATCCTTGAGGCCCGTAAAATATGCGAGAACTACACTCAACACATCCTCAGTAAAACCGTGGGTGTTCCAGGATCAGTTGTCATTGATCCTTACACTGGGAGGCAGGCGGTTTTGGTTGCTGGCCACTGGAGTATCTTGCCTCGTTGCTAAAATCCTTAATATGCACTCGATAAGTTTAATGTAAACGTCAAAGGCGTCGAGATGTTCGCCGCCTTTTATGTTACCCGCCCATTGGCCTCATGTGTCTAGCTTCGCTTCATCTTAGTCATATGGTTTAATTCTACCGTTTTGCAAAACTTATACTAATTCTATTCTTGCTCTATAACCGTGTAGTACCCTAGTCCAGTATAGCAAACTTGTCGAGCTCGCTCAAAAATCATGCGAACGTCTCCCATGCAGCTCTGCAATTGGTCCTTTTAACGCCTTGATGTTTCCGCTGTAGATTGGCTGCTCCAGTTGCTGATATTTGACGAACCTCCAGCTCGGCATCGAGGGGGGGTGTTCGCTAGTAATATGGTAACTATGTGTTAGTTGTGTGGTGGCAGTGTGGTAACAACGTGGTTGAAGTGTGGCAGCATTGTGGTAACAATGTGGTAACAATGTGGTTGAAGTGTGGTTGAAGTGTGGCAGTATTGTGGTAACAATGTGGTGAAAGTGTAGCGGCAGTGTGGTGATAGTTGTGGTTTATGTTTTTTGTTTTTTTAAAAGCACTGTTGTTGACACGTTTTTTAGTTTAGCTTAGTTTCACTAGTGGACAGGGTAGGGTTTGTCCCACCGCCGCTTCGCGTCGTTAGGCCACCGGCCCGCTCCACTCGCTGCGCTCGTTCTGCGGGCCTAACCTTTTCCCCTGCTCAGGGCTTCGCCCCGAGACCCCGCCGCAATGCGGCCAGTTAATAGCATGACCGTTTGTTGTCTAGGGGTTGTTTATGTCATCAAGTGAGAACCGTAAGCGCACAGTAAACCTCAAGTTACGCTGTTTGCCGGAAGAGGCAGACAAGATCAAAGAAAAGGCCATTGATAGCGGAGTAAGCATTTCGGAATTCCTGCGCTGCGCAGCGTTGAAACGCAAAACACGTTCGACTATAGACAGCCAAGTAATAAACGAACTGCGTCGTCTTGGAGGGCTGCAAAAGCATCTATTTACTGAGGGCGGCGGGCATACAGCTGGTGGACATGTCTCCAAAGAGTACGGCGAAATTTTGGTTAACATAAAACGCGCGATTCAGAGGATCGAGGGTTAAAAATGCTGGCGAAGGTACCCGACAAGCGCAACGATGGAAAGAGCAGCTTTAAAAGTCTGCAAAAGTACATTGAGGAGCGCGACGTTATCGACTCGGAAACCGGCGAGATTAAGGGTCGGTTGCGTCACAGGCTGTCAGTCGAGACGAACTGTTTAGACCGTGACACTGCTTGGCGTGAAATGCTGGCTGTTGCGGACATGAATGGTCGGGTTAAAGATCCGGTTTACCACGCGGTTATCTCTTGGCAGAGGGACGAGAAGCCTACAAATAGACAAGCGTTCGAGGCATGCCAGGACGCAATGAAAGCGATAGGCATGCAGGACCACCAGTTCGTTGCCGCTGTACATCGTGATACCGATAATCATCATGTACATTTAATGGTCAATCGTGTGAATCCTGAAACCTACAAAGCTGTCTACCCAGACCGGGACTTTTACAAGCTCGACAGAACAATGAGGGAGATTGAGCTTAGCCAAGGATGGAAGCATGATAATGGACCGTTTTCTGTTCATGAAAAGGACGGAAACAAGGTTGTAGATTGGGCTAAGAGTTCGGCAAAAGAGTACCGTAAGGAGCAAGCAGAGAGGCGCATACGCCGTCCTACTAAGGTCAAAGATATGGAACAGCATACAGGTAATGAGTCGCTTTACACATATGCGCAGGCTGAGCCGAAAAATGACGCTAAAGCGGTATTACAAAAGTCGGATTCTTCTTGGCAGTCCCTACATCGTGCTTTGTCTAAGCATGGTTTGGAGCTTCGGCCTACAAGTGACAAGATGAATGCGTTCCGAGTGCATAGCGCCGCAGACCCAAGAATCTGTATCAAGGCGTCCGCTATGGAGCTTGGCGGCGGTAAGCTTATAAAGCAGCTTGGCCCGTATGAACAATTTCAAATCCGGGACTTTGATCGGGACGCGGAAGAGAAGCAGATCTATAGCAAGTATCGTCCGTTGCGTGATCCAGCTAAGCGAACAGAAAACCGTGAGAAGCGAGCCGAAGAACGCGCAGAGCTGCGTGGTAAGTATGACGGGTTTGTTGATGAGTGGAAGGCCACGAAAGCCCCGGCTAAAGCTGAACTAGTCAATAGCCAGAAGCTACGGCGTAAGTCGCTCACAGATCAGTTTAATGCAACGAGGGAAGCGATCCGAACAAGCGGGTTAGATGGTAATCAGCGTAAGGCACTTACATCTGTGGCAGCGTTTACGGTTGCGGCTAAACGAGACGAATTAAAGGCTATAATTAAGGCCGAAAATACCAGTTTCAAAAAAGAGAAATGCCCCTGTTATCGAGACTGGGTGACAGATCGTGCAGAAGCTGGCGATCCAGCAGCTATAGCGCAACTTCGGGGATTTGCGTACGCAGACAAACGCAAAGGGAAACGGCAGGAAGAGTTAAATATTACAGACGTAAAACAGCCATATTTTGCGGCTACTTCGGATAGCGATCTTGACCCAGCACGGCCTGCAAGGCTTTCTGAGCGTGTTACGTGGGCCGTTGATCGTTCGAATGGTGCTGTTAACTATTCGGTCAATGATCGGTTGGCGTTCCGGGATGAAGGACAGAGGATCACTTTCAACAAGGACAGCCGCAACGATGCGGATAGCATTGAATTAGGGTTGTTGCTGGCGAAGGAGAAATTCGGCGCTGTAGCGGTGTACGGCGGGCAGGAATTCAGGGATAGAGTGCTTGCGACCGCGGTTGAGCGACGGCTGGATGTGCGGTTTGCTGATCCTGAGCTTGAACAGCAACGCAAAGACGCCATCAAGGCCGACATTGACCAGACGCGTCAGCGCTTCATAGAGGATCAACAGCAGGTCGGTGTTATCCGTGCGCAACATGAGCCCAAGAAAGCGCCCCGGCAGGCTGCTATGACGCGAGGTGAGGCGCGGCAGGCGCTATCAGCACCGGCACCGGTTCGGCCAGTCCGTGATTATGTTGAGATGGATGCTGTCGAGGCTGATGTGGCTCAGTATCGGTCTAGACTGGATCGTACACACCGGGAGTCGTGGGGCAAACGGCCAGACCCGGAGAAGGCGGGCGGCTTCATTGGCCGACACATGGCGAAGGGCAAGGCCATGCAGTGGGACAATCATTTTCGCAAGAACGTAGAGCGCCCATCAGAGGCTCGGCGCGATCACTTGAACAGCGATCATCCCGACGCTATTAAGTTAAGAGACGATGCTTGGAGTCAGGCTTTAGAAACGCATGATTCATCAGTAAATGCTTGGACAAAAAAGTGCGATTATGCGAGGCAAACGTTGATGAATACGCACGTGGATAGTGAGCCAGTAGCACTGAATCAGGACGATCAGCGAGCAGCACGGCAGACCGAAGCCCAGCGGTTGCAGCAGCGTCAGAAAGAGCAAGAGCGTGAGCGTCAGAACTCATTGAACAGGGACTCGCAGGATTTGGATATGTGAGGGTGGCACCATGCTCGATAGAATTAAGTACGTGTGGCGGTTCAACCCGGAAACGCAAGATTTCGACGATGTCTTGCCGCTCATGGTTCGTAACGACCCCGGCGCGTATTACGTCGTTCGGGACGGTTTTGGTGACTTGTGGGTGCATGATCCTTGGGGGCGTGAGTGCCATGCGAATTTTGGATATGTAGAGGTATGCGGTATGACATTCGATAGAGAGCAGTTCGACCCGGAAGGGGTCGATGGGCAGCGCACAACCGACGAGCCACCCTCGAGGTCGCTTTATTGTTCGCTCACCCCAGGGGAACTGGACGACCTGCGTACAGAAATGCGGCGCGACGGCCAATTGATGAGAGAACGGCTCGCTGTCTGGGGTAAAAAATTTTAAGGCATCTAATCAGCATCTGATTTTTTTGCGACGCAGCGTGCCTGTAACGCTTTGTAGCGTTCCACTATCCCCCGATAGGCACACTCAAGCGGGGAGCCGAGTTGTTCTAGGTTCGGCATTATGGGCATTCCTATTTCTGGGGAAGCCAATTTTGTCGAAGATGGCCGACCGCGCCCCCTTGTAGGACGATCTATCCCAGCTTTCACCATCGCACGACTGAGTGCGTCCAAAGCCAACCAAATAGCGGTTTTCTGTGCTTCATCGACGGTACACGCTTCCTCACTCAAGGCGGTAGCTGCATAGCTCAACGTAAGAGGTAAGGCATCCAGTGATGCTTCGAGCTGCTTACGTCTGAACGCAGCATCGTGGGCCGCCTTCCATGCCTTCCACTCCTCGACTTCAACCTTTGTCAGCAATTGGACTGCATGTTCTGGCAGCTTGGTATCCCATCGACTGATCGTGCAGACATAGCTTTGCTTCTGGTTGCCGCTCTCGGTCGTTTCATCGAGAAGGCGAACGCAAGCTACGGGGTTGCCAATGTACTGGATACCTAATGTTTTATTGTCTTGATACTTTAGCTTGAATCTCACTTTTCACCGTATCTGCTGGCAAATTTCGGGATGCTGGAGTCTACGTGACAGTCCTCCTTAAATACACATTATTATCTATCGCCTACTAGATGCGGTTTCAATACTGCAAAATATATTTTTTACTTTGTAAACAACTAGTTGATGGAGCTTAGTCCTTAATAAGTGGACTATAGTCCATGTCCAATTTTTGCCTGTCTTTTAAAGGATGCAGTGGGCCTATAGACTCTCTCGTGAATTCCCCCGCGAGATTTTCCAGATGGCAGGAATGCCCTTTTCACCGTGCGACACAACGGACGGCGCAAGCAGTTGCTCAGATGCAAGTGTAGGAGTACTTAGAGCAGTCTTTGGGCCGGTCATTGACGCCTTGGCACAAGGTAATGATCCAGAAACTGTTACTGCCAGTTCTAACGTGCTAGCCTCGATGTTCGTGCAATACAACTCTGGTCTGCTGATACTCGCGTCCTTATTCGTTTCGTATATCGCCGTTGTCGGCGTCGCCAACACGGCTAATGAGGGCGAAGCGATGGGGAAGGCATGGAGTTCGCTTTGGACTCCACTGCGTATCGTGTTCGGTGGTGGAGCCCTACTGCCCGCTTCAAGCGGCTATTCGATAATCCAGATCATCGTGCTGACAATTGGACTTTGGGGTATTGGTTTTGCCAACGGCGTATTCAAGGCCGGTGTTGAAAACGGGATTGTTAACGGCTCGCTCAGCAGCGTTAGTAGCCAGCTTGGATTTGGTAGTGGCGCGAAGCCTAACCCCAGTTATCCGTTGTACGACATTCGCCAGTTTGGCCAATCCTATTTGGCGTCGAGCTGGTGCGCCCGATCCCTCAATGCTATTTACGGCTCGCTTGACCAGCCTACCGCTGTACAAGCACTCTCAACCCCTGACTCCAAGGTAGATGACGGCATAGGACGACAGGCTGCGACGTATCTCATCAAAGATCGCAATACGGCCACCAACCTTGGCGGTGGCACGCCAATTTGTGGATCGATCAAGGTCTATAGCTTTAGCGTTCCTACGGAGCTGATAACAACTTCAACCTCTACTGGTTCAATTTTTGATCCTGCTACGATTACTAACAATAAGGCCGCGATGCAAGCGGTACGCCATGCCACGCTAAACGCTAAAGTCATCGCCATGAACAAGGTAATGTCTGATATTGATGCATGGGTGAACACTTGGCCCACGGATATCACCAAGACCGGATGGGATACGGTGAAGAGTGACCGCTTTAACCTAATTATCAACCAAGCCCAGAATACGCTTACTCAAAATCTAACGTCCCAAATGACGAATGATGCAACGCTACAAAGGATAATGGTTAAGTACGTCGAGGATGTAACTGAAGACGGCTGGGCAATGGCAGGGGGCTTTTATCAACGTCTCTCCGGCATTAGGCAAGAGATGGGGGCTATGTATGCAGAGCCTGTTGCAGTTGCAACGCAGCCAAACCTAAATATGCTGCCTAAAGACGCCGCGAGTCGGCTGGCATTAAATAGTTACCAAACGGTGTATCAAGCAATTATTAGCAAGTCGCTTGATGGTTCAAGCTACAAACCACCCGTAACGCCAAATGCAGCAGATATTAAAGCTGCTTTAGCTCCGGCATCGCTGGATGATTTGAATGTCGACACCTTGGGTAGCCGTGGTGACAGCATTATGAGTAACTTCATGGGCTGGGGTATGGAACGCGTTACGGCCACGCTGATTGGCACGGATGGCGATGTTGACGCAATTTCTCGGATCAAGACTACTGGTGATGTTCTGGCCCTTATGCAGGCATCTGCTATTACAACTAATCGTATCGTGCATACTGCGTTATCAGGTGCCAAGGCGGTTGCAGCTGGGGTTGGATCAGTATCGTTTTTCGGGACTAGCGTTGACGCTACCCCGCTAGCTGACACGTTGCTTGAATGGGTAATCTACAATTTCTTGAAACCACTGGTCGAAGTCGCCAGCTGGGTAGGAGTATTAGCATTTTACTTCGGTGTGTTTCTGCCGTCACTGCCCTATACCATTTTCATTATTGCCGTGGTCGGCTGGGTGCTTGGTGTTCTGCAAGCAGTTGTGGCTGCGCCACTATGGGCATTGATGCACATGACGCCAGAACGTTCGTTTGTTGGATCGCAGACCCAAGGTTATTTGATGTTGTTGTCCCTGTTTGCACGACCTGTACTGATTGTTTTTGGTTTGTTTGCAGCGATGGCGATAGCAAATCCAATTCTGCTGTACATCAGTAAAGCATTTTGGGCGATGCATGCAGCCAACGTGACCAGTGCGGAATCTTTGGGGTGGTTTGTTGAGTTCTTCCAGTGGCGCAACTGGTTAATCATGTATGGACTGCTATTGCTGCCTGTCATCTACATGATCTTTGGACTATCTCAGACTCTGCCGGATGTTGTCTTGAAATGGATCGGCATCGGCATCGACTCTATGGGGTCGACGCAGGCTACTAGTGAGATGCGAAGCAACACAGAAAAATTCGGGCCAAGCAGCTTGGGCGGCCATAGTGGCGGAACAAAGCCAATTCCCGGAGGAGGAACATCTGGCCTTCGAGATGACAGCGGTAATAACCATGGTGGTGATCGAGGTGGCCGAAAAGACGGTGGGGCTCCACTTAACATAGGCCCACAAGGCGTTGCTCCTAATATGGCTGATGAATCATTAGGTGGTGCGTCCTCTGCTGAACTCTCGACTCGGCCCGGTGGCCGAGATGATGAAAGTCTGCTGCTGGGCCCACGAGGTGGTGTTTTGCCTGAGACTTCCGCTAATCCTGCGAAATCAGATGGAAAAAATTCTTCGTCCGAAGTCAAAAAACTCAATGGTCAGGACCGTAACGCAGACGACGACAAGCCCATAATTTCTTAAAGGAATTGAAATCATGTCATATGACTTTAATGCAGAAACCACTGGGGTCATTATCGGCCGCAGGCAGGGTTACCAAAAAGGACGCAATGAAGGTTACGACGCAGGTTTTGAAGATGCAAATAGCCAATGGATCGAGGTTAATAATAAATGGAAAGCGGGCTATGCCCAGCTTAAAAAAGAAAATGAACAGCAGGCAAAGACCATAAAAGAGGCAAACTTTGCAATGTCTAGTCTTGCGATTATTGCAATGAGCACAATGCATGGCTTAGGAAATGCAAATGATAAAGAAATAAACAAAGTCGTTCTGCGCTATTGCGAGCTTTCCAAAAGTTGGTTGGATGGTGGTTATATACGCACTGCTCCCGCTCAGGAACCTGTCCTTATACAACTTTCACCTCACATTTGCGAGGTAATGCAAGGGTGGTGTGATCGAATAATCGAAGCACACAGACGAGAAAAGCTGCACATCCCGCACTGTGCCCCATCAGAGTAATTTTCGCAGCCCGTAGGCTAGTAGTCTGTACCAACGACCTTGGAGATCGGAACCATGAAACAAAGATGTGATGTAGAAGAATCGCCCTCTCAGGGCATCATGGCGGTGCTCATCGCTGTTGCTGAAAAAGTCCTAACAAATATTCCTGTAAAACGTCGCCGCAGTGCGCGTAAGGTGCTTTGAAATGACGATTTTGAAAACTGCAAAAAAGGCTGCAAAATTCACGTTCGTTTCTATGCCTCTTTCGATTTTCGGATGGCGTAACATCTCCACAAACCATCAGCATTTAAAAGACCTGGTGAACACGATCAGAAACCCGCATTGCCCTGCGTGCGACAGGGGAGTGATGTTCGTTCACAAAGACGCAGAGCCAGACAAAAATGCGCTTTACCCGTGGACTTGTTCGGGTGGCTGTGGCTTCGGCGTTTTTACCAAGCGCGATCCACACTCAATCAATGAGGTGGTGATTCCCCTCATTAGCAAAAAGGGTCGTGCCCGACTCAATGGCATGAGCGAACAAGAGCAGATGGGCTTGATCAAATCACACACACGACAATCTCGGATGTTTTGGATACTAGCTGCGCTTTGCCCTTTGATTGCCTTGTACAGCCTCGCAACAGGCGGCATGGCGATGACCTGCATTAGCATCTTGTCGATGGCCGTACCTTTCTCGATCCTTGCTATCAAGTGGAGCTATCGGGCTTGGCAGGTACACACCGGAACATTGTACGTCGAAGGCGCATTCACGCAGTTTGTGACGCGTGGCCTTTGGCTTCCAGGGGTGGAGGCATGATTGCGCATAAGTTTGTCAAAGGCGAGCTGCTGATTTTAGATCCAACATATTGGGCCGCACTCGAATACGCTGCTGATGAGTTTTTGGCTCGTGAGGCCGCGTCTCGAAAATCCCGTCGAGACAATCTCATCCGCTCCGCTCGGGCCAAAGGGGCGTTGCCCCTCTGGACGCCCCAAGTCTGCCTTGCGACGCGGCGGGTAGCTGACGGGAAAAGCACCCATCAGCTACCCTTGCAGAGGCTGGGGGCGTTACAACCGCATCAAGGGTGAAGGCTTCGCCCCGGCGCTCCGTTCATCGGGCAGGCCCGATGAGCCGGTGCGGCGGCCCTTGACCCGGCCTCCACGCGTTGTCTGGCTGATTCGAGATAGCGCCCCAGGGAACATTGGAGCCGACTTGGCTCTGGCAAACCATCTGTCATGTTCCCAATTTCAGTAAGCATATGCGTAATATGTAGACCCTCCGCGAATATCCAGAAGTACGCGCCAGACAAGGAAGCGACAATGTCCAGAAGTAGCAATCGCAAGCATACAAAATCCGATATGTTCAATATTGATGAGATACGAAAGAACGCCGTTAGCTCTATACAGTTAGGAGTGGAAGACTTTGTGATAAGTCGCGATACACCTGGAAAAACTACCAGAGCTATTTCTGCGGCTAGAAATATATACGCAGGCGTCTTGCTGCTATTCAAATATAAAATAGCGTCCCTCGCCAAAACACCCGAACAAGCCCAAGCATTGATCTACATACCAACGTCTATACTTCCTAGTATCACGGACACGGGTGACATATCTTGGTCACCAACGCCGCACGTTCGAGACACCATAAATACAGGGATGATTAAGGCAAGGCTTGAAAGCTTAGGTGTTAGTCACGACTGGCAGGCAATCCTGCCTTTGCGCGACTGTCGGAATGCTTTGGAACACCTTCATCCTACCGACCCTATCAGCAGCATCCAAGCCTCTATAGCGGCACTTTTCCCCATGCTTAGTCGGTTCATCACAGAGGAGCTAGGGGAAACTCCAGCAGCCTTGCTCGGGGACGCTTGGCCAACGATGCTTGCCACGCATGACTTTTACAAGGAATGCGAGAACCAAATAAAAAAAGAATGGATTGCAATTAACTACCCTCCTTCCGCGATAGAGTTCTTGCGCGGCTGTTGTTGCCGAGCATGTTATTCCTCACTGCTTGGCCCCATGCAAGAGGATGTAGATAACCTTGTCCCAATTGACACAACAGATTTTCGCTTGCAATGTATTGCGTGCAGTCAAACAGAATCAGCGATCGAGTTTCTAGAAGATAATTTCTCAGACTTACATGAAGACCCTTTCGAACACACAGAACCCTCTGTTGTACAAGAATGCAATGCGTGTTTGACCCGCATGTATTTGATAACCGATTCAACATGCCGCTGGTGCAGATACAAAACTGTATGGCCGAAGTGCGCTGGCTGCGAGAAACCGATTACAGAACATGTTGCAAATGAAGGAGGCCGACTGTGTGATCGATGCGCTGAAGATGAGTGGCTTGATCGTCGGCGCTAAGACACTAATCAAACGTCTGGGCAGATTTCGGGTTTTGCGCTTACGGAATTTGCCTGCCACGAGCGCGTAGGTGGTTTTGGTAAGGCATTAAAAACTTGATTGCCCTAAGGGCTAATTCATGTGTCCGTGCTTTCAATTATCCACAGCCCTTAGTTTTAGGATTGGTTGTGGTTGGACTTGCCTGTTAGATATATTTGAATGCTCTTTACCTTCCCTATGAGTTTCAAGAGCGTCAACGGTAAGGGACATAGCGTAGTGCAGCTGGTTAATGTATGGTGTCATTATCTCTCTAAGTTCTAGGAGTGCCTTCGTTTGTATGACTATTTGTTCTACCAGTGGTTTTCCAAGTTTTATGAGTGATACAGTCAAACTCCAGTCCAAGTTATTACTATTTGATGAGTGGAGGGCGAGCATTACGCACCTCATGGCCGCAGTCGCGTTGCCTTGGATGTCTGGTAGATATTGCACACTTTCGTTTGGCTGGATGTAGGCAGATGTTGAAACGAAATCATTTCTAATACTTGTTGATATTTCGTATTCCTGTAGTTTGGTTATCAAAGGTCGTGCATATAAGGCACGTAACATTTTGGTTTTTCTTGCATAGTTGCTCGTGTCTTCTACTCTGTGCTGAGCTATTATTTCCAGCTCTTGGGCCATTTTTTTTAGGTTTGTAGTTCGTTCGCTTAGGTCTGATTTTTCAGAGTTTGTGAGGTTAAATACGTCAATGTCATGCTTGTTTAATAGTGTTAATGAGTGTGCAAGTCGTTTAGCGTCAGAAGCTGCTTTCGCCAATGCTCTTAGCCGGATTTGAGTATCACTTTTATCGAGAACAATAAGCCCATCTTTTTGCTCTGTTAGAAATCTTATTAAGGATTCCTTTCTGTCCGGCGATAGATGATCTAAAGATGGATGCATTAAGATGCTTTCGATCAGTAGACTGCGAAATCTTTTCTGGTCGGCGTCGTTGTCAGATCGCAGCATCTGAAGCCTCCATTTTCCATTGATCAAGCTTGTCTGCCCAATGCTGCATCATTTCTGCTCGCTCACCCATATATGTAGCGTGATTGTAGGCCCGACGAACTGAATTAGGTTCTGCATGAGCCAGCTGCGCCTCGATTGCATCAGATCTGTAACCCATTTCGTTAAGCCTCGTGCTTCCTGTTGTACGAGTTCCATGGGGACTATATATCGTTGCCCAACCGAGTTTTTTCAGTGCTTGGCGGAAAGCCGCATCAGACATCGGCTTGTGGCGATCATCTCGGTTAGGAAAAACATAGGTGCTTTGCCCGGTGATCGGCTGCATCGTCGTTAGTATTGAGACTGCCTGGCGGGGGAGGGGGAGCAAATGCTCCCGACGTGCTTTCATGCGCTCTTTAGGGATTTTCCAAAGCCCATTGGTTAGGTCGAATTCATCCCACCGCGCCTGGACGCTTTCATTGGCTCTTGTCAGCGTCAGCCACATTAACCTGAATGCCATCTGCGTCTGGAAATGCCCTCCGTGGGACTCGAAAGCATTAAGTAGATTGCCTACTTGGCCTGACGTAAGTGCTGCTTTGTGTTGGGTTTTGTTCGGTGGCAGAGCCTTTCTCACAGGCCATACGGGGTCGGTGTCAGCTCTAAGTGTTGCGACGGCTAGCTCAAAAACTCCTGACATCGTGCGTTTTGCTTCGGCAGCTACGGATGGGGCCCCGCGCTTCACTGTTTTATGCAGGATGTCGAGGACATGTGCTGATGTGATGGTGCGAACTGGAAGTTTCCCTATCGAAGGGAAAACAACCCTTTTTAGCATCCCCAATCTCCGAGATTTCGTCACCGGCTCCCAGCTCTTTAGAGCAAGCCATTCTTGGGCGATCGTCTCAAATGTGTTGGAAGCATCCATCTCCCGTTTGATTTTCGTGAGCTGTCTGTTCTGTACTGGGTTAATGCCCTGTCTGACCAGCTTGCGGGCCTCATCGCACTTTTCTCGGGCGTTTGCCAGCGACAGGTCGGGATAATCGCCGAGGGCGAACCAGGAGGCCTTTCCGCAAAGCTTAAAGCGGTATCGCCATGCCCGCACCCCGTTAGGCTTTACCTCAAGGTACAGGCCTCTAGCGTCGTTGATGCGATACAGCTTGTCTTTGGCTTTTGCAGCCCGGCAGTGAGCGTCGGTGAGCATCGGATGACTCAGTTTTCACAGGATGCATTCATCGTATACACCTAAAAACGGCTTGTCCAAAAAACATATACACCAGCGTAGTCGCTTTTTTTCTGCATGGTCGTGCAATAGCATGCAACACATAGAAACGCGAAAGCCCCATAGAATGGGGCTTTCGGGGCGATTTTTAAGCCTTTAAGCAAGCTTATGCAATCACCTGCAATGTTATCTACAATTTAGACGTTGAAACGGAAGTGCATCACGTCGCCGTCCTTGACGATGTAGTCCTTGCCTTCCAGGCGCCATTTACCGGCTTCCTTCGCGCCGCTTTCACCCTTGAACTGGATGAAGTCGTCGTAGGCCACCACTTCGGCGCGGATGAAGCCCTTTTCGAAGTCGGTGTGGATCACACCTGCGGCCTGGGGGCCGGTGGCGCCGATGCGCACGGTCCAGGCGCGGACTTCCTGCACGCCGGCGGTGAAGTAGGTCTGCAGGTTGAGCAGCTCGTAGCCGGCGCGGATCACCCGGTTCAGGCCAGGTTCTTCCAGGCCCAGGGCTTCGAGGAACATGTCTTTCTCTTCGCCGTCATCGAGCTCGGCGATTTCGGCTTCGATCTTGTTGCACACCGGCACCACGACTGCGCCTTCTTCCTCGGCGATGGCACGCACCACGTCAAGGTGCGGGTTGTTCTCGAAGCCGTCTTCGGCGACGTTGGCGATGTACATGACCGGCTTGCTGGTCAGCAGGTGGAAGCCGCGAACCTGGGCTTTTTCGTCGGCGCTCATGTGCTTCATCAGGCTGCGCGCAGGCTTGCCTTCGGTGAAGTGCGGGATGAGCTGCTCCAGAATGGCTTTCTGCGCCAGGGCGTCCTTGTCACCACCCTTGGCGTTGCGGGTGACTTTCTGCAGTTGCTTCTCGCAGCTGTCGAGGTCAGCGAAGATCAGTTCCAGGTCGATGATCTCGATGTCGCGCTTGGGGTCGACGCTGTTGGAGACGTGAATCACGTTCTCGTCTTCGAAGCAGCGCACCACGTGGGCGATGGCATCGGTTTCGCGGATGTTGGCCAGGAACTTGTTGCCCAGGCCTTCACCTTTCGAGGCGCCCGCCACCAGGCCCGCGATGTCGACGAATTCCATGGTGGTTGGCAGGATGCGGTTGGGTTTGACGATCTCGGCCAGCGCTGCAAGGCGAGCGTCGGGCATCGGCACGATGCCGCTGTTGGGCTCGATGGTGCAGAAGGGGAAGTTCTCAGCGGCGATGCCCGATTTGGTCAGCGCGTTGAACAGGGTGGACTTGCCAACGTTGGGCAGACCGACGATGCCGCAATTGAAACCCATGTGAATTCCCCTCTCTAGGAAGTCAGGCCTTCTGGCCGTGCAGCTCGCGCATCGCCTTGGCGAAGTCGCCAGCGAGGACATCCGGCAGCACGCCGAGGGCGTAATCGATACTGGTGTCGAGCTTGTCCTGTTCGGCGCGCGGTGCGCGGCCCAGCACGAAGTTCGAGACCAGCTTGGCGTCGCCCGGGTGGCCAATGCCAAGCCGCAGGCGGTGGAAATCGTTCTGGTTGCCGAGTTGCGCGATGATGTCGCGCAGCCCGTTGTGCCCACCATGGCCGCCGCCTCGCTTGAGCTTGGCGACGCCGGGGGGCAGGTCGAGTTCGTCGTGAGCCACCAGGATTTCTTGCGGCGCAATGCGGAAGAAATTGGCCAGAGCCGCGACGGACTGGCCGCTGCGATTCATGTAGGTGGTGGGGATCAGCAAACGAACGTCGCGGCCCTGATGGCTGAATTTTGCCGTCAGGCCGAAATACTTGCGGTCAGCGTTGAGTGAAACACGCTGGGCGCTGGCAATGCGTTCAACGAAAAGAGCCCCTGCGTTATGCCGGGTCTGTTCGTATTCGGGGCCGGGATTTCCCAGGCCAACGATCAACTGGATGGCGGTCACGTCAGGGGCTCTTCCTTGGGGCAGTCAGGTTACAGTGCGCGGCACTGTACCCTGACCTACACCGGCGTGCGAGTGATTACTCGGCAGCGCCTTCTTCACCTTCTTCTTCAGCAACGATGCGCGGCGCGTGAACGTTGGCAACGGCTTTGTCATCGCCGTGGGCCAGGGCCACGAACTCGACGCCTTTCGGAGCCTTGAGGTCGGACAGGTGAATGGTGGTGCCGATTTCAGCGCCATTGAGGTCAACTTCGATGAACTCAGGCAGGTCCTTGGCTTCGCAGGACACTTCGATCTCGGTTTCGGTGTGGGAGATCTCGCCGCCGTTCTTCAGGGTGGTCTCTTCGTTGACGAAGTGAACCGGAACCTTGGCAGTCAGCTTCTGGCCAGCAACGACGCGGATGAAGTCGGCGTGCATGATGAACTGCTTGACCGGGTGACGCTGCATGGCCTTGACGATGACGTTCTGCTTGGCGCCGTCAACGTTCAGTTCGATAACGTGGCTGAAAGCCGCTTCGTTTTCGAACAGCTTGGCGATTTCCTTCAACACGATGGTCAAGGATTCAGCTTCTTTGTTGCCGCCGTAGACAACGGCAGGGATGCTTTGCGAGTGACGCAGGCGGCGGCTCGCACCTTTCCCCAGGTCAGTACGCTTCTGAGCGTTCAGGATGAAATCAGTCATGGTATATCTCCAAAATAGCCAGCTCCCGAAGGCGTTTGCGACCAGCGCCAAACGGGGTGGGCAAAAAAGCCCCGCCCCAACGAGAGGTTGGGGCGGGGCGCTTTTCGTCAGGACGGGTTCCGCTTAGCGGAACATCGCACTGATCGATTCTTCGTTGCTGATGCGGCGAACCGCTTCGGCAACTACCGGTGCGATATCCAGTTGACGGATACGGTCACAGGCTTGAGCAGCGGCGGACAGCGGGATGGTGTTGGTCACCACCAGTTCGTCCAGGACCGACTTCTCGATGTTCTCGATCGCGCGGCCGGAAAGCACAGGGTGCGTGCAATAGGCATAGACCTTGGCAGCGCCGTGTTCTTTCAGGGCCTTGGCCGCGTGGCACAAGGTGCCGGCGGTATCGACCATGTCGTCTACCAGGATGCAGGTGCGCCCTTCGACATCGCCGATGATGTGCATCACTTCGGAGTGATTGGCCTTTTCGCGGCGTTTGTCGATGATCCCGAGATCGACGCCCAGCGACTTGGCAACGGCACGTGCACGCACGACGCCACCGATGTCTGGGGAAACGATCATCAGGTTGTCGAAACGCTGGTCTTCGATGTCATCGACCAGTACGGGCGAGCCGTAGATGTTGTCGACGGGGATATCGAAGAAGCCCTGGATCTGGTCAGCGTGCAGGTCGACGGTGAGTACACGGTCGATACCGACGACAGTGAGCATGTCAGCGACGACTTTGGCGCTGATGGCTACACGTGCCGAACGCGGACGGCGGTCCTGGCGGGCATATCCGAAGTAGGGAATCACAGCAGTGATTCGAGACGCTGAGGAGCGGCGGAAGGCATCTGCCATCACGACCAGTTCCATCAGGTTGTCATTGGTTGGAGCGCACGTGGGCTGGATGATGAAGACGTCTTTACCACGAACGTTTTCATTGATCTCAGTGCTGATCTCGCCGTCGGAGAACTTGCCGACAGAAACATCACCCAGTGGAATATGCAGCTGACGTACGACACGCCGAGCCAGATCGGGGTTGGCATTCCCCGTGAAGACCATCATCTTGGACACGCGCAGTACCTGAAGGCTGAGGGTAACCTGGATGAGAATAGGAAAATGGCAGGGGCGGCTGGATTCGAACCAACGCATGGCAGGATCAAAACCTGCTGCCTTACCGCTTGGCGACGCCCCTGTATCTGTTGCTGCGAATACGCTGTATTCGACTTCTAGAGCAGACTTTGCAGCTTCCGATGCAACATTGAAGTGTTGCAACCTTTAGCGACAAACCCTGTTTGGGTCTCTGAAAGAAGGGCCAGAACTTTATCAGCTTCGGCTTTGCTTGGGAAGGCCCCAAACACGCAACTTCCAGTACCGGTTAATCGAGCTTCCGTGTATTTACCCAATGAAATCAGCGCATTGCGAACTTCTGGATAACGTTGCTCTACCACCGGCTGGCAGTCATTACGACTGTTTCCCTCGGGAACGGGGCGCATCTTAAGGGGGAGGGAATCACGTGTCAACTCTGGATGTGAAAAAATTTCTGCTGTGCTGACAGACACTTGCGGCACCAGCACCACATACCAGGGCTCGGCGGGATCGACGGGCGTGAGCCGTTCGCCCACCCCTTGGGCGAAGGCGGCGTGGCCGCGCACGAACACCGGAACATCCGCGCCCAGGGTCAGGCCCAGCGTAGCCAGTTGGTCAGGGCTCCAGCCCAGCTGCCAGAGGTGATCGAGCCCCAGCAGGGTGGTGGCGGCATCGGAGCTGCCACCGCCAATGCCGCCGCCCATGGGCAGGACCTTGTCGAGCCAGATGTCGGCGCCCAGCGTGCAGCCCGACTGCTGCTGCAGTTGCCGGGCCGCGCGAACGATCAGGTTGCTGTCGTGTGGCACCGACGCGAGGCTGTGGTGCAGGTGGATCTGGCCATCTTCACGCCGTGCAAAACGCAGCTCGTCACCATGGTCGAGAAACTGGAACACGGTCTCGAGCAGGTGGTAGCCATCATCGCGTCGACCGAGGATGTGCAGCCACAGGTTCAACTTGGCCGGGGCGGGCAGGGTCAGCATGGTTCAGCGGCCCAGCTGGCGCGGTTGCCAGTCCTTGACCACCAGGGTCACGTCGATCTTTTCGCCATGCAGCTTGATGCGCTCGGGCAGCCAGTAGCCGTTCTGCTCGGCATAGCTCAGGTACTCGACCTTCCAGCCATCCTGATCGAGGCTGGCCAGACGGCTGTCGCCATCGAGGGTGAGCTGGCTCTTGCTGTCGGGCGCGGGCAGGCCGCGGACCCACCAGACCAGGTGCGAGACGGGCAAGCGCCAGCCCAGCTGTTCTTCGAGCAACGCTTCGGGCGTCGGGGCTTCGTAGCGGCCCTGGTTGGCCACCTCCAGCACCACCGCTCCGGGTCGGCCGGTGAGTCGTGCAGCCCCGCGACCCAGCGGGCCGGACAGGCGGATATCGTAGTAATCCTGGCGCTGCAGCCAGAACAGCGTGCCGCTGCCCGAATCCTGCGGCGCGCGAATGCCGACCTTGCCGTTGATCTGCCAGCCGTCAAGCGCCGTCAGCTGCGCTTTGTGCTCGCGCCATTGCGTGGGGTTGCCTTGGCCCTGAAGGGCTTCGTGGGAGCCGAAACCGGCGCAGCCGGCCAGTACGGCGAGCAGGCTGAAGGTAATGCAGTGGCGCAGAAACATGGTTCAGAGAGCCTCGGAGCCGGTCATGCGCAGGATGGTCTGGCGCAGGACGGTGCTGTCGGATTGGATGTCCAGGCCCTTGGCCCAGACCTGACGGGCGTCGCGGCGCTTGCCGTTGGCCCAGAGCACTTCACCCAGGTGCGCGGCGACTTCAGCGTCGGACAAGCGCTCGAAGGCCTTGCGCAGCGCGTGCTCGGCCTCGTCGAGATTGCCCATGCGGTAGTTCACCCAGCCCAGGCTGTCGAGCACCGCCGGATCATCGGGGGTGATGCTCAGCGCCTTTTCGATAAGGCGCCTGGCTTCGTCGTAGCGCGTGGTGCGGTCAGCCAGGGTGTAGCCCAGCGCATTGAGCGCCATGGCGTTTTCCGGTTCGCGGGTGAGGATGGCGCGCAGGTCTTTTTCCATCTGCGCCAGGTCATTGCGTTTCTCGGCGAGCATGGCGCGGCTGTAAAGCAGGTTGAGGTCGTCGGGGTAGCGCTGGATGGCCTGCTGCAGCACCTGGTCGGCCTGGGCGGTCTTGTCGTTGTTGCTGTAGCTCTCGGCCTCGATCAGGTACAGCTGAATGGCGTAGTCCGGCTGCGCTTCACGCGCTTCGGCGAGCAGGCGCGAGGCTTCGCGGGCGCGGCCGTTGGCGATGAGGATGTCGCCCTGGCGCAGTTGCGCGGCGAGGTAGTCCGGCCCTGGCCCGACCAGCGCGTATTCGCGCAGCGCAGCCTCGGGGTCGTTGCGCTGCTCGCGGATGCGGCCCAGGTTCAGGTGCGCGGCATCGGCGTTGGCATCGCGCTCGACCAGTTCCTGCAGGTAGCCTTCGGCTTCGTCGAGGTCCTGGTTTTCCAGGCTCACCAGCGCCAGCGAGTAGCGCAGGTCGTCGTCTTCGGGGTACTGCTGCACCAGGCTGACGAACTCGGCCTTGGCGTCCTTGATGCGGTCGAGCTCGACCAGGGTGCGCGCGTAGGTCAGGCGCAGGCGTTTGTCTTCAGGGTTGTCGCGGATGGCGCCGCGCAACAGCGGCAGGGCTTCGTCGCCACGATCGAGGGTCTGCAGCAAGCGTGCGCGCAACAGGATCGGTGCGATTTCATCGTCTTGTACAGGGTGTGATTCGAGCAGCTCCAGCGCTTGCTGGGTCTTGCCATCCTGGTTGAGCAGCAAGGCCTTGCCGAAGATCAGCTGACCATTGGCCGGATGCTTGGCCAGCAAGCGATCGAAGCTTTGCAGCAGGCCTTCACGGGTGCTCTGGTCGGTCTCGGCCGCCGACAGGGCGAGGAAGTCGAAGTGCGTATCGCCCTTGGCCTGCAGGACTTTTTCCATGTAGGCCATCGACTCGTCGTAGCGACCGGCGCGGGCCAGTTGGATGGCCGCAGCGCGCTGGGCTTCGAGGTTGTCGGCATCGTTGCGTGCCCAGAGCAGCGCGGTGTCCAGCGCCGGCTCATCGGCGCCAAGGTACTCGGCAATGCGATAGGCGCGTTCGGATACGGCCGAATCCTGGGTTTTTTCAGCCTGGTCAACGTAGTTGGCCAGGGCGATATCGAAACGGTTGCGCTGCCCGGCCAGTTCAGCCACCAGCAGGCTGTACAGCGTTTCGGGCTTGAATGACCCATAGACCACAGGCTCGGCCGGTGTCTGCTCGGCAGCATCCTCGGCCGGCGCGCTGTGCTCGGTCGAATGCGGAGCCAGGCTCTGGCAGCCCTGGAGCAGGGCGAGGGCAAGCAGCAATGCGTAGCGTCTGTTCATAAATGAGGCTTTAGAGGGCTAACCGGCGGTCTGGAGATGATGACACAAGCGTTGTGGCAAACCCACCAACGATGGTCTTGGTTTATAGGGACAATAGCGAACGGTGGTTGTTCTGAATCCTGTGAAGTAGGACAATTATCGGCTTCTCGTCACAATCAGCGACCTCGCATGGCCTTTCTTGCACTCGGGATCAATCACAAGACTGCCTCGGTCGACGTCCGCGAGCGCGTGGCGTTCACGCCCGAGCAACTGGTCGATGCCCTGCAGCAGCTCTGTCGCCTGACCCCAAGCCGCGAAGCGGCGATTCTTTCGACCTGCAACCGCAGCGAGCTTTATATAGAGCAAGACGTGCTCTCGGCCGACCAGGTGTTGCAATGGCTGGCCGACTATCACCGCCTCAGCCTTGCCGAGCTGCGCGCCTGCGCCTACGTCCATGAAGAACATGCTGCCGTCAAACACATGATGCGCGTCGCCTCCGGGCTCGACTCGCTGGTGCTGGGCGAGCCGCAGATCCTCGGCCAGATGAAATCGGCCTACGCCGTGGCGCGTGAAGCCGGTACCGTCGGGCCGTTGCTGGGCCGGCTGTTCCAGGCCACGTTCAGCGCCGCCAAGCAGGTGCGCACCGACACGGCCATTGGCGAAAACCCGGTGTCGGTGGCCTTCGCTGCCGTCAGCCTGGCACGGCAGATCTTCAGTGATCTGGGGCGCAGCCAGGCCCTGCTGATCGGTGCCGGGGAAACCATCACCCTGGTCGCGCGTCACCTGCATGAGCAGGGCGTGCGGCGCATCGTGGTGGCCAACCGGACCCTGGAGCGCGCCAGCCTGCTGGCCGAGCAGTTCGGCGCGCACGCGGTCCTGTTGGCCGACATCCCGCAAGAGCTGGCCAACAGCGACATCGTCATCAGTTCCACCGCCAGCCAGTTGCCGATTCTGGGCAAGGGCGCGGTGGAAAGCGCGCTGAAGTTGCGCCGGCACAAACCGATCTTCATGGTCGACATTGCCGTGCCGCGCGACATCGAGCCGGAAGTGGGCGAGCTCGACGATGTGTACCTCTATACGGTCGATGACCTGCACGATGTCGTCGCCGAAAACCTCAAGAGCCGCCAGGGCGCGGCGCATGCCGCCGAAGAACTGGTGGCGGTGGGCGCCGAGGATTTCATGGTGCGCCTGCGCGAGCTGGCCGCCGTCGATGTGCTGCGCGCCTACCGCCAGCAAAGCGAGCGCCTGCGTGACGACGAGTTGCAGAAGGCCCAGCGCCTGCTGGCCAACGGCGGCAACCCGGAAGAAGTGCTCGCGCAGCTGGCCCGCGGCCTGACCAACAAACTCCTGCATGCCCCCAGCGTGCAACTGAAAAAGCTCTCTGCCGAAGGCCGCGTCGATGCGTTGGCCATGGCCCAGGAACTCTTCGCCCTCAACGAGGGCTCCACGGACAAAACCCCGCAATGAAAGCGTCGCTGCTGAACAAACTGGACACGCTCCAGGACCGCTTCGAAGAACTCACCGCGTTGCTGGGCGATGGCGAAGTCATCGCCGATCAGACACGTTTTCGCACGTATTCGCGCGAGTACGCCGAGGTTGAGCCAGTGAACGCGGTCTATCAGGCCTGGCGCAAGGTCCAGGCTGACCTCGAGGGCGCCCAGGCGCTGCTCAAGGACAGTGACCCTGACCTGCGCGAGATGGCCGTGGAGGAGGTTCGCGAGGCCCGCGAGCGGCTGGTCGACATCGAGTCGCAGCTGCAACGCATGTTGCTGCCCAAAGACCCTAACGACAACCGCAACGTGTTTCTTGAAATCCGCGCCGGCACCGGTGGCGACGAGGCGGCGATCTTCTCCGGCGACCTGTTCCGCATGTATGCGCGCTATGCCGAGAAACGCGGCTGGCGGGTCGAAGTGCTGTCTGAAAACGAGGGCGAGCACGGCGGCTACAAGGAAATCATCGCCCGGGTCGAAGGCGACAGCGTGTACGCCAAGCTCAAGTTCGAGTCCGGCGCCCACCGCGTGCAACGTGTGCCGGAAACCGAGAGCCAGGGGCGCATCCATACCTCGGCCTGCACCGTGGCCGTGCTGCCCGAGCCTGACGAACAGGTGGCGATCGAGATCAATCCGGCCGACTTGCGCGTGGACACCTACCGCGCTTCGGGCGCCGGCGGTCAGCACATCAACAAGACCGATTCGGCGATCCGCATCACCCACTTGCCGACCGGCATCGTGGTCGAGTGCCAGGAAGAGCGTTCCCAGCACAAGAACCGTGCACGCGCCATGTCCTGGCTGTCGGCCAAGCTCAACGACATCCAGACCAGCGCCGCGCAGAACGCCATCGCCAGTGAGCGCAAACTGCTGGTGGGCTCGGGTGACCGCTCGGAGCGCATCCGCACCTACAACTATCCGCAAGGGCGGGTGACCGACCACCGCATCAACCTCACCCTGTACTCGCTGGACGAAGTGCTGGCCGGTGGCGTGGAGGCGGTGATCGAGCCGCTGCTGAGCGAATACCAGGCCGACCAACTGGCCGCGCTGGGGGACTGAATGACCATCATTGCCAGCCTGCTGCGCAACGCGCAGTTGACCGATTCGCCCACCGCGCAGCTGGACGCCGAGCTGCTGCTCGCCGCCGCCCTGGGCCGTTCGCGCAGTTACCTGCGCACCTGGCCGGAGCGCATCGTCGAGCGCGACGCGGCGCAACGCTTCGAGGGCTATCTGGCGCGCCGTCGTGAAGGCGAGCCGGTGGCGTACATCCTCGGCCAGCAGGGGTTCTGGACCCTGGACCTGGAAGTGGCGCCCGATACCCTGATTCCCCGGCCTGAAACCGAACTGCTGGTAGAAGCAGCGCTGGCCCTGCTGCCGGCCGCCCCCGCGCAGGTACTCGACCTGGGCACCGGCACCGGGGCCATTGCCCTGGCCCTGGCCAGCGAACGGCCGGCCTGGCAAGTGACTGCCGTGGACCGTGTCGACGCTGCCGTGGCGCTGGCCGAGCGCAACCGTCAGCGCTTGGGCCTGGGCAATGTGCAGGTGCTCGCCGGGCACTGGTTCGAGCCCTTGGCCGACCAGCGCTTCGCCATGATTCTCAGCAACCCCCCCTACATCCGCGATCAGGACCCGCACCTGGTGCGCGGTGACGTGCGTTTCGAGCCCAGCAGTGCGTTGGTGGCCGGGCACGACGGTCTCAGCGACCTGCGCCAGATCATCGAGCAGGCCCCACAGCACCTGCTGCCGGGGGGCTGGCTGCTGCTCGAACACGGCTACGATCAGGCCACCGAGGTATGCGCCTTGCTGGCCGAACAGGGTTTCGTCGACGTGGAAAACCGTGTCGATCTGGGAGGCCAGCCACGGGTGTCCCTGGGACGCCTGCCATGTTGAGCGACCAGGAACTGCTGCGTTACAGCCGGCAGGTCCTGCTGTCACAGGTCGACATCGCCGGTCAGTTGCGTCTCAAGCAGAGCAAGGCGCTGCTGGTCGGGCTGGGCGGTCTGGGCTCGCCGGCGGCGCTCTACCTGGCGGCGGCCGGAGTCGGTGAGCTGCACCTGGCAGACTTCGACAGCGTCGACCTGACCAACCTGCAGCGCCAGGTGCTGCACGACAGCGCCAGTGTCGGCCTGAGCAAGGTCGACTCGGCGCTGCAACGCTTGCGCGCCCTCAACCCCGAAGTACGTCTGGTCGCTCACCGCGAGGCACTCGATGCCGAGCGCCTGGCGGCTGCAGTGGCTGGGGTCGACGTGGTGCTCGACTGCTCCGACAATTTCACCACCCGCGAGGCCGTCAACGCCGCCTGCGTCGCCGCTGGCAAGCCGCTGGTGAGCGGCGCGGCGATTCGCCTGGAAGGCCAGTTGTCGGTGTTCGACACGCGCCGCCCTGACAGCCCCTGCTACCACTGCCTGTACGGGCATGGCAGCGAGGCCGAACTGACTTGCAGCGAAGCCGGCGTGCTCGGGCCGCTGGTGGGGCTGGTCGGTAGCCTGCAGGCCCTGGAAACGCTGAAGCTGCTGGCCGAATTCGGTGAGCCTCTGGTGGGCCGGCTGCTGCTGATCGATGCCTTGACCACGCGCATGCGCGAACTGCGGGTCAAGCGCGATCCGGCCTGCCCGGTGTGCGCCACGCGCCATGGATGAGCGCGCAGCGCCGGTGGGCGTGATGGATTCGGGAGTGGGTGGGCTGTCGGTGCTCAGCGAAATCCAGCAGCGGTTGCCCCACGAATCCCTGCTCTATGTGGCTGATTGCGGGCACGTGCCCTACGGGGAAAAATCGGCGGACTACATTCGTCAGCGCTGCCGGCACATCGCAGGCTTTTTCCGCGAGCAGGGCGCCAAGGCCATGGTGCTGGCGTGCAATACCGCCACCGTGGCGGCGGTCGCTGACTTGCGCAGCCTGTACCCGGACTGGCCGCTGGTGGGCATGGAGCCTGCCGTGAAACCTGCCGCCGCGGCAACGCGCTCAGGCGTGGTGGGCGTGCTGGCCACCACCGGCACGCTGCAGAGCGCCAGGTTCGCGGCGTTGCTCGATCGCTTCGCTGGTGATGTTCGGGTTATCACGCAGCCGTGCCCAGGGCTGGTGGAATGTATCGAGGCCGGTGACCTGCACAGCCCACGCTTGCGCCAGTTGCTGACAGGTTTCGTCGAACCGCTGTTGGCAGCGGGCTGCGACACGCTGATCCTCGGCTGCACCCATTACCCGTTTCTGCGCCCCTTGCTCGCCACCCTTGTGCCGGCTGACATCGCCATTATCGATACCGGCGCGGCCGTGGCTCGGCAGCTGCAACGGCTGCTGCATGAGCGCGACCTGCTGGCAGAGGGTCCAGCCCAGAAGACCGCGTTCTGGAGCAGTGCCGATCCGCACGCGCTGCGCCGGATTCTGCCGGTGTTGTGGGGCAATGCCGACTGCGTGCACAGCCTGCCCCTGTAGCACGGCGGGAAGCTGCGGTGCCTGCCAGGCCCGTGCTCCTGACACAGGGCATTGAAGATCCCTGCCATGGGTATCTGGGCCGCTCACGGGATAGGCCGAGGGCGCTATACGCAGCTGTCGCGGAGCGATCCGAGGTGCCTGACGCGCGTCGTTACAGCGCGGCCTGGGTAGGCCAGGCTCGATCAGGCTGACTAGGCCAAATCGAATCGGTTGGATCGAACCGGTCTGGCCGACCCGGTCTGGTCGATCCGGTCTGGTTGATCCGTTCAGGCCGACCCGGTCTGATCGACCCGTTCAGGCCGACCCCGTCACATCGACTTCAATGGCCAGAGTGTCCTGAGACCCAGAGCCTCCAACACCACTTCCTCTCTGCGCTCGGCCACCCTCGACAGGATCTCGGCCGCCGCCGTTTGAGCCGTCCAGTGTTCCGGAACGTGCTGGGTATCCCAAGGCGCATTAAGGCTGTGCGGGGTCACCACGGTCAGATCGATGCCGGCCTTTTGCAGTACGCCGCGTCGCTCGCGCAGCCGCTCGGGCAGGCTGCTGGCAGGGCTGGCGGGAAAGCAGGGTTCAGACAGTTTGGATGCGGTGTAGAGATTGAGGATCACCACCACGTGCGGCCGCTGAGCTTCGAGCAACAGAGGCATCGCTGCCTCCAGATAGTGTTCGACGGCCTGGACGTTGCTGGTGATCAGCGCCTGAAGGATCTGGCTGTCAGCGATGTCGTCGGGCAAATAGTCGCAGGTACCCGCATTGATCATCAGGGTGTCGAGCGAACTCCACTGCTCCTTGAGCCGAGCCGCCTGCTGATCCGGCGTACCGGACAGCGCCAGCAGTCGGTGGTCATGGCGTCTGGCCATGGCTTTGAATTCCGGGCTGTCACGCCCGCTGGCTGCCACACCGGCCTGCCGCTGCAGCAGTTGGTCGACCAATGCCGCACCCAAACCACTGGTGCCGGCCGTTATCCAGAAACGGTGATGATGGTTCACTCGCCTGCGCCCCTACAGATAAAGTCAGCGTGGGAGGCTCTTGAACGCCTCCAAAGCCCGCCGACGACTACTATCAAGACTCACGATGGGTTGTGTGTAACTACTTTTAGCAGAGTGTTTTGCCGATTTCACGGGAAAATGAGTGGCCTTCGCGTCCAAGTGCTCCAGCTCTGGCAGCCAATGGGCAATGAAGCGGCCTTGCGGGTCGAAACGCTGGGATTGCGTGACCGGGTTGAAAATCCGGAAATAGGGCACGGAATCAGTGCCTGTGGATGCGCTCCATTGCCACCCGCCGTTGTTTGCCGACAGATCACCGTCGATCAGATGGCGCATGAAATGCCGCTCACCTTCACGCCAGTCGATCAGCAGGTTCTTGCTGAGGAACATCGCCACCACCATGCGCAGGCGATTGTGCATCCAGCCGGTCTCCAGCAATTGGCGCATCGCGGCATCGATCAGCGGAAAACCGGTGCGGCCCTCCTGCCAGGCCTTGAGTTCCTCGGGCGCCTTGCGCCACGCCAGGGCTTCAGTGTGTTCGCGGAATGCACGATGCATCGAGACCTGCGGGTAGCCCACCAGAATATGCTTGTAGAACTCGCGCCAGATCAGCTCGCTGATCCAGGTCTGGATCCCGCGGTTGCCGCTGTCCAGCTCGCCCTGGTTGCCTGCCAGGGCGGCGTGCAGGCATTGCCTTGGGGAGATCACGCCGGCTGCCAGATAGGCAGAAAGCTGACTGGTGCCAGGCCGGGCAGGGAGGTCGCGGGCAACATCGTAGTCTTCGATGGCCTCGTCGACGAACCGTTGCAGGCGTGCTTGCGCCTCGGATTCCCCCGCAGGCCAGAGGGCTTGCAAGGCCTTGCTGGGTGGGGCGAAACCTTCGATCTGACGGGGAATCGGATCACTGTGAAGCGACAGTGCGTTCTGCTTCTTCAGGCGCGCGGCGCTTGGCGGCGCACCGACTTGCAGGCGTTCCAGGCAAACCTTCTTGAACTGGCTGAAGACCTGAAAATAACCGCCGCTACGGGTCAGGATAGTGCCGGGCTTGAACAGCAACTGGTCGAGGTAGGTCGTGACCCCGATGCCTGCGTCTTCGAGCGTGTCACGCACGCCAGCATCCCGACGCTGTTCGTTGACGCCGTACTCATCGTTCCAGTGCACCGCTTCGATCGAATGCTGCTGGCACAGGTGCAACAGGGTTTGCGGCACCTGAGCCCAGGTGTCGGTGGTGCGGATCAGCAGCGGGATATTCAGCGCCTCGAGCTGTTGGCGCAGCTCACGCACATTGCGCAGCCAGAAGTCGACCTTGCACGGGGCATCGTCGTGCGCTTGCCATTGCTCTGGGCTGGCGATCCAGAGCGCGACCGTCGGGCCGCGTTCGCAGGCCGCTGCCAGGGCGGTGTTGTCGGAGATGCGCAAGTCGCTGCGCAGCCAGATCAATTGCATTGGGGAGTCCCCGCTCAGGGTGTGCATGGCGCTCAACCGGCGCGCAGGCGTTGGAATTGGCGCAGCGCGTCGGGCGCGCTGTTGAACAGGTGCAGGTCGGCAACGTCCAGCGCGCGCAGTTCGGCGTCGTGGATGCTTACCGCGAGCCCGCCCAGCAGTACCGGCACCTCGATATCGTGCAACGCCTTGAACAGGCTGGCGCGCTCGAACTGCGTGCCGATGCACAGCACCACGGCGCTGGGCCGCAGTTGCGTGACGGCGTGGCGCAGTTGGGCCAGGCCGATCGATTGCTCCAGCACCACCACAGGCTGGCCACTGCTGCTCAGCAGCCAGGCGCACAACCACACCTCAGGGCTGAAGTGTGTGTCGTCTTCCTGCACGATCAGCACGGGCTGGCCGTCGAGCGACTGATTGTCGTGGTACACCCGCGCGCCCAGCTTGCTGCGCAGCCAGGCATGGAAAAAGGCTTGCTCGAGTCGAGCATTGAACTGGTTGCGCCAGCGCTCGGCCAGTTGCGCCAGCAGCGGCAGCAGCAGGTGTTCGCACAGGGTGACCGAGGGGTACAGCGCCATGACCTGATTGAGGTGGTGATCCAGGCTACGCGCCGACAGCTGGGTAATGGCGTCAGACAACTGCTGGCAGCGAACCTGCCAGTCACCCTGCGGCGCCACGTTCAACTGACGTTCCAGCAGCTCGCGCACTTGGCCAACCGAAGCGCCTCGCGCCAGCCAGTGCAGGATGTCCTGTACGCGCTGCACCTGGGCGGGTGAATACAGTCGATGGCCCTTGGCCGTGCGGTGCGGCACCAGCAGGGCGTGGCGGCGCTCCCAGGCGCGCAGGGTCACGGGGTTGACGCCAGTCAACCGCGCCACGTCGCGAATCGGGATCAGGTCTTCAGAGAGCATTGCGCAGCCCCAGCTTGGAGGGGTGAGGGTGCAGATAGGCCTGTTGCATCAGGTACGGGTCCGGGTGGTTGCGCAGGTGATGCTTGAACAGCGTCAGGGGCACCACCAGAGGCACGCTGCCGCTGTGGTACTGCTCGATGATCTGCTGCAGTTCCTGACGATCATCGACGTCCAGGGCATCACGCAGGTATCCCGACAGGTGCTGCAGCACATTGCAGTGAGTGCCCCGGCTGGCACAGCGGCGCAGGGCCTGCATCAATCGGCTGAAGTAGCGCGGGCCGACCTCATTGGCGTCGTCGTCGCGCTTGAGGCTGCCGAGCATTTTGCCGATGTCGCGGTAGGCCTGCGGGTTGTTTGCCATCAGCAGGTATTTGTAGCGGGCGTGAAAAGCGATCAGCGCACCACGGGTCAGGCCTTGGCCAAGCAGGTGCTGCCAGTCGATGTAGGCGTAGACGCGGCTGATGAAGTTTTCGCGCAGCACCGGATCATGCAGGCGGCCTTCTTCTTCGACAGGCAGATCGGGCCGTTTGGCCGTGAACGCCTCGGCGAAGGCGCCGCGGCCCCCCTTGAGCGCCGGCCGACCCTCGCTCTGGTAGACCTTGACCCGTTCCAGGCCGCACGACGGTGACTTCTGCATGAAGACGTAGCCGCAGATGTCGTCCAGGTGCTCGGCCATGTAGTTGCCGTATTCACGCAGGGGCGCTGAGAAGTCGCGGGTCGCATCGCGCGTGCCGACCACTTGAGGATGGTCCGGGTCGCCGACCAGACGGATGGGTTCGCGCGGAATGCCCAGGCCGATGGCCACCTCCGGACACACCGAGACCCACTCAAAGTCTTCGTCGAACAGTTCATGGCAGAGCGATGAGGATTTGTGACCGGCGTTGTAGCGCACGTTTTCGCCGATCAGGCAGGCACTGATCCCTATGCGGAACTTGCCCGTTGAAGAAATCCCCGTCATCGCAGCCTCCAAATTCTTGTACAAGGTTGAAATCTTATACAAGTAATACACGCGAATGACGGGCGTCGTTCAATAAAAATTGTGCCGGGGCGATCAGTCGAGGTGCTCGAGCAGGCGCCGCGCTGCGTCCTGGCCGCTCAGCCAGGCGCCTTCCACACGCCCCGACAAGCACCAGTCGCCACAGGCATACAGCCCTTGGTCGGGGTCGGCCAGTGCTCCCCATTCGTGGTTGCCCGCAGGGCGTGCGTACAGCCAGCGGTGGGCGAGGGAAAAGCTCGGTGCGGGCACCACGCAGCCGACCAGCTCGGCAAACTCGCCCCACAGCCGTTCGATCACGGTGTCTTTGGCCAGGTCGATGTGCTGTTTGCTCCAGGTGGACGTGGCATGCAGCACCCAGGTGTCGGGCTGCGCGTCGCGCCCAGGCTTGCTGCGGTTGCGCGCCACCCAGTCGAGGGGGTTGTCCTGAACGAAACAACCGTGCATCGGCGTCGGCAACGCAGTGTCGAATCCTACGGCGACGGCCCAGGTAGGTTCCATCTGCACGCCGGCAGCAATGCCGGCAAGCTTCGGTGCTGCGGCCAGCAACGGCGTGGCCTGGGGCGCCGGCACGGCAATCACCACCCGCTCGTAGGGGCCATGGCTGACGCCTTCGGCGTCCTGCAGATGCCAGTAGTCGACGCCGCGAAACACCTCGGTGATACGGCAGCCGAAGTGGACCGTGATGCTTTCGAGCAGCCCGCGCGTGATCGCGCTCATGCGTGGCGTGCCCACCCAGCGGGTCTGCTCGTCGGGAGAAGGCGTGAGCACGCCATCCCGGTAATTGAATAACTGGGGTTTCCATTCGGCAGCCCAGCCTGCCGCGACCCAGTCTCTGACCTGCTCGACGAAGCGTCGATCGCGTGCGGTGAAGTACTGTGCGCCCAGGTCCAGCGCGCCGGCGTCGCTGCGCTTGCTGGACATGCGTCCGCCGCTGCCGCGGCCTTTGTCGAACAGGTGAACGGTCTGCCCGGCCGCTTGCAACGCCTGGGCAGCTGACAGGCCGGCAATGCCGGCACCGATGATGGCAATGGGTACTGTCATGGTGGCCTCTGTTAACCGTGCTTCGGGGCAGCCTACGTGGCCGAGCGAACCTGTACAATGGCGAATGCTTGTATAAGGTTATACCGCCTGACACCGCAGCCTGACCTATGTTTATCCGAGAGCGTTGGGTCAAAAAAGTGCCTTGGCCTTAAAAATAGACCACACCTGTTCATAGCGAGGACACATGCCATGCATATTTTGCTGACCGGCGGCACCGGCTTGATTGGCCGGCACCTTTGTCATCTGTGGCGGGCCCAGGGCCACCAGGTGACGGTGTGGAGCCGCTCGCCTGATGCGGTGGAAAAACGCTGTGGCCCGGGTGTGCGGGGGGTGGGCCGGCTCGAAGACATCGCGCCGGAGACCGTGCTGGACGCTGTGGTCAACCTGGCCGGCGCGCCCATCGCCGACCGTCACTGGACCGGTGCCCGGCGAACGCTGCTCTGGAGCAGCCGCATCACCCTTACCGAACAGTTGCTGACGTGGCTGGACATGCGTACTCAGCGGCCCGATGTACTGGTGTCCGGGTCGGCCGTGGGCTGGTACGGCGATGGTGGTGAGCGTGAGCTGACCGAGGCCGCCGTACCGGTGAAGGCGGATTTTGCCAGCCAGCTGTGCATCGCCTGGGAAGAAACCGCCCTGCGCGCGCAGCGCTTGGGCATCCGTGTGGTGCTGGTGCGTACCGGGCTGGTGCTGGCCAGCGATGGCGGTATGCTGGCGCGCTTGCGCTGGCCGTTCAAGCTGGGCCTGGGCGGGCCGATTGGCAGCGGACGGCAATGGATGCCGTGGATCCACATCGACGATCAAATCGCCCTGATTGATTTTCTGGTGCGTAATGCCGCGGCCAGTGGTCCGTATAATGCCTGCGCCCCGGAGCCGGTTCGCAACCGGGCGTTCAGCCGATCTCTGGGCCGTGCCTTGCACCGTCCGGCGTTCATGCCGCTGCCGGCATTTTTGCTCAAGGCGGGCCTCGGCGAGCTTTCCGTGTTGCTGCTGGGGGGCCAGCGGGCCCGGCCGGCGCGGCTGCTGGAGGCGGGCTTCAGGTTTCGTTTCAATGATCTGCAATCTGCCCTGGACGACCTGTCCACGGCGCTCTGACATAGGACGCTGCATGACCGATCACGCCCTGCTGCTGGTCAATCTTGGCTCCCCGGCCTCCACTTCGGTGGCCGATGTGCGCCGTTACCTGAACCAGTTCCTCATGGACCCCTATGTGGTCGACCTGCCGTGGCCGCTGCGCCGCCTGCTGGTGTCGCTGATCCTGATCAAGCGGCCCGAACAGTCGGCGCATGCCTACGGTTCGATCTGGTGGGACGAAGGTTCGCCCCTGGTGGTCCTGACCCGCCGCCTGCAAGCGGCGATCACCCCCTACTGGCCCCATGGCCCGGTGGAGATCGCCATGCGCTATGGGCAACCGGCCCTGCCCGAGGTGCTGGCGCGCCTCGCCGCGCAGGGCGTGCGGCAGGTGACCCTGGCGCCGCTGTACCCGCAGTTCGCGGACAGCACCGTGACCACGGTGATCGAGCAAGCCAGGCAGACCCTGGCCGATCAGCAACTGCCGTTGCAGATGCGCGTGCTGGCACCCTTCTATGACGACCCCGACTACATCGAAGCACTTGCCAACAGCGCCAGGCCGTACCTGGAGCAGGGCTACGATCACCTGCTGCTGAGCTTCCACGGCTTGCCTGAGCGCCACCTGAAGAAACTGTTCCCCAAAGGCACCCGGCACGATCTGCGTGCGGCCAACTGCTGCGCCGAAGCCAGCGCCGAGGTGCGCGCGGTCTGCTACCGCGGGCAGTGCCTGGCCACTGCGGCGGCCGTGGCGCGGCACCTGGGGCTGCCAGATGGCAAGTGGTCGGTCTCGTTCCAGTCGCGCCTGGGGCGTGACAAATGGATCGAGCCGTACACCGAAAATCGGTTCGATGAACTGGGCAAGGCGGGGGTGCAGAAGCTGCTGGTGATGTGCCCGGCGTTTGTTGCCGACTGCATCGAAACGCTTGAGGAAATCGGCATCCGTGGCAGCGAGCAGTTCGTTGAGGCAGGTGGGCGAGAGCTGGTGCTGGTGCCGTGCCTGAACGATCAGGTGGCCTGGGCGCAGGTGCTGGCGGGTTTGTGCGAGCGGGCTTCAACTGCAGACGCAGCGTTGCCCCGCTGAATGCTGAACCGGCCGCGAGGCGGCCGGTTCAGGTGCATCAACAGTCGGCCTGAGGTCAGGGCAACTGGTCGTCGAGCTTCTTGTTCTTCCAGCCATCGTTGCCGGGCAGGATCAGGTTCAAGGCAATCGCCACCACGGCGCACAGGGCAATGCCTTTGAGGCCCCAGTCATCCGGGCCGTCGCCACTGCCGATCAGCACGCCACCGATACCGAACACCAGGGTCACCGAAACGATCACCAGGTTGCGCGCTTCGGCCAGGTCGATCTGGTGACGAATCAGCGTGTTCATCCCCACCGCCGCGATCGAGCCGAACAGCAGGCAGAGAATGCCGCCCATGACCGGGATCGGAATGCTCTGCAACAGCGCGCCGAACTTGCCGATGAAGGCCAGGGTAATGGCGAACACCGCTGCCCAGGTCATGATCTTCGGGTTGTAGTTCTTGGTCAGCATCACCGCGCCAGTGACTTCAGCGTAGGTAGTGTTGGGCGGCCCACCGAACAGGCCGGCTGCGGTGGTGGCCAGGCCATCACCGAGCAGGGTGCGGTGCAAGCCCGGCTTTTTCAGGTAGTCACGGCCGGTCACGCTGCCCACGGCAATCACCCCGCCGATGTGTTCGATGGCCGGCGCCAGCGCCACCGGCACGATGAACAGGATCGCCTGCCAGTTGAACGCAGGTGCCGTGAAGTTCGGCAATGCGAACCACGGCGCGTTGGCGATCTTGGCGGTATCGACCACACCAAAGAAGAACGACAGGGCAAAACCCACCAGCACGCCCGAGATGATCGGCACCAGGCGGAACATGCCTTTGCCGAACACCGCCACCAGCAAGGTGGTGAGCAGAGCGGGCATGGAGATCAGCATGGCGGTCTGGTAATGGATCAGCTCGCTGCCGTCACCGGCCTTGCCCATGGCCATGTTGGCCGCGATGGGCGCCATGGCCAGACCAATGGAAATGATCACCGGGCCGATGACCACCGGCGGCAGCAGGCGGTCGATGAAACCGGTGCCCTTGATCTTCACCATCAACCCCATGAAGGTGTAGACGAACCCTGCGGCCATGACACCGCCCATGGTCTCGGCCAGGCCGAACTGCCCCTTGGCGAGAATGATCGGGGTAATGAAGGCGAAACTGGAAGCCAGGAACACCGGCACCTGACGGCCCGTGACGATCTGGAACAGCAGCGTGCCCAGGCCTGCGGTGAACAAGGCGACGTTAGGGTCGAGACCGGTGATCAGTGGCATCAGCACCAGGGCGCCAAATGCCACGAAGAGCATCTGCGCGCCCGAAACGACCTGGCGCCAGAGCGGGTCGTTGAAGCCGTCCTGCATGATCAGGCGTCCTTCTGCTTGGTGCCGAAGATCTTGTCACCGGCATCGCCCAGGCCTGGAACGATGTAGGAGTCCTCGTTCAAGCCTTCATCGATCGAGGCGGTGAAAATGCGCACGTCCGGGTGTGCTTTCTCGACCACGGCGATGCCTTCCGGGGCGGCCACCAGCACCATGGCGCGGATGTCCCGGCAGCCAGCGCGCTTGAGCAGGTCGATGGTGGCAACCATGGAGTTGCCGGTGGCCAGCATCGGGTCGATGATCAGGGCCAGGCGCTGGTTGATTTCCGGCGCGAGCTTTTCCAGGTAGGTGTGGGCCTGAAGTGTTTCTTCGTTGCGCGCAACGCCGACGGCGCTGACCTTGGCACCCGGGATCAGGCTGAGGACGCCTTCGAGCATGCCGATACCGGCGCGCAGGATCGGCACCACGGTGATCTTCTTGCCAGCGATTTTCTCGACCGGCACCTTGCCGCACCAGCCGTCGATTTCGTAAGTTTCCAGGGCCAGGTCCTGGGTGGCTTCATAGGTCAGCAGCGCGCCGACTTCCTGGGCGAGTTCGCGAAAATTCTTGGTGCTGATGTCGGCGCGGCGCATGAGGCCGAGCTTATGACGGATCAGCGGATGGCGGATCTCACGAGTGGGCATAAAAAGAAGGCTCCGGAAGGCGGGCAAAAAAACCGCGCTAGATTAATCTATTCGCTTCGGCATGTCGTCCAGCTTTGTGGACGTTAGTGCATATTCGCTTGATCTGCGGCGAACGGATGCGTACCTTTGCCCGCTTTTCCATTTCCCAGCCCCCTGGAGCGCGCCATGCCCGCCGATCTCGAGCATATCCGTCAAGTCATGCACGAGGCAGACTGCCTGTACACCGAAGCGCAAGTGGAAGCTGCCATCGCCAAGGTGGGTGAGCACATTTCCCGCGAGCTGCATGACAAGAACCCGGTCGTGTTCTGCGTCATGAACGGCGGTCTGATCTTTGCCGGCAAGCTGCTGACCCACCTGCAGTTCCCGCTCGAGGCCTCGTACCTGCACGCCACGCGCTACCGCAACCAGACCAGCGGCGGCGAGCTGTTCTGGAAGGCCAAACCGGAGGTCTCGTTCATCGATCGCGATGTCCTGATCGTCGATGACATCCTCGACGAAGGCCACACGCTGAGTGCCATCATCGACTTCTGCACCCACGCCGGCGCCCGCGCCGTGCACACCGCCGTGCTGATCGACAAGGACCACGACCGCAAGGCCAGCCCTGATCTGAAAGCCAACTACGTTGGCCTGCCGTGCGTCGATCGCTACATCTTCGGCTACGGCATGGACTACAAAGGCTACTGGCGCAACGCCAATGGGATCTTTGCCGTCAAAGGCATGTGAGCTGGCGCCCTGGGCGCATGAGCGCATGAGGCCCAGGGCGGGGCCACCCTCTGGCCGGGCCGCACGCCGTGCGGCTGACGCGAGCCCATGAGGCCATTGCTGGAAGTGGCGTGCTAGAGTGCCTCCTCATGCCAAGGAGCCTCCCATGCGTGCACTCGTTCCTCTGCTGCTGGCCCTCAGCCTGCCGCTGTCCGCCGCACCGCTGCACAGCCAGTTCCTGCCCCCGGACGACCAGTCACTGCGCCAGCAGCCACCGACCTCACAGCAATTGCTGCAGGTCACCGATTACACGGTGGTGGTGGGGGCGCAGCGTCAATCGGATCAACAGCCGATCCCCATCACCTCGAGCCTGCAGATCACGCTCAAGGGCAAGCCGCTCAGCAAGGGGGCAAGCATTGGCCAGGTGTTGCTGACCTTCGACGCCGAGGGCGGCAAGAGCCTGAAAAAGCCGGTGTACGATGCCGCCGCGCACCGCCTCACCTTGACCTACCCGGTGAGCGACTATCGCGTGATCATGGACCTGCTGCGCAATGACACCCTTTACGTGCAGTTCCTCACCTATGAAAACGGCCATATCTGGGCTGACCTGCACACCGGCACGGTGCGTACGCGTTGAGGGCTGTCGGCCGCGAAGGGTACACTGCGGCCCTTTGAATTTTTCTGATCGTTGCAGCCGGAGCCTTTGATGCGTAAAGACAAGAAACAGGTAATTGGTGATGAAATCAGCGATGACTACATCAAGGCATTTCTTCAGTTCGAGCCTGCCGATGACGTGACGTCGCCGTCGCTGCACAAGCTGGTCAAAGCCTACCGCGGCCTGCGCGTGGATGACTTCGAGCGTTTCGTCGGGTTTTTCGTCGAAGCCGGTCTCGACCTGGACGGCAAGGACGCTGAGGGCAAGACCTTCATCGAGCAGATCGCCGACCAGCGTACGGCGCCCGAGTACATCGAGATCATCGAAAAAGCGCGCGGCTGAGGTTTTCAACGGCAATAAAAAAATGCCCCGAAGGGCGTTTTTTTTGTCGGGCGGATCAGGCGTAGTGCTGCGCCGGATGCGTGTCGACCATCTGCAGCGTGGCGTCGTTGTTGGCGCTGATCTGCTGATACAGCGCAGCGTCGGTGGCCAGTGTCTTTTCCCGAGCCGGGAAGATCGCCTGCAACTTGGCGGCCCAGGCACCGTGGGTTTGCTCGGGGAAGCAGCGTTCGATCAGTTCCAGCATGATCGACACGGTCACCGAAGCACCTGGGGATGCGCCCAGCAGGGCCGCGAGGCTGCCGTCCTGGGCGGCAACCAGTTCGGTGCCGAACTGCAGCACACCGCCTTTTTTCGGGTCTTTCTTGATGATCTGCACGCGCTGACCCGCCACTTCCAGGCGCCAGTCCTCGGCTTTGGCTTCGGGGTAGAAGCGGCGCAGCGATTCCAGGCGTTGCTCCATCGACTGCATCACTTCGCTGACCAGGTACTTGGTCAGGTCCATGTTGTCGCGCGCAACGGCGAGCATCGGGCCGATGTTGCCCATGCGCACCGAGAAGGGCAGGTCGGTGAACGAGCCGTGCTTGAGGAACTTGGTGGTGAAGCCGGCGTAGGGGCCGAACAGCAGTGAGGTCTTGCCGTCGACCACGCGGGTGTCGAGGTGTGGCACCGACATCGGCGGCGCGCCGACGGCGGCCTGGCTGTAGACCTTGGCCTGGTGCTGGCGCACGATTTCCTGATTGTCGCAGCGCAACCACTGGCCGCTGACCGGGAAACCGCCGTAGCCCTTGCTCTCCGGGATGCCCGAGGCCTGCAGCAGCGGCAGCGCCGCGCCGCCAGCGCCGAGAAACACGAAGCGGGCATCGAGGTCACGGCTGCTGCCGCTGTTGACGTCCTTGACGGTCACCGTCCAGCCGCTGCCGTTACGGCGCAGGCCGACGACTTTCTTGCTGTACTTGACCTGCGCATCCGAGGCATTGCCCAGGTGCTTGAGCAATTGATTGGTGAGGGCGCCGAAGTTGACGTCGGTGCCTTTCATCACGCGGGTCGCGGCAATGTGCTGGTCGGCCGGGCGGCCCGGCATCATCAGCGGCATCCACTGCTGCATCACGGCCTTGTCTTCGGTGTATTCCATCTCGGCGAAGGCATGGTGCTGCTTGAGCAGCTCGAAGCGCTTCTTGAGGAAGGCCACGCCTTTGTCACCTTCGACGTAGCTCAGGTGCGGGACCGGGTTGATGAAATCACGTGGCGCGCCGAGGCTGCCGTTGTTGATCAGGTACGACCAGAACTGGCGGGAGACCTCGAACTGGGTATTGATGTGCACGGCCTTCTTGATGTCGATGCTGCCATCGGCCGCTTGCGGGGTGTAGTTGAGTTCGCACAGGCCTGCGTGGCCGGTGCCTGCGTTGTTCCAGGGGTTGGAGCTTTCCGCAGCCCCCGAGTCCATTGCCTCGACCACCTCGAGCTTGAGGCTCGGGTCGAGTTCCTTGAGCAGTACGGCCAGGGTGGCACTCATGATGCCCGCGCCTACCAGTACTACATCAACCGCTTCGTTCTGCGCCATTAACGCGTCTCCACACTCTACAGCAACCTATTTGACAGCACGGCAGGATCGCCATGTCCGACGTTTCGCAGTTCGTGCAACGCTCGTGGACACCGCCAATAAGCCTTTACGTTCGTCTATTGAACGCTGTTTGCCCCACCTGCGGCAATTCGACTTATGGTCAAGGTGCCTCGCGTGCGCTATGCACCGGCCTCGACGTGCGCTTTCGATGAGCACGTTGGCCGCCTGTTCGGCGCTGTTCGAGACGCTTGTGTCGCATATACACATGCCAGACTGTTCATTGCTCGCCACACTCTTGTGAAGTAGTCTCATTTTTCACGCTCTTTTGGAGGCGTGAACCTCAAAAGTGGGCTGCGCGAACACAACCCGCAGATTCATGCACCAGCGCACGCCAGAAAAAACGCAGGCGACAGCGAGGGCAAGACCTGAGTGGAAGGCTCTCTGTGGGCGAGGCAGTGAAGGTGCCGGGGTCAAACGGCGGATGCGGGGGCCCGATCAGGAGACGTCCTTATAATCGGGGCCAGATTATAGCCAGGTCGCGGGCAGAAAAGGCGCCTGAACGAGGATTTTATTGCGACGTTTGTCAGGCCGGCAGACTGCTCGGCTGCCAGTTCCTTCCGCTTTTGCGACGAATCCTGGCGCTGTGCGGCAGCGGCTGCCCGAGCCAGGCCAGGCGGGCTTCCGTGACGTGTACCCACAGACCGCTTTCAGGCAGCGCCGAGCACTCCTTGAATGCCAGGCAGCGGCCCTGGCTGTCGAGGCGGGCGTAGGTCTGATGACGCGGGCGTTTGAACAGCAGGTTCCAGAGCGAGGCCATGGCAGCGATTCCCGAAGTGTCTGACATGGGGGCGAGCGTAGTCGTGGCCGGTTAAACCATTGTGACAACCGTGTCGGGCTGATGGCTGGTCGCCCGGGGCGTGGGTATACTGTGGGCCTTTGCGGCTTTTTCTGGAGAAATGCGCATGTTGCAACGTCTGTTGTTCGGTGTGATCGCGGTAGCCAGCCTCAGTCTGGTCGGATGTGCACATAGCCCGCAGCAACTCACCCCACAACCCAAGCTGAACGCGCAGTTGGCGCCGGTCGGGCACGGTCAGCCGGTCGTGGTCAGGGTGGTCGATGGCCGTCCATCGCCTTCACTGGGCACGCGTGGTGGCATGTATCCCGAAACCAGCACCATCAGCGTCAGCGGCAACGAGATCGTGCCCAAGCTGCAAGCTCAGGCTGAAGCTGCGGTGCGCCTGCTGGGCTTTACCCCTACGGCGAACGCTGGCAATGCGCCTCGGCTGACCGTGACCCTGGCCGAGCTCAAGTACCAGTCGCCCAAAGACAAGATGTACGTGACCGAAGCCACCATCGGCGCCACGTTCCGTGCTGATGTGGCCGGCAATGGCCGCAACTACAGCGGTCGCTACGGCGCCTCGCTGGATCAGCGCTTCGGCATGGCGCCGAACCAGGAAACCAACACCAAGCTGGTCAGCGATGTGCTCAGCGACGCGCTCACTCGCCTGTTCAAGGACCAGGCCATCGGCCAGGTCCTTAGCCAGTAAGGGCCGGACAGGCACAAAAAAGCCCGCGCAGTTGCGTAATGCTATTCAGTTGAGCCGAATCAACATGACTTGGGGCCGCTCTGCGGCCCATCGCGGCTAGAAGCCGCTCCAACAGGCTATGCGTAACCTGTTGGAGCGGCTTCAGCCGCGATGGGCTACCAGGCAGTCCTAACCAATTCAAATTCGCTTGACTGAAACAGCATTACGCGCAGTCGCGGGCTTTTTCATGCCTGCGATTCAGGCAGCCTGCACGTGCAGGTCCAGCATGCTGATGCCGGTGAACAGGTCGACATCCGGCAAGTCCTGATGGGCATGGCCACCGAGCGCGCAGTACACCAGCCAGTGGCGATCCTGGACGTTGATGGCGAAACCGTCGATCAGCGCTTGTTGTTCATCACTCTGGGCAACCAGGTACAGACGATCCTGGTTCTGGGCATGCAGCATGATCACACTCCGTTGCGAGAAAGGCCGACAGGGTGGCCTTTCTTGATGACGAGTGTGTGACAAGGGGATTTATCCCCCCGGCCCCTGACGACCGGGGCAGGCCAGTGAGGATCAGCGGTTGAGCTCGGCTGCGCGCTTGACCTGATACTGGTTACGCACCGGCGTGGCGTACTGCAACACCAGATAAGGCTGCTGCTCCACCGGGCAGGCGTCCAGGCGCCGTTGCCACTCGGCCTGGGCCTTGGCCAGCTCAGCGGCCGGGAACACCGCTTCGGCGCCCGGCACCTGCAGCGCGGCATCCTTGTCAGCCCACATGGCGTAGGCCAGGTAATGCACCGGGAACAGTCGATAGCCGCCGAGAATCTGCTGGTCGATGGCCTGGGCCAATTGTTTGGTGTCGTCGTGATAGGTGGTGAGCGGCGGAGCGAAGTGAATGTGCACCCGGCCCTTGTAGCCGGTAATGCCGAGCGCGATGCTGTTGTCGTCCTCGCCCGGCATCTTGCTGTAGGTGCCACTGGTCGCACGGATGTACAGCTCGCGGGCCTTGGCCTGGTCGCAGGGGTCGTACTCGTAGCTGATCGATACCGGAATCAGGTTCAGGCTCTGGATCACGGCGCCGAAGGGCTCATCCTTGCGGCTCATGTGGAACATCTTGAGGATCGCCGAGTCGGTGCGGTCATCACCGTCCTTGGCTCGGCCCTCGGCCTGGGCGATCCAGATCGAGGCGCCATCGTGGCGGATCGAGTGGTTGATGTAGGCCGACAGCAGCTGGAACGCGGCGAGCTTTTCCCGACGCCCGGTGAGTGAGCGGTGAACGATGAAGCTCTTGTTCAGGCGCATCATGTCGCTGACGAACGGCTTTTGCAGCAGGTTGTCGCCGATGGCGATGCGTGGGGTCGGCAGGCCGGCGTGGTAGACGGCGTAATTGACGAAGGCCGGGTCCATGACGATGTCACGGTGGTTGGCCAGGAACAGATACGGAGTGCCGGACTTGAGTTGCTCGACGCCGGTGTAGGTCACGCCGTCGGTGGCCTGATCGATGGTGCGGTCGACGTAGTGTTCGACCTTGTCTTGCAGGGTCGATACGCACGTGACGCCGGCGAACTGCTGGCGCAGGCGGCGGGCGATCAGGGGTTTGAGCAGCCAGCCGAAGGCACCGGCAGCGCGGGGGAATCGGTAGCGGGTCAGAAGGTCCAGAAATGCCGGGTCGCTGAGCAGGCGCGCCAGAACGGCAGGGACTTCAGCGTCGTCATAGGGTCGGATGGCATCGAATTCGCCCATCATGCTCTCTTGTTGGAAACGGCTAAGGTAGTAAAGGCAGGGCTGGGCCCGAGAAACGGCTCGGCCGCCCGCAGGCCCTGCAGACAGACCGCCGATTATACGCACAAGTCCATGGGGAGACCGCGATGCTGGAAGAGGATGCGTACGATTGTCCGTACTGTGGTGAGCGTGTGCAGACCCTGGTCGACCTGTCGGCCGGCGATCAGGCGTACACCGAAGACTGCCAGGTGTGCTGCCAGCCGGTGGTGTTCGTGTTGCAGGTCGAGGGCGCCGAATGGTGGCTGGAAGTGCGACGCGAGGATGACGCCTGATGCGGCGCATCTACGAGCCGGAAAACCTCATGGAAGCGCAGATGCTGATCGGCATGCTGGCCAGTGAGGGTATCGAGGTGTTTCTCACCGGGCGTGATCTGGTCGGCGCCACTGGCGAGCTGCCGATGCACGGTTTGCTTGGCCTGGCCGTGGTGGATGAGCAGGCCGGTTACGCACGGCAACTGATCGATGCGTACAATGCCGCCCAGCCAGTCGCTGGCGACGAGCCGGAAAGCTACCCCGGCACACTCATCTGCTAGGTCTCTGTTTTCGTCATGTCCGGACGCTACGCCTTGTTTCGCTGGTCCCCTTCGTTCGCCGCGCTGCCGGGCTTTCCCGCCGACCAGCAGGCGCAATGGAACATTTCTCCGGGTGCTTCAGTGCTCATGCAGCGGCGTCTCGACGGGGAACTGTCGCTGGCCCGCGCGCGTTGGGGCCTGACGCCGCCCTGGCTGACCGACATGACCCGCACCCCGGCCCATGCCCGCGCCGAAACCCTGGCCGAGCAGCCCATGTTTCGCGAGCCGTTTCGCCTGCGCCGCTGCCTGATGCCGGCCAATGGTTTCTACGAGTGGCGCGGCACCGTGCGCAAGCGCCCGTACTGGCTGACTGCAGGGGACGGCGCCACGCTGTACATGGCCGCCATCTGGGAGGCTTACCCGGTGCAGGAGCAGGTCTGGCTCAGTTGCGCAGTGGTCACTCAGGCGGCGATGAACCAGCGTCGACCGCTGTTGCTCGATGCCGCAGGCCAGGCCGCCTGGCTCGACCTCGACACCCCTGCCGCACGTTTACACGAGCTGCTCGCGCAACCGTCTGCTGCCCTTCGGGAACGCGCCCTGGCCAATCTGGTCAATGATCCGACGCTGGATGCGCCCGAGTGCCTTACGCCTGCGTGAACCGTATCGACAAAAACCCGCCAGAGACCCTAGCAGCGCGTCAGCATCTGCGCCTAGGATACGCGGCATGTAAAAAGGAGCCTTTCCATGCGTAAAGTTTTTCTCGTCAGCCTGCTCAGTGCCGGCGTTGTGCTGGGCGGCTGTCAGGCGGTCAACACCACCAGCGGCGACTCGGTCGGCGTACAGCGCAAGCAGTACATGTTCAGCATGCTGTCGACCGATGAAGTCAACCAGATGTACGCCCAGTCGTACCAGAAGACCCTCAGCGAAGCCTCCAGCCAAGGCGTGCTGGACAAGAGCAGCACTGATGCGCGCCGCGTCCAGGCCATCGCCGACCGGCTCATCGCCCAGGCGCCGAAGCTGCGTGCCGATGCGGCGCAGTGGAAGTGGGAAGTCAACGTCATCAAGAGTGACGAGCTCAATGCCAACTGCGGTCCAGGCGGCAAGATCATCGTGTTCACTGGGCTGATCGACAAGCTCAAGCTGACGGACGACGAACTCGCGGCGGTCATGGGCCATGAAATCGCGCACGCTCTGCGCGAGCATGGCCGCGAAGCGATGTCCAAGGCCTATGGAGTGCAGATGGCGCGCAATGGCGCCGGTGCTCTGCTGGGTCTGGGTGAGGGGGGGCTGGCGTTGGCCGATACCGTGGTCAACTACTCCCTGACCCTGCCCAACAGCCGTGCCAACGAGAACGAGGCTGACCTGATCGGTCTGGAGCTGTCGGCCCGTGCCGGTTACAACCCGAACGCGGCAATCACCTTGTGGAACAAGATGAGCAAGGCTTCCGAAGGGTCGCCGCCTGAGTTCATGAGCACTCACCCGGCTTCCGATAGCCGCATCGCTTCGCTCGAAGCGGCCATTCCGAAGGTCATGCCGCTGTATCTGGCCTCGAAGAAGTAACGCTTCGCCCCGGCCGTGAAGTGTGTCCATCGCCCCAGCGGTTCTGCCGCTGGGGCGATGCTCGTTGAGCGGGAGCGTTCCAGGTTCGAGCGCTGCGCACGCCTGTGAACGATCAGGCCCGCTGCCTCTCGGACCGACACGCACGGCATGGCGGCCCGATCCGCTCAGCCGATCCAGCCACTGGCCTTCATCGCCGAATACACCGCGACGATCGCCAGTACCACGAACGCGGTGGCGGCGAGTCGGCGGATCAGGGTCAGGGGCAGTTTGTCGGCGGCGAAATTGCCCGCCAGCACCACCGGCACGTTGGCGATCAGCATGCCCAGCGTGGTGCCGATGATGACCATGATCAGGTCAGGGTACTGGGCGGCCAGCATCACCGTGGCAACCTGGGTCTTGTCGCCGATCTCTGCCAGGAAAAAGGCGATCAGCGTGGTCAGGAAAGGCCCGAAGCGCCGCGCCTTGCTGGTCTCGTCGTCGTCCATCTTGTCTGGCACCAGTGTCCACAGGGCCGTGGCTGTGAAGCTGGCGGCGAGGATCCAGTGCAGCACCGATTCGCTGAAGAAACTGCCTACCCATGCACCCACTGCGCCAGCAGCCGCATGGTTGGCCAGGGTCGCGGCGACGATGCCGGCGATGATGGGCCAGGGCTTGCGGAAGCGGGCAGCGAGAATGAGGGCGAGCAGTTGCGTCTTGTCGCCGATTTCGGCGAGCGCCACGATGGCGGTGGGGACCAGCAATGATTCCAGCATCAGGGTTCCTACGGGGGCGGGTCGACACGGCTATGACACGTACGACCTTCCCGCCCCGGGTAAGGTGTGCGTGTCATAGGTCTTGTCAAACCCTGGACCCGTCTGCGCGGGTCGTAGGTCGTACGCGCCATGGTCGGAGGACCAAGTATGTTGACGCGTACCGGGCGAGCGCTGGGCTCGCGGGAGACTACTCCCCTAGGACGGAGCGGATTCTGCCTTCGCCGAACGGATTCGGCAAGCGCTGTTTTTCAGGCGCGATGGGCCTGGTAAATGCGAAAACCCGCCTCTTCCACGCGGATAGAACAGTTGCCCAGGGCCGCTTCGATCAGGGGTTTGTAACGCAGGAAGGTGTTCGCCACCAAGCGCATTTCGCCGCCTTTTCGCAGATGTTCGCCTGATTTTTCCATCAATTTTTCCGAGGCGCGGTAATCGGTGTGAACCCCGGTGTGGAACGGCGGGTTGCTCAGGATCAGGTCGAGTTCAAGGGGCGCATGGTCGATCCCGTCGCCGCTGATGACATCCGCTTGCAAGCCATTGGCTGCCAGGGTCAGACGGCTGCTGGCCACGGCAAACGCATCGACATCGAGCAGTGTCAGCTGGCTGGCAGGGTAGCGGCGCTTGACGATCGCGCCCAGCACCCCGGCACCACAGCCAAAATCCAGCACCTGGCCGCTGGGCAGGTCGTCGAGGTGCTGGAGCAGCAGGGCCGTGCCGCGGTCCAGCCGGCCATGGCTGAACACACCGGGCAGGCTCACCACCTGCAACGGGCCGTCAGCCAGTGGCAGCTCGAAGCGCTCTGCCAGGTCTTCCAGCACAGGCGCGGCAGGCGGGTTTTCCACGGTGACCTGCCAGAGCTGGCAGTGCCGAGCGCTGTCGAGCTTGCGCGGGGCGCCGAACCCTTTGAGGATTTTCGCGCCGCCCTCGATGCCGCCGCGTTTTTCGCCGACCAAGTACAGCTCGCGGCCGGCCAGACGCGAGGCAAGGGCGTTGAGCAGGTAGTGGGCCAGCTCGCGTGACTTGGGCATGAACACCACCGCCGCCTCGAACGCCACCTCGGGCACGTCGGTGCCGTAGTGGCTGCGCCCGGCGAAGCGGCTGTCGAGCAGCGCCTGATCGCCGGCGTGCCAGGTCCAGCCAGCGGCGTTGGGCAACTGGCCGAGCAGGTCATCGGGGGCGAGGCCGGCGATCAGCAGCGGGCCTTGAAACAGCTCTGCCTGGCGGAGCAACACTTCACTGCGCGGGTCCATGGACGACGCCTCCTGAAAAAGGGGCGAAGTGTAACAGAGCCACCAGCAATGCCTCAGCCGACGACCCGGCACGGCTGCCCGGCGAAGAATGCCAGGGCGTTGTCCGCCAGTTGCCCGACGATGCGCTGACGGGCCTCCACCGCGCCCCAGGCCGAGTGGGGCGTGACGATCAGCCGTGGAATATCGCTGGCCAGCAGCGGGTTGCCGTTTGCCGGTGGCTCGACGCTGAGCACGTCGGTGGCGGCACCGCCCAAGTGGCCACTGCGCAGGGCATCGGCCAGCGCCTGCTCGTCGATCAGCCCGCCACGGGCGGTGTTGAGCACCAGCGCACCTGGCTTGAGCAGGGCCAGTTCGGCCGCGCCGATCATATGATGAGTGTGCTCGTTGAGCGGGCAGTGCAGGGTCAACGCGTCGACCTGCGGCAGCAGCTCGGCCAGTGGCAGGCGGTCGTCACGGGCCGGGCGCCCCGGAATCTGCCCGCTGAGCACGCGCATGCCGAAGGCTTCGGCCAACCGCGCCACCGCGCCGCCCAGCTCGCCATGGCCGAGCAGGCCGAGGGTCTTGCCCTGCAGTTCGACGATGGGGAAGTCCAGCAGGCAGAACTGCCGGGCGCTGGCCCAGCGGCCTTCGCTGACCGCGCGCTGGTAATCGCACAGACGTGTGGCCAGCGCCAGCAGCAGGGCCAGGGTGTGCTGCGCCACTGATGGCGTACCGTAGCCCTGGCAGTTGCACACCGTCACGCCGTGCGCGTGGGCGGCCTGCAGGTCGACGTTATTGGTGCCGGTGGCCGCTACCAGGACCAGCTTGAGCTGCGGATTGGCTGCGAAGGTGTCGGCGTTGATCACGACCTTGTTGGTGATCACCGCCACGGCGCCGGCAAGGCGCTGCGCCACCTCGGCCGGTGCGGTGGCATCGTGCAGGTGCAGTTCGTCGAACGCGCTGTGCAGCGGCGCCAGATCGAGGTCGCCCAGATCGAGAGAGGCGTGGTCGAGGAATACGGCGCGATGCAGGCTGGACATGAAGGCTCCGGTAGTGGAAGTCGTCAGGAAGGAAATCGATTGGCTTACTGCGCAGTCAGACCACTGAGGGCGGTGATTTGCAGCGCCTTGGCTGACCAGTCTGCGGTGATTGCAGTCGAGTACTCAACACCCTGGGTTCGCCTGGTTGTCGGCACAGACCGCTACACCCCCAGATGCCCCTCGCCACGTCGAGCGATGGAGTCGGGCCAGGGCCTCATGGGCTGCAGAGAAGCCGAAGCCGGATCGCCCTGTTATCTACAAGGTGGAGTGAAGTGCAACCGCTCGTCACTGCACGATCGCGCCAGTACGTCTCTGTCGACACGGTCAAATGGCCCTTGGACTGATGTGACCCGGCCTGCTGCGGTCTACAGTCAAGTGCCCGAACGCCCCAATCCGTCCGTACGTCACGAAAGGGATCCCCATGCTACAGACGCGCATCCTTGCGCCCACCGAGGGCGCCTACGCCTACCCCCTGCTGATCAAGCGCTTGCTGCTTTCGGGCACGCGCTATGAAAAGACCCGGGAAATCGTCTACCGCGACCAGTTGCGCCTGACCTACCCGCAGCTCAACGAGCGCATCGCGCGGTTGGCCAACGTGTTGACCGAGGCCGGCGTGAGGGCCGGGGACACCGTGGCGGTGATGGACTGGGACAGCCACCGCTACCTGGAATGCATGTTCGCCATCCCGATGATCGGCGCGGTGGTGCACACCATCAACGTGCGGCTTTCCCCTGAGCAGATGCTCTACACCATGAACCACGCCGAGGACCGGCTGGTGCTGGTCAACGGCGAGTTCGCCGGGTTGTACCAGGCCATCGCCGGGCAACTGACCACGGTCGACAAGACCGTACTGCTGACCGACGGCGCCGAGCACAGCGCTGAACTGCCGGGCCTGGTCGGGGAATACGAGCAGCTGCTGGCCGCCGCCAGCCCGCACTACGATTTCCCGGACTTCGACGAGCACTCGGTGGCCACCACCTTCTACACCACCGGCACGACCGGCAACCCCAAGGGTGTGTACTTCACCCACCGCCAGCTGGTGCTGCACACCCTGGCAGAAGCGGCGGTGCTGGGTGGGTTGGACAGCGTGCGGCTGATGAGCAGCGATGACGTGTATATGCCCATCACGCCGATGTTCCACGTGCACGCCTGGGGCATTCCCTACGTGGCCACGCTGATGGGGCTCAAGCAGGTCTACCCTGGCCGCTACGAGCCGCAGATGCTGCTCAGGCTCTGGCGCGAGGAGCAGGTCACGTTCTCTCACTGCGTGCCGACCATCCTGCAGATGCTGCTGAACTGTCCGTCAGCCCATGGCGAAGACTTCAACGGCTGGAAGATCATCATCGGCGGCAGCGCGCTGAATCGCGCCTTGTACGACGCTGCCCTGGCGCGAGGCATCCAGCTCACCGCTGCCTATGGTCTGTCGGAAACCTGCCCACTGATTTCCTGTGCGCACCTCAACGCCGAGCTGCGCGCCGGCAGCACCGAGCAGCACGTGACCTATCGGCTCAAGGCCGGCGTGCCGGTGCCGCTGGTGGAGGCGGCCATCGTCGATGAGCACGGCCAGTTCCTTCCGGCTGACGGCCACACCCAGGGCGAACTGGTGCTGCGCGCGCCGTGGCTGACCCAGGGCTACCTGCACGAGCCGGAGCAGAGTGCCCAGCTGTGGCGCGGCGGTTGGCTGCACACCGGAGATGTGGCGACCCTCGATGGCATGGGCTTCATCGATATTCGCGACCGCATCAAGGACGTGATCAAGACCGGCGGTGAGTGGCTGTCTTCGCTGGCGCTGGAAGACTTGATCAGCCGCCACCCGGCCGTGCGCGAAGTGGCGGTGGTGGGGGTGGCCGATCCGCAGTGGGGCGAGCGGCCCTTCGCGCTGCTGGTGGCCCATCCAGGCCAGGACCTCGACGCTCACTCGCTCAAGCAGCACCTCGAACCGTTCGTCGCGCAGGGCCACATCAACAAGTGGGCGATTCCCAGCCAGATCGCCCTGGTCACGGAGATTCCCAAGACCAGCGTGGGCAAGCTCGACAAGAAACGCATCCGCCTGGAAATCGCCCAGTGGCAAGCCAGCAACAGCCCGTTCTTGTCGACCGTGTGAACCGGGTCTTGACGGGGCATAATGGCGCACCGCCCATGGCCCAGCAGATGGCACCTTGCTATCGCTGAACATTGAGCCATTCTTCATCTCGTCTCTGCTCCCGCTGCGCCTGACGTCGCGGGAGCAGGGCAGGGGGCACACATCACACGTTCGAGGGATCTGCGCCGCTGTCCAAGCTGGCTATAGTCCTGGCAGAGGATGTTCAGCGACGGAGGGAGCACAGGTGCGCAACGCCTGTTCCGTGACTGACCGCACTCGTTGCCATAACAAGAAACGACATGGAGTAGGGTCGATGAAATCTGCCAATACACTGTGGCGCCGGGCCAAGCTGCCCTTGGCTGCCAGCCTCGCGTCCACCCTTGCCGGGCCCGCGTTTGGCGTCAGTTTCAACATCGGCGAGATCGAAGCTCAGTTCGATTCTTCGCTGTCGATCGGTGCCAGCTGGTCCACCGCCAGCCGCAATCGCAACCTGATCGGCGTCAACAACGGCGGCAAGGGCCTGTCGCAGACCTCCGATGACGGCCACCTGAACTTCAAGCGCGGTGAGACCTTTTCGAAGATCTTCAAAGGCATCCACGACCTGGAGCTGAAATACGGCGATACCGGTGTGTTCGTGCGCGGCAAGTACTGGTACGACTTCGAGCTCAAGGATGAAGGCCGTGAGTTCAAGGACATCAGCGATTCCAACCGCAAGGAAGGCGCCAAATCGTCGGGCGCCGAACTGCTCGATGCCTTCGTCTATCACAACTATTCGATTGCCGATCAGCCCGGCTCGGTGCGATTCGGCAAGCAGGTGGTGAGCTGGGGCGAAAGTACCTTCATCGGTAATGGCATCAATGCCATCAACCCGATCGATGTCTCCGCCTTCCGTCGCCCCGGCGCGGAGATCAAGGAGGGGCTGATACCGGTCAACATGTTCTACGTGTCGCAAAGCCTGACCGACAATCTGTCGGCCGAGGCCTTCTACCAGCTGGAATGGGACCAGACGGTGGTCGACAACTGCGGGACCTTCTTCTCCCAGCCCGACATCATCGCTGACGGCTGTGGCAACAACCTGCGCGTGCTCAACAGCAGCCGTACATTGCCGGCCGCCGCCCAGGGCTTCCTGGCCAGCCAGGGAGTGAACGCCAACGCAGAGGGTGTGCTGGTGCGCCGTGGCGCGGACCGCGATGCGCGTGACAGCGGCCAGTTCGGCGTGGCCATGCGCTACATGTTCGAGCCGCTGGACACCGAATTCGGTGCCTACTTCATGAATTACCACAGTCGCGCGCCGATCTTCAGCGCCACCGGCGCACCGGTTTCGGCCTTCCGAGGGGTGGCTGGCCTGCCCGCAGCACTGCGTCCGCTGGCGCCGTTGGTCATTGCCGGGAACTCGCAATACTTCGTCGAATACCCCGAAGACATCCGCTTGTACGGCTTGAGCTTCTCCACCACCTTGCCCACCGGCACGGCCTGGAGTGGCGAGCTGAGCTACCGGCCCAATGCCCCGGTGCAGCTCAATACCACCGACATTCTCTATTCCGGCGTACGCCCACTGGGCGGTGCGCTGAGCAACGCCTCTCTGCTCAACGGCGTGCCCGGCCAGGACCTGCACGGGTACCGGCGCAAGGAAGTGACCCAGCTGCAGACCACGCTGACGCATTTCTTCGACCAGGTGATGGGCGCCAGCCGCATGACCTTGGTGGGCGAGGTGGGCGTGACCCATGTCGGCGGGCTGGAAAACCCGTATGAAACGCGCTACGGCCGCGACCCGGTGTTCGGCCCGGGCCCGCTGCCCGCCACGGGTGGGCAGAACACCTGCCTGGCGCTCAACGCCAGCACCATCAACGGCGCCGGGCCCGGCAGTTCCACTGCCAACCTCAGCCGCAAGTGCGAAAACGACGGCTACACCACCAGCACGTCCTGGGGCTACCGGACCCGGGTGATCTGGGACTATCCGGATGTGTTCGCCGGGGTCAACCTCAAGCCCAGCGTGGCCTGGTCCCATGACGTTTCCGGTTACTCGCCAGGCCCTGGCGGCAACTTCGAGGAAGGTCGCAAGGCGGTCAGCCTGGGGGTCGATGCGGAGTACCAGAACACCTACACCGCCAACCTCTCGTACACCAACTTCTTCGACGGCAAGTACAGCACCGTGGATGACCGCGACTTCGTCGCCCTCAGCTTCGGCGTGAATTTCTAAGGCCTGCATGAAAAGTCTCGAGACGACGCTCAGGCAAGGCGAAGACCGGTAGGAAAGCGCAGCGTACAGGTGTACCTGAGCGTTTCGACGGGGCCGGCCTACCGGCCGGTTTTCAACCCGGCACGAGCGAGTCGCAAGGTTTTTCGTACAGCGCCAAGGCCTCTTGATCAGGACGATAACGCTATGAAGACCTCCTCACGTGTGCTCACCGCCAGTTTCCTCGGGTTGTCCCTGCTCAGCAGCAGCGTCATGGCGGCGGTGTCCGCCGAGCAGGCGGCCAAGCTGGGGACCACCCTGACGCCCATGGGCGCCGAAAAGGCCGGCAATGCCGACGGCTCGATCGGCCCCTGGGAGCCGCTGTCGAAAACCGCTGGCAGCGTCGACGGCAAGGGCTTTCTGTCTGACCCGTACGGCAGCGAGCAGCCGCTGTTCACCATCACCGCGCAGAACGTCGAGCAGTACAAGGCCAAGCTCTCGCCCGGCCAGTTGGCGATGTTCAAGAGCTACCCCGACACCTACCGCCTGCCGGTGTACAAGACCCACCGCAGCGCCACGGTGCCCGATGCGGTGTTCGCCGCGATCAAGCAGAACGCCACCCAGACCACCCTGGTGCAAGGCGGCAACGGCCTGAACAACTTCCGCACGGCCATTCCGTTCCCGCTGCCGCAGTCAGGCCTTGAGGTGATCTGGAACCATATCACCCGTTACCGTGGCGGCAGCGTCACGCGGCTGGTCATCCAGGCCACGCCGCAGCAGAACGGCTCCTACAGCCCGGTTTCGTTCCAGGATCAGTTCGTCTTCAGCGACCGGATGAAGGATTACGACCCGGCCAAGCCCGAGAACATGCTGTTCTACTTCAAGCAGAAAGTGACCGCCCCGGCGCGCCTGGCCGGTACCGTGTTGCTGGTGCACGAGACCCTCGATCAGGTGAAGGACCCGCGCAAGGCATGGATCTACAACGCCGGGCAGCGCCGTGTGCGCCAGGCGCCGCAGGTCGCGTACGACGGGCCAGGCACTGCCGCCGACGGCCTGCGCACCTCGGACAACCTGGACATGTTCAACGGCGCGCCCGACCGCTATGACTGGAAGCTGGAAGGCAAGCAGGAGATGTACATCGCGTCCAACGCGTTCAAGCTCGATTCGCCAAGCCTCAAGTACGACCAGATCATCAAGGCCGGGCACATCAATCAGGACCTCGCCCGTTACGAGCTGCGCCGTGTGTGGCATGTGGTCGCCACCCTCAAGCCCGGCCAGCGGCACATCTATGCCAAGCGTGACGTCTACATCGACGAAGACACCTGGCAGGCCGCGGTGATCGACCAGTACGATGGCCGTAACCAGTTGTGGCGAGTGTCGGAGGCCCATGCGCAGTCGTATTACAACGTTCAGGTGCCGTGGTACACGCTGGAGGCGATCTATGACCTGCAATCCAAGCGCTACCTGGCCCTGGGCATGAAGAACGAAGAAAAGCGCGCCTATGATTTCGGCTTCACGGCCAGCAAAAGCGACTTCCAGCCAGCGGCGCTGCGCCAGGAGGGGGTGCGCTGAGTCGGGGGTAGGCGCAGCCGGTCGCGGACCGTAGCGCGGGCCAGATCCTTCGCCTGGCTGGCCTGAGGAAAGGGTGGCCGATACAATGCTGGCTTTGCGCTATCGTCTGGCCGCGCGGCAGATTTTTTCAGGTTTTGTCCGTCATGGCCGATACAGCAGCCGGCGGCTCTGCGTTCGCGCGCGCCATGTGTCCAACTTCCCAACTACAACAGGGCGTGTTGATGCTGCAGTACGGGCAAAAAAGCTTTCTGATCGTCGACGACTTCACCGACTTCCGCACCTCGACCCGTTCCATGCTGCGCGAGCTGGGCGCCACCGAGGTCGATACCGCCGACAGCGGTGAACAGGCGTTGCGGATGTGCGCGCAGAAGCGCTACGACTTCATCCTCCATGACTTCCACCTCGGCGACGGCAAGAAGAACGGCCAGCAGGTGCTCGAGGACATGATCCTCGATCGGCTGATCAGCCATGAAAGTGTGTTCGTCATGGTCACGGCCGAGAGCAGCCAGTCGATTGTGCTGTGCGCGCTCGAACACGAGCCGGACGCCTACATCACCAAGCCGTTCAACCGTGTGGGCCTGGCCCAGCGTCTGGAAAAGCTGGTGCAGCGCAAGACCCTGCTCAAGCCCATCCTGCAGGCACTGGACCGCAACCGTCCGGCCGAAGTGCTGGCGGCCTGCGCCGAGATCTGCAAGCAGGACCCGCGTTTCGCGCCACTGTGCCTGCGCTTTCGCGCCGATGCCCTGCGTGACCTGAACCGTTTCGACGAGCTGGAAAAGTACCTCACGGCGATCCTCTCCAGCCGTCCGCAGCCGTGGGTGTACGCCGCGCTCGGCAAACTGCTGCACAAGCGCGGTCGCAATGCCCAGGCGCAGGGGGTATTCGAGCAGGCGATCAAGGCCTTCCCGATCATGCCCAACCTGTACGACGGCATGGTCGATGTACTGATTGCCCAAGGCGACAACCGCCGCGCGCAGGGCTTGCTCGAAGAGGCGGTGCGGCTGTCGCCGCTGTCGGTCAAGCGTCAGGCGACCCTGGGCAGGCTGGCCCATGAGAACGAAGATTTCGACACCGCCGCCAAGGCGTTCCGCCAAGCGGTGAACCAGGGCCAGAGCTCGCGCTACAAGGACCCGGAAAGCAACCTCGGCCTGGCCCAGGCCTTGATGAGCCGAAGCGCGGGTGGCCTGGATGCGCGCACCCGTGTCGAGATCAACAACGCCCTGGGCGAAGTGGCCAAGGACTACCCCGAAGACCAGGGTATGCAAGTGCGAGCGCGGATGATGAAGGCCGCCAGCCTGGTGCAGGCCGGCGACGCCGAATCGGCCGCCAAGCTCACCGAACAGGCCGTGCAGCGCCTGGGCAAGATGAACCAGTTCTTCTCGGTCGAATCGGCCTTGACGGTGGCCACGCAGATGAAGGCCATGAGCCAGGGCGTAGCGGCGAAGGCCGTGCTCAAGGCGTGCGTGGAGTCTTACGGCGATGATCCGAAGGTCATGGAGAGCGTCGGCAAGCTCACCGAAGACCCTGACGTGCTGAACGCCGTGGCCGATGCCGTGGACCTCAACCGTCAAGGCGTCAAGGCCTACCAGGCCGGGCATCTGGAGCTGGCCCTGAGCATGTTCCGCCGCGCCCTGGCGCAGCAGGGCAAGAACATCAGCATCGCGCTGAATACCGCCCAGGCGCTGCTGCGCGTGGCCGGCGACAAACTGACCCCGGCGGTCATCGAGGAGTGCCGCGCCTGCCTGAGCAGCGTGTCCGGCATTCCGCCCGGCGACAGCCGTTATGACCGTTACCGCAAGCTGCATATCCGAGTGTTCGGCGCATGAATGAGACAGACCAGGGGCTGGATTTTTCCACGGTGATCGCCTCCACCGTGCATGACATGAAGAACTCGCTTTCGGCGCTGATCCAGGCTCATCACCAGTGGCTGGAGCGCATTCCCCAAGCGCTGCGCGAAGGCAGCGAGCCGGGGGTCGTCGAGCACGAGCTGAGCCACCTCAACGGCATGCTGGTGCAGTTGCTCGGCTTGTACAAACTGGGCGTGAACCAGTTGCCGATCTGCCCCGATTACCACGAGATCGACGACTTCCTCGAAGCGCAGCTGGCGGTTCACGAAGATGTCATCAAGCATCGCGGTATCGTCGCCACCTGCCGCCTGGACACGATGGCGCCGCTGGCCTTCTTCGACCGCGAGCTGGTGGCTTCGGTGGTGTCCAACATGCTCACCAATGCCATCCGCCATGCCGACAAGGCCCTGCTGCTGAGCATCGAGGAAGCGGGCACCGAGCTGGTGATCTGCATCAACGACGACGGCCCGGGTTACCCCGAGCGGCTGATCGAGCAGCAACTGGACTATGTGCCAGGCATCGATCAGAGCAGCGGCAGCACGGGCCTGGGCTTGTACTTTGCTTCGCGCATTGCCGCGCTGCATGAGCAGGGCGGGGTGCGTGGGCGCATCGAGATCGCCAATGGCGGGGAGTTGGGGGGCGGGTTGTTCAAGTTGTATTTGCCGTAGCCGCTAAGTGTTCGCTTCGGCCAGCAACTCGGTCAGAGGCCGTCATAGAACCTTTTGATACATGTTCAGGGTGTCTGCCGATGAGGTGATACAGATACGCGTGTTAACCTACTTGCCAAAAAAACCTAGTAGGTTAATTTACCCCATGGAGAAACGTGTACCTCACTGCAGGCTTCAGCGCGTTCAAGCATTGATACAAGCCGGGAGTGTCCGAACAACCAGGTCCGCGCTCACTGGCGCGGTGGAACTGGGACTGGATTTGTCAGGCATGCTTGCAATCATCACGGCACTGACGCCCAACGATTTCTTCAAAAGCATGACTACCCACGCGGATCACACGATCTGGCAGGACGTGTATCGACCGCGTACCCCGGTTGGGGATGTGTATCTGAAACTGACGGTCATTGATGATGTGCTGATCGTATCCTTCAAGGAGCTCTGAACATGAAATGTCCTGTGTGCGGCGCTGCGCAATTGATCCACGATACCCGTGACCTGCCCTACACCTACAAGGGTGAAACCACCAAAATCTGTGATGTGACAGGAGCGTTCTGCCCATCATGCGGTGAGTCGATTCTCGACTTGCCGGAGTCCGAGCGGGTCATGAAGGAGATGAACGCTTTTTCCAGGCAGGTGAACACGGCAATGGTTGATCCGGCTTTCATTGCCACAGTCCGCAAAAAGCTCTTGTTGGATCAGCGCGAAGCGGCCGAGTTGTTCGGCGGGGGCGTGAACGCTTTTTCGCGTTATGAGAACGGCAAGACCAAACCCCCACTGGCGCTCGTGCAACTGCTGAAAGTGCTGGATCGCCATCCAGAATTGCTGAGTGAGGTCCGAGGACGCTGATTCACTGCCTGGTTTCAAGTGGCGGCGCCCGCTCCGCAACGCATCCGTAGAGCCAGGCATCTGGACAGTGTGTCTGAGCTGCCTGGGAATTTTCCTCCCCCGACACACTCCAACCCCGGTACAGATCGCTCAACGATCGCTGCACTTTTCATCCTGCCTCAGGAGCTTGCCCATGTTCACCCTGCGTCCTTTGATCGTCCTCGCCACCGCCGCTGCGCTGATGTCCGGTTGCGCCAGCCAGAATCCTTACGAGAACCAGGGGCAAGGCTCCGCTGGCATGAGCAAGACCGTGAAATACGGCGGGCTTGGTGCACTGGCCGGTGCCGTGGCCGGCGCCGCCATCGACCATAATCACCGCGGCAAGGGCGCGGCAATCGGTGCTGCAGCCATCGGCGCTGCCGCTGCCGGCTATGGCTACTATGCCGATCGCCAGGAAAAAGCGCTGCGTGAAAGCATGGCCAACACCGGCGTCGAAGTGCAGCGTGATGGCGATCAGATCAAGCTGATCATGCCGGGCAACATCACCTTTGCCACCGACTCGGCCAGCATCGCGCCAAGCTTCTATTCGCCGCTGAACAACCTGGCGAGCTCCTTCAAGCAGTTCAACCAGAACACCATCGAAGTGGTCGGTTTCACCGACAGCACCGGCGCCCGCCAGCACAACATGGACCTGTCGCAGCGCCGCGCGCAGTCGGTGGGCACCTATCTGACCTCCCAAGGTGTGGACGCCTCGCGCGTGACCGTACGTGGCCTGGGCCCGGACCAGCCGGTGGCGAGCAACGCCGACGCCAATGGTCGCGCGCAGAACCGCCGCGTAGAGGTCAACCTCAAGCCGATTCCTGGCCAGCAGTATCAACAACAAGGTCAGCAACAGGGTACGGTGCAGCAATACCCTTGAGCCTGTGAAAGCGTGACACGGCGGGGCAGTTCGGGTAACCGGCTGCCCCGCCGTGCGTTTCAGCTCACCTGACTGGCCTGAATGGCCGTCAGAGCGATGGTGTGCACGATGTCATCGACCTGCGCGCCGCGTGGCAGGTCGTTCACCGGCTTGCGCAGGCCTTGCAGCATCGGCCCCAGGCTGACGCCATCGGCGCTGCGCTGCACGGCCTTGTGCGTGGTGTTGCCGGTGTTCAGGTCGGGGAAAACGAACACCGTGGCGCGGCCAGCGACCTGGCTGTCGGGTGCCAGTTGCCGGGCAACGACGGGGTTGGCCGCGGCGTCGTACTGCAGTGGCCCGTCGATCAGCAGGCCAGGCACGGCCTCCTGGGCCAGGCGCGTGGCCTCGCGCACCTTGCCGACTTCCTCGTCGCTGGCCGAGTCGCTCGAATAGCTGATCATCGCCACGCGCGGCGCGATGCCGAAGGAGGCGGCCGAGGCTGCGCTCTGCCGGGCGATTTCGGCCAGTTCCTCGGCACTGGGGTGCGGGTTCATCACGCAGTCGCCATAGATCAGCACCTGATCGGGGAACAGCATGAAAAAGACCGACGACACCAGGCTGCACCCCGGGGCGGTCTT
>NZ_DAMCCR010000002.1:0-16810 GCF_032058845.1 Pseudomonas sp. | reverse complement strand
GACGGATGGTGTTGGCCGTCGAATGCACCAGACCCGAGACCATGCCATCGACCTCGCCCAGCGCCAGCATCACGGTGGCCAGCACCACGGGGTCTTCGAGTTGCTGCTCGGCCATCGGCGCGTTGAGGTTCTTGCTCTTGCGCAGTACCACCATGGGTTCGACATAGCGGCTGCGGATCAGCTCGGGGTCGAGGATTTCCAGGTCCGCTGGCAAGCTGATGCCTTGCGCCCGCGCGACCGCCTCGACCTCTTCGGGCCGGGCCAGCAGCACGCAGCGGGCGATGCCGCGGGCCTGGCACAGGGCGGCGGCCTGCACCAGCAGGGGCTCGGCGCCTTCGGGCAGGACGATGCGTTTGTTGGCCTGTTGCGCACGCTGGATCAGTTGATAGCGGAACACGGCCGGTGACAGCCGCAGTTCGCGCGGCGTACCGCAGCGCTGGTGCAGCCAGGCGGCGTCCAGGTGGCTGGCGACAAAATCGGTGATGAACTCGGCGCGCTCGCGGTCATCGATAGGGATTTCGCGGTTCAGCGAGTTGAGCTGGGTGGCGGTGTCATACGAGCCGGTGCTCACCGAGAGGATCGGCAGGCCCGCCTGCAGGGCGCCGCGGCACAGGCCAAGGATGCGCGGGTCGGGTTTGCTGTCGCTGGTCAGCAGCAGCCCGGCCAGGGGCACGCCGTTGATGGCGGCCAGGCTGACGGCAAGGATGATGTCGTCACGGTCGCCCGGCGTGACCACCAGGGTGCCGGGCTTGAGCAGTGGCACGGTGTTGGCCACGGTGCGCGCGCAGAGGATGATGGTGTTCATGCGCCGCTGCTCGTAATCACCAGCGTTGAGCACCTGGGCACCGAGCAGGTCGGCCACATCGCGCGTGCGCGGTGCGTTCAGCTCGGCCTGGAACGGAATGCAGCCCAGCAGGCGGAAGTCGCCACTGCGCAGCAGCGGCGAGTGCTCGCGCAGGCGCTGGGCGAAGTCGGCCATGGGTTCGGCGCTGCGCACCTTGTTGAGGATCACCCCGAGCACTTTCGGATCCCGCGGGCCGCCAAACAGCTGCGCCTGCAGTTCGACCCGGCCAGACAGCTCGCTGAGGACCTCGTTTTCCGGCGCCGAGACCAGGATCACCTCGGCATCCAGGCTCTTGGCCAGGTGCTGGTTGACCCGCGCGGCATAGCTGGCGTGACGGGTCGGCACCATGCCCTCGACCACGACCACGTCCTTGCCGACACAGGCCTGCTGGTACAGGCGGATGATCGATTCGAGCAGCTCATCGAGCTGGCCATCGCCAAGCATGCGCTCGACCTGGCCCAGGCTCAGGGGCGTGGGCGGCTGGATACCATGGGTGCGGGCCACCAGTTCGGTAGAGCGCTCAGGGCCGGTGTCGCCTGGGTGCGGCTGAGCGATGGGCTTGAAGAAGCCGACCTTCAGCCCGGCGCGCTCCAGGGTGCGTATCAGGCCCAGGCTGATCGAGGTCAGGCCGACTGCAAAATCGGTCGGCGCGATGAAAAATGTCTGCATGTGTGCGTCTCGGCGGTAGGCGGGCACAGAATCAATCGGCAAGGGTAGCGCTATCGACCCCCTGGGCGCACCAGCCGCACGCAAATGCTTCACCGATGCGCCGTTGCCGTGCGTTGGGGTCGAGCACCCAGGGCCGTGACTGCCACGGTGGCAGGTGGCGCAGGTGCTGGGTATGGCCACAGGTCAGCTCGGCCACCCAGTGGCCCTCCTGGTCACGATGAAAGCCGCTGATGCGACTGACGGGTCGCAGGTGACTACCGTTGGGTCGTGCCGAAGCCTTGGCCGGTTCGCAATCAGGCGATGCCTTGGTTACACTTCCAGGTTCTACATTCTTTTGCAAAGGTCTCGCCCCATGCTGATCGCCGCCAACAAGGCTGTCTCTATCGAATATACCCTGACCAATGACGCTGGTGAGGTCATCGACAGCTCCGCCGGTGGTGCGCCGCTGGTGTATCTGCACGGTGCTTCGAACATCATCCCGGGGCTGGAAAAAGCTCTGGCAGGCAAGCAGGCCGGCGACGAGCTGAACGTTTCCGTCGAGCCTGAAGAAGCCTACGGCGAATACTCGGCCGAACTGGTCAGCACCTTGAACCGCAGCCTGTTCGAAGGCGTCGACGAGCTGGAAGTCGGCATGCAGTTCCACGCCTCGGCGCCCGATGGCCAGATGCAGATCGTCACCATCCGCGACGTCGATGGCGACGACGTCACCGTCGACGGCAACCACCCACTGGCCGGTCAGCGCCTGACCTTCCAGGTCAAGGTCGTTGACGTGCGCGACGCCAGCGAAGAAGAAATGGCTCACGGCCATGTTCACGGTGAAGGTGGCCATCAGCACTGATGGTTCTGCGCTAAGCTCAGAACGTCACCAGGCGCCTGGACAAGCCGGACATTCCCTCGGGAGGTCGACCGGTTTGGCCTGGTGCCTTTTTGCTGGGCGCGGTCTGCCCACGGCGCCGCGTCACAGGCCATTGGGGAGAGGATCATGAGTGCATTCCACGAGGTGAAACTGCAGGCCCTGGCAGGCGGCGAGCTGTCGCTGGCACCGTTCAAGGGGCAGGTATTGCTGGTGGTCAACGTGGCATCGAAATGTGGCCTGACGCCGCAATATGCTGCGCTCGAGCAGCTGCAACAGCGTTACCGGGACCAAGGTTTCAGTGTGCTCGGCCTGCCGTGCAACCAGTTTGCCGGTCAGGAGCCTGGTGCTGAAGCCGATATCCAGACCTTCTGTTCAAGCCAGTACGGCGTGAGCTTCCCGATGACGACCAAGGTCGAGGTGAACGGGCCGCAGCGTCACGCGCTGTATCGTCTGTTGGCTGGGGAGGGTGCGGAGTTCCCGGGCGAGATCAACTGGAACTTCGAGAAGTTTCTGGTTGGCAAGGACGGGCGGGTGCTGGCCCGATTCGCGCCGCGCACGCTGCCCGACGACCCGACCGTCATCCACGCCATCGAAGCGGCCCTGCAGTGATCGCCGGCCGGCCGGCTGGGCCTCAGCCCGGCTTGTCTGCCATGGGGTAGGCCTTGAGTGGCGGCACAAGGGTGCTCTGGCGTGAGCAGGCCTCCAGCAAATGCCCCTCGAACTGCTCGACAATCGCCGCCCAGCCCTGATGCAGGGCATGGTGCCGCGCGTTCAGGCGCACTCGCCGCAAGGTTTCGTCTTCCTCGAGCAACCAGCAAGCGGCTTCGATGAATCCGGCGCTGTCACCCGGCATGGCCAGGCCGCCGCTGTGCCCGTGGTGGATGTGCTGAGCCGCTGCGGCCTCATCGAACGCGATCACCGCCAGCCCGGACGCCATGGCTTCGAGCACCACATTGCCGAAGGTTTCAGTGAGGCTGGGAAACAGGAACAGGTCACCGCTGGCATAGTGCTCAGCCAGGGCTTCTGCGCGTTGCACGCCACAGAACACGGCATCCGGCAGCTGTTGCTCGAGACTGTGTCGCTGCGGCCCGTCGCCTATCAGGATCAAGCGCAGCCGCCGCTGGGGATAGTCGCGCTGCAAGGCCTGCAGGCACGGCTTGAGCAGGCCGAGGTTTTTCTCGACCGCCAGGCGACCGACGTGCAGCACCGCGACGTCATCCGGGCCGAGCCCCCAGCTGTCACGCAGCGCCTGGTTACGGCGGGCCGGGTTGAACAGCGTGGCGTCGACACCTCGCGCCAGCACCCCCAGCCGCTCGAAGCCCCGGCGTTGCAGATCAAGGCGCTGGCTGGCGCTGGGCACCAGGGTGATGGCCGTGCGGCGGTGGAAGGCGCGCAGGTAGCCGGTCAGCGCGCGGGCCAGCAGACCGAGACCGTATTGCCCGGCGTACTGCGGGAAATTGGTGTGAAAGCCACTGATCACGGCAATGCCCAGGCGCCGCGCCGCGCGTAGCGCACTCAGCCCGAGCGGGCCTTGGGTGGCGATGTACAACACGTCTGGGCGTTGCCGGCGCCAGCGCCGCAAGAGCTTGTGCATCGACACCTGCCCCCATTGCAGGCCGGGGTAGCCCGGCAGTGGCCAGCCGCGCGCAAGCAGCAGATCAGGCCCCGCCAGGCCCGTCACATCGCCGCCCTGGCGTGGGCGGACCACTTCCACGCGGTGACCGCGCAGGCGTAACCCTTCGCTCAGCCGGCCGAGGATATTGGCCACACCGTTGATCTCGGGTGGAAACGTTTCGCTGACCAGCGTGATGTGCAGAGGCGGTGTCTTCATGGAAAAAGTGTCCGCGCGCTACGTTGCCATTGCGTGACAGTCAGGTGGCGCCGAGTTGACGGCTGCCCGATGGTGCACCTGAAGAATATTTAATCGTTTGCCGCTCAAGAACTGTCTTCGTGCAGCCGATGTACAGGCATCCAATGACAGGTGTTCGGGCGGGTGTGTGATGTTCAATAAAAACTGAAGCAGCAAATGCAGCAGCTGCGTGAAGACCTGCTCTCGGTACAGCAGATCAAGGACAGCCTGGACAGCGAAATGCTGGTCCTGCAGCTCGATCCCGAGGGTCGCATCCTGCACGTCAACGACAACTTCGCCAAGGAAATGCGCTACAACCCCGATCAGTTGCTCGGGCGCTCGCTTGAACACTTCGTGCCTGCGCACGTGAAGTCGCTCGATTTCTATCAGCGCATGCACACTGCCCTGACCCGTGGCGAACACTTGCACGGCGCCTTCCGCTTGCTGCGCGGTGACGGTGACGAAGCCTGGCTGCGCTCAATCCTGCAGCCGATCCGCAGCAGTGACGGCCGGCTCAAGTACTTCACCCTGCACTCGAGTGACCTGTCACGCACCATCAAGACCTCTCGCGAGCATGAGAGCCTGATCAAGGCGCTGATGCGCTCCACCGCCGTGATCGAATTCAGCCTCGACGGCGAGGTGCTCACCGCCAACGATCGCTTCCTCCAGGCGGTCGGTTATCGCCTCGACCAGGTGCGCGGTCGTCATCACCGCATCTTCTGCGAACCGCAGGAAGTCAACTCGCCTGCCTACCAGACCTTCTGGGAGAAGCTGCGTCGTGGTGAGTACATCGCCGATCGCTTCAAACGGGTCGATGCCCATGGCAATACGGTGTGGCTGGAGGCGTCGTACAACCCGATCTTCGATGCCCACGACGTGTTGTACAAAGTGGTCAAGTTCGCCACGGTCATCACCGATCAGGTCAACCGCGAGCAAGCCGTGGCACAGGCCGCCGACATCGCCTATTCGACCTCACTGGACACCGACGCCAGTGCCAACAAGGCCACCCAGGTGGTGACCCAGAGTGTCGAAGTGATGCGTGGGCTGGAAGCGTCCATGCAGCGCGCCGCCGAGGGCATTCAGGCGCTGGACAAGCAATCGCGGGTGATCGGCGCAATCATCAAGACCATCAGCGACATTGCCAGCCAGACCAACCTGCTGGCGCTCAACGCCGCCATCGAGGCGGCCCGGGCCGGTGAGCAGGGGCGCGGTTTTGCCGTGGTCGCTGACGAGGTGCGGCAACTGGCCTCGCGCACCAGCAGCGCGACCGAAGAGATTGCCCGTGTGGTGCAGCAGAACGAGCAGTTGGCGCAGGCGGCAGTGGACATCATCGACACCAGCAAGCGCCAGGCCGAGCAAGGCCTGAACCTGGCGGACGAAACCGGTGGGGTGATCGGTGAGATTCAGGATGGGGCGAAGAAGGTGGTGGATGCCGTAGGGCAGTTTTCCAACCAGTTGAATGGCTGATCGCTGAAGCTTCAAAGCCCTAAGCCTGGGCTGGCCGGCCAACCCAGGCGGGTGGGGCAGGTCAGCCTTGCAGTTGCGCGTACACCGCAGCAGCCATGGCGACGGCTTCGCTCAGTGGCAGTGCCGCGTCTGCGCGATGGGCATCGTCAAACGAGGCCCTGACGTAGAAAAGTCCGGAAAACGGCGCGCTGGCTCTTGGCGCTTCTCCATCTTGCACGGCCCTTACCACCATATCGACCAGCGAGACATGGTCGATCACCACGCCCTGGCCATCGTCGGAGTTGACGAACAAGTCATCGGCGGGCGTATCGACGCCCGCGCCGGCGAGGGCGTCATTGAGGCGCCAGCGGGCCTTGTGCTCCAAGTGGCGCAGGCCCTGCAGGTGGGCAGGGATTTGGCTGAGGTCGAGGTAGTCGCGATCTTCGTTCATGGGTGTTTCCTTTGGTCGCTGGCTGCGGGAGTGCAGCCAGGCGTGCATTGGAAACCGCAGGCCTCCGGCAAGCGCAGTAGATAGTTGCCACGTGTGCTCGCGCGCCCACGCTAGCGCCAGCCCATCGCCCATACCTGGGCGTCGCGCAGCACCCGCCAGTCCAGCCACTCGCTGCGCAGGCTGTGCACTGCCTGCAGTTCCACACGCAGCAGGGTGCCCGCTTCGTCATGTTCCAGATTTGTGACCAGGAAGTGTTTTTCGCGGTTCACCGGCTGCGTCGCGGTCCATTTCGACAGCTTGAGTTTGGCGGGGTTGAAGCGATTCATGGGAAGCTCCGATGGACGAAACAGGATGACGTCGAGCCAGGCTCAGGCTCAGGCTCGATGCTCAGGCGTTGCTGTGACACGGGTATCACCCTTTTCCCGCACCCAGAACAGCGTGGCGCCTGCCACGGCCGCCGGCATCATCAGGATGTTGACGAACGGGATCAGCAGCGCGAGATACGTCACCCCGCCAAAACTCATCGACTGCCAGCGCTTGCTGCGCAGCCAGGCGAGCATGTCCTGCCAGCTCATCTTGTTGTTGTCGGCGGGGTAGTCGATGTACTGAATGGCCATCATCCAGATGCCGAACACCAGCCACAGTGGCGCGGCGATGACGTTGACCACCGGAATCAACGACAGGATGAACAGCCCGATCGCCCGTGGCAGGAAATAGCCCAGTTTGCGCATTTCCCGCGAGAAGGTGCGCGGCACCATGGCCGCCAGTTCCCCCCAGCTGAAGGGCGGGAAGGTGTCCTGGCCACGGGCGACCACCTCGACCTTTTCTGCCAGAAAGCCATTGAATGGGGCGGCCACCACGTTGGCCACCAGGGTGAAGGTGAAGAACACCATCAGGATGACCAGTACCACGAACAGCGGCCAGATGATGTAGGTCAGGAAGTTCAGCCAGTCAGGCAGGCTGGGCATCAGTGCATCGACCCAGAGGCTGAACTGGTGGCTGGCGAAATACACCAGCGCTCCGAACAGCAACAGGTTGACTGCCAAGGGCAGCAGAACGAACAACCGCAGACCTGGGCTCAACACCAGCTTGAGGCCTTCACGCAGGTATTGCGGGCCGGACAGAACGGGGGCGTGCATGGAGAAACTCCAAAAGGTCAGGAAAACGCGCAGACCTTACCGAGTTTGCTGGCACCCGGAAAGATGCCCGATGAGCTGCCAGGGCCGCCGCCAGTCGGCTGACCCGCTCTGGCCCGCGGCTATGGTGCATAGAGCTTGCCTATAAGGTGGATTGTCTAAGGATATTTCCTTACTCTCTGCCACCTCGCTACAGTCTGCCCACCGCTTTCTGTGGCCTGTGCAGCCTGGCGTTGCACAGGCCCTTACAATTCCAGCCTGCCCATCCGGCGTCCAGCGCCGGCGCTCGGCAGGATCGACAGGAGTTCGACATGTCTGAAGTTCGTCATTCGCGCGTCATCATTCTGGGCTCCGGCCCTGCCGGCTACAGCGCGGCGGTCTATGCGGCCCGTGCCAACCTCAAGCCACTGCTGATCACCGGCATGCAGGCTGGCGGCCAGCTGACCACCACCACCGAAGTCGACAACTGGCCGGGCGACCCCCATGGCCTGACCGGCCCGGCGCTGATGCAGCGCATGCAGGAGCATGCCGAGCGTTTTGAAACCGAGATCGTCTTCGATCACATCAATGCCGTCGACCTGGCCGCCAAGCCGCACACCCTGACCGGCGACAACGGCACCTACACCTGCGACGCGTTGATCATCGCCACCGGTGCCAGCGCCCGCTACCTGGGCCTGCCGTCGGAAGAAGCGTTCATGGGCAAGGGCGTGTCGGCCTGCGCCACCTGCGACGGTTTCTTCTACCGCAACAAACCGGTCGCCGTGGTCGGTGGCGGCAACACGGCCGTGGAAGAGGCGCTGTACCTGGCCAACATCGCCAGCAAGGTGACCCTGATCCACCGCCGCGAAACCTTCCGCGCCGAGAAGATCCTGATCGACAAGCTCAACGCGCGTGTGGCTGAAGGCAAGATCGAGCTCAAGCTCAACGCCACGCTCGACGAAGTGCTGGGGGACAACATGGGCGTTACCGGTGCGCGCCTGAAGAACAACGACGGCAGCTTCGACGAAATCACCGTTGACGGCGTATTCATCGCCATCGGCCATACGCCGAACACGTCGCTGTTCGAAGGTCAATTGACCTTGAAGGACGGCTACCTGGTGGTCAGCGGCGGCCGTGAAGGCAATGCCACGGCAACCAACGTCGAAGGTGTCTTCGCGGCCGGTGACGTGGCCGACCATGTGTACCGTCAGGCCATCACCTCGGCCGGCGCGGGCTGCATGGCGGCGCTGGACGTCGAACGCTACCTGGACGGTCTGGCCAACGCGTCGTTCTGAGCCACTGGTCGTTCTCGACCACTGTCTGATCGATGGCCTCCACATTCGCAGGAGGCCATGGAGGGGGTGTGTGCCGGGACGGCGAAGCCGTCCTGCGGCGGACACCCCGGTAGGCCCGACGGGATACCCGGGCAGCCTGCAGACCGCCCTGCGACCCCAGCTCGGGGTCTACAGGCTCAACCGCATCGACAGGTCCACCGCTTTGACATCCTTGGTCATCGCACCAATCGAGATGTAGTCCACACCGGTTTCGGCAATCACCCGCAGCGTCTGCTCGTTCACGCCGCCGCTGGCCTCCAGCTTGGCCTTGCCGGCAGTGATCTGCACCGCTTCGCGCATTTCATCCAGGCTCAGTTCGTCGAGCATGACGATGTCGGCCCCGGCATCCAGCGCCTGGCGCAGCTCTTCCAGGCTCTCCACTTCGATTTCCACCGGCTTGCCGGGGGCGAGGCGCTGCGCCGCCTGCACGGCCTGGGCCACACCGCCGCAGGCGGCGATGTGGTTTTCCTTGATCAGGAAGGCGTCATACAGGCCGATGCGGTGGTTGTCGCAGCCGCCGCAGGTGACGGCGTATTTCTGCGCCAGGCGCAAGCCCGGCAGTGTCTTGCGAGTGTCGAGCAGGCGCACGCCGGTGCCGCTCACCAGGTTGGCCAAGGCCTGGGCGCGGGTGGCGACGCCTGACAGCATCTGCAGAAAATTCAGCGCCGCGCGCTCGCCGCTGAGCAGCGATCGCGCGGGGCCTTCCAGATGGAACAGCACCTGATCTGCCGCCGCCTGCTGGCCATCCACCACGTGCCAGTGCACCGCGACACGCGGATCGAGTTGACGAAACACCGCGTCGACCCATGCGGTCCCGGCGATGACGCAGGCCTCGCGGGTAATGATGGTGGCCTTGGCCAGACGCTCGGCGGGGATCAACTGCGCGGTGATGTCGCCGCTGCCAATGTCTTCGAACAAGGCCCGACGGACATTGGCATCGATTTCGGCGGTCAGGTCAGCGAGGCGTAGGTTCGGCATGGTCGGCTCCACAGGTGGGCTCTACAGACAAAAGTGCCGGCGATTATAGGGCAGGGCAGCAGGCTGTACACCTGTGCCGATGGCAACCTTCCATCGGCTGGAGGGCATCAGCGGAACATCTGGAGGTCATTTGTATCGAACCTCGCAGCGGTCGTTTGACTCACCATGAATACGACTCTTCTCCGACAGTGCACCCAGCGTCAAGGAATGACCTTTTCTCATGAACAGCAAGGAGCTCGACATGCGGCACGAAGCCAACGTGATCTCATTGACGTCGGTGATCGACCGTCGTGCGGCACTACTGGCGCCTTCGTTGCCTATGTTGCTGCTGCGCATCCGTGACAGCGCGGCGCTGCATGTCAGTACTGGCCTGCAAGCGTTGTTCGACATGGCCGAGGATGTGCTCATCGAGCAGGTCGACAAAGCCAGCGACGTGATCGAACAGCGTCGCAGCCTGCAAGCCATGCGCGACGTGCGCTTCAAGCGCAAGCATGTCGAACACGGCGTGCTGGACGCCCTGCATCAAGCGTTCAGCGGCCTGACACACACCACCGGTGGGGCACTGCTCGATGCCGACCTGTCCCGCCATGCGCGGGCCAGTGCTGCGCAGCACGATCTCATCCAGGCCATGATCGAGCGCGTCATGAGCCGCGAAGGCGCAGTGCTGGCGCAGCTGGATGCACGTATCGAAGCCGTATTGGACGTCACCCTCGCTGGCACGCGCTGCAACCCGCTGAGCCCGAGCGGTCTGTGCCAGTATTTCGCCCGCGGGTGCAGCGTGCTCAAGGTCGATGTGCCGACCATGACGGTGCTGTTCGGCCTGTTCGAGCAACACGTGCTAGGCCGCATGGGCCCGTGCTATGCCGACGCCAACCACGTCCTCGCCAGTGAAGGCGTGCTGCCCGCGCTCAACCCCTTGCCCAGCACCGCGCTGACCCCACGCGCCTGGCGTGCGGGCGTGGCGTCGATCGGCGCAGGCCAGGTGCGCAATGGCGCGTTGCAGGCGGCCGCCGAGGCGTTCTTCGAGCGTACACAGGCACTCCTGGCGCCACTGCGCGGACAACTGACGCCACGTCTGCGCCACGACGGCGCTGTACCGGTTTCGGCGCCGGACCTGGCGCGCATGCTGTCGCACCTGCAGCACCATGCCGGTGAAGGAGACGCCACCCGGCCCCTCGATCTCGGCCAGGCTCTGCAGCACCTGCTGCTCAAGATCAGCGCCCGCAGTGCCACCCGACGCTGCCTGGGCAGCGACGAAGAAGACACCATCAACCTGATGGGACGGCTGTTTGCCGCTGTCGAGCAAGACCCGAACCTGCACCCGCGCATGCGCGCGCTGCTTGCCCGGTTGCACCTCCCGCTGCTGAAAGTGGCGATCCTCGACAAGAGCCTGTTGACACGCGCCAGCCACCCGGCTCGGCGTTTGTTCAACGAGCTCGGCGCGGCTGCCATTGGCTGGCAGGGCGACGATGAGACCGCGCCAGACAGCCTCTACCTGCGTCTGGAGGGGGTCGTCCAGCGAGTGCTCGATGACGTTGCCGAAGATCATGTGGCATTCAAGAGTCACCTCGACGCATTTCTGGCCGCAAGCCTGGAAGAGCGTCGCCGCCATGACCTGCTGGAGCAACGCGCGCGGGATGCAGAAGAGGGCCACGTGCGCATGCAGCAGGCCCGTCGCCGCGTTGAAGACGTGCTCAATCAGCGTGTGCTTGGCCAGCGCCTGCCCCGTGTCGTGCTGGACGTGCTCCGTGACGCCTGGAGCCAGGTGCTGATCATGGCCTGGCTCAAGCAGGGCGAGCAGTCCGCGCCCTGGCAGTCGGCACTCGCTACGCTCGATGCGCTGCTGGCGAGCATCGCACCGCATCCGCAGGCTCAGGCGCGTCAACGCCTGCTGGCGCGCTTGCCGGGGCTGCTCAAGGCGTTGCGCGAGGGCCTGGGCAGCATTGCCCTGGCCTCGCTGAGCACCCGCGAATTCTTCCAGGACCTCGAGCGCCTGCACCTGCGTGCCTGTGCGCTACCAGGGCAGCCGACGGCACCCAGCACCGGTGCGCTGCGCTACGTACGGGTCAGCGAGCCGATCCGCCTGCCCGGCGCCGAGCTGGTCCCGGCGCAGGCCGAGTCGGATAGCGCAATACCCCGCGCAGTGCTCAAGGTGCTGGAGCGCCTGCGCATCGGCACCTGGGTCGAGGTGCGCGAAGCTGACAGCGTGCTGCGCTGCCGTCTGCTGGCGCGCATCGAGGGCCGCGACCGTTACGTGTTCGCCAATCATGCAGGGGTCAAGCTGCGCGAGTGGACCCGCGCAGAGCTGGCCGACGCCATCCAGCGCAATGCAGTGACGGTGCTCAATGGCGGCCGGGTGTTCGAGCGTGCCTTGCGCACGGCCCTCGACCAGTTGGGAGCTGCAGAACTGCACTGAGCAGGCTGCCAGGCTGCGCAACATTTCCACGGCAGGGATGTGCGCGGCATACTGACCGCCCCAGGTGTTCTACAGGATTCATTACCCATGCAACTGGACCCCGCCACTGGCTGGTTCTGCGGCGCGATTCACTGCCCGTCGCCCAATTGCAACGCGCGCCCGCCGGGCGAGGCCATTTCCTTGCTGGTCATCCACAACATCAGTCTGCCGCCGGCCTGTTTCGGCACGGGCAAGGTGCAGGCGTTCTTCCAGAATCGCCTCGACCCCGATGAGCACCCCTATTTTCAAGGCATCCAGCACCTGACCGTATCGGCGCACCTGTTCGTCGAACGCGACGGCGCGGTGACCCAGTTCGTGTCCCTGCTCGAACGCGCCTGGCACGCCGGCGTCTCGACCTTTGGTGGCCGGGAAGGCTGCAATGATTTTTCCATCGGCATCGAGCTCGAGGGCACCGACGAGCTGCCCTACACCGAGGCCCAGTACCAGGCGCTGGCGACCCTGACCCGGCAGATCCGCGCGGCCTGGCCGGTGATCGACGGCCCGCGCATCTGCGGCCACAGCGACATCGCCCCGCAACGCAAGACCGATCCGGGCCCGGCATTCGACTGGTCACGTTACCGCAAGGCCCTGCGCGTGAATGAGGACAGATCATGAGTTTTCTGGTGTTGGTACTGGTGCTGTGGATCGAGAAGTTCTCGGCCCTGCGCCGTCGTGTGCAGCGTGACGGCTTCTTTCGCGGTGAACTGGTGCGTCTGGAGCGCAGCGGCAAGGTGCCGCCGTGCTGGACCCTGGCCATCCTGATTCTGGCGCCGGTGATGTTGCTGGTGTTGCTGTTGCATGTGCTGGAGCCGATAGCCTATGGGCTGTTGGCGCTGCCGGTGCACCTGCTGGTGTTGCTCTACAGCCTCGGGCGCGGGGACGCCAAGGCCGCGTTGGGGCCGTTGCGCGATGCCTGGCGCCGGGGTGATGAACAGGGTGCCTTGCAGGTGGCCGAGCGCGACCTGGGCCTGCGGGGCGAGGATGCCACCCACTTGCAGGCGCAGGTACAGGCTTACCTGCTGTGGCAGGCCTATCAGAGCTTTTTCGCCGTGGTGTTCTGGTATTGCCTGCTGGGGCCGGCAGCGGCACTGGCTTACCGCCTGTTGGCGCTGTGCGTCGAGCACAGCCGGCATGGCGCCGTGCAGGGGCGTGCCGAACAATTGCGCCATGCCATGGACTGGCTGCCGGTGCGGGTACTGGGCATGAGTTTCGCGCTGGTGGGCAACTTCGTTGCGGTCGGGCGAGTCATGCTGCACGAACTGCTGAATCTGCATCGGCGCGCGCCGTCGCTGGTCGCCGAGCTGGGCCGCGTGGCGGACGACATCCCCGAGCAGGATGCGCGCGAGCACGCTGTCGCCCGGTTGAACAGCCTGTGGGAATTGCTGCTGCGCTGCGCGGTGCTGTGGTACGCGGCCTTCGCGGTGTGGACGATTCTGCGCTGAGGCCGCCCCTCAGCAGGGCCAGCCGAACAGGGTGCAGGCATTGCGCGTGCTGGCCAGGGCCAGGTGCTCGGCGTCCACACCCATGATGTCGGCCAGGGCCGCGGTGATCTGCGGCAGGTGCACGGGGCTGTTGCGCAGCCCCGCGAACATGGCCGGGGCCATGTCGGGTGCATCGGTTTCCAGCACCAGGCTGTCCAGCGGCAGGCGCGGCAGGGTCTTGCGCAGGCGCAGGGCCTGCGGCCAGGTAGCGGCACCCCCCAGCCCCAGGAGAAAGCCCAGCTTGATGTACTCGCGGGCTTGTTCGTAACTGCCGGCAAACGCATGAATGATGCCGCCGCGCGGCACCCTGATGCGCTTGAGGGTGGCAATCACCTCGGCATGGCTGCGGCGCACATGCAACAGCACCGGCAAGTTGAAGTCCCGGGCGATCTGCAACTGCGCCTCGAACCAGCCTTGCTGGTGCTGCCGGTCGAGCTCGGGCAGGTAGAAATCCAGACCGAACTCGCCCACGGCGCACAACCGCGGATCGCCCTGCAGCCGCGCGAGCCAGTCGCGCAGGTGCGCCAGGTGCTCAGCGCGGTGCGCATCGAGGTAGACCGGGTGCAGCCCCAGCGCTGCGTGCAACCCGGGTTGCGCACAGACCGTGTCCCACACGCGTTGCCAGTTGGCCTGCTCCACCCCCAGCACCACCATGCGCTCAACCCCGTTGGCGCGCGCCTCGATCAGCAAGGCCGCGCGATCGGCGTCGAAGTCGGGGAAATCCAGGTGGGTATGGGTGTCGATCAGGCGCATGGTCAGGCCAGGTGCAGGCGTTGCTTGAAGGTCCGCGCCACGGCATGCACGCCCGGCTGGTAGGTTTTCGCTTCGATGGCGGCCACCGCCAGGTCCAGCGCCGTGGCCGCGATCAGGCCGTGTTGCTGGGCCATGGCATTGACCGGCAAGGGCAGGAAATCGAGCAACTGGTTATCACCGAAGGTGCCCAGTTGCAGCGCGCGCTGGCCGGCGGCGCAACCCTGAAGGGTATCGAACACCCCCTGCAGCAGCACGTAGGAGGTGGTGACCAGGGCATCGGGCAGGCCGCCGAGTTCGTCGATCAGTTGGGTCATCAGGCGCTGACCACAGTCGCGGCTGAAGGCCTCGCCCTGGTAGCGGCGCACCTCGCCGGCATGCTGCTGCAGGGCTGCGTCAAAGCCTGCCAGGCGCGCCTGGCTGACCGACAGTTCGGGCCGTGCTCCGATCAACGCGACACGCTGCGGGGCACCGTGCAGCAGGCTCTGGGTCAGCAGCAGGCTGGCGTGGTGGTCGTCGCTGATCACCGAGCAGAAATGGGCAGGGTCCAGGCTGCGGTCGATGCCGATCACTGGCAGGCCGTTGGCCTGCACGTCGCGGTAGCTGTGGTCGTCGGGTGGCAGGCAACTGGCCACGAACAACGCATCACAGCGCCGCGCGCGAAACAGTTGCTGCAACTGCCGTTCGCTGTCGGGCTGATCGTCGCTGCTGGCGATCAGCAACTGGTAGCCGCGGGCGCGGGCGCCGGCTTCGAGCTGCTTGGCGATGCGTGCGTAGCTGGGGTTTTCCAGGTCAGGCAGGATGAAGCCCAGCGTGCGGGTATGCCGGCTGCGCAAGCCAGCTGCCTGCGGGTTGGGCATGAAACCATGGGCGTCGACCACCGCGCGCACGCGTTCCACCGTGCTGCTGCTGATGCGCTGCTGCTCGGCCTTGCCATTGATGACGTAGCTGGCGGTGGTGACTGACACACCGGCCAGACGGGCAATATCGCTAAGTTTCACCGAAGGTTCCTTGTGATGACATGAAACAGACTGCGCGGCCTGGCCTGCTTGCTCTGTACGAAAGGTCTCTGCATCTGGCACCGCTGCGCTGTAGCGTCCAGCGCAATGCGCTCAGGTGTCGTGAGCAAACCGCATTGGCCATGGTACGTGCAGTGCCTGTGCGTAGACACAAGCAGACGCAGTACGTACAGACCGCAGTTTTACCCAGACGATGCACCCTGCGCAGACGACCAACGTCGCAATTGTCCGACACGCTGGGGCTGTTTAGTCGCAAGATTATCGAGTAACGTGACCGCTGAATCAGATTAAACGTTTCAGCTTCGGAATACTGCCCATTTTTCTTCCGCCCTGGAACCACATCGCGATGCAGAACAGCGGTCCGTGACCCATTCTGCTGAACAGGCAACGTGCCTGTGTTCGCGCTTTTGGAACGTCATGCGTCCACAACAATACCTCGGCCTCCCGATGGGGCTGGAAAAGGAGAAGGTCATGCTCGAGCTCGCCAAAGAGCAGATAGCCATGGGCCAGGTAGCGGCCGACAAGGCCCAGGCGCTGCGCCTGCTGGCCGATCGACTGGTCGCCGATGGGCTGGTCGCCGACGGCTACCTGGAAGGGTTGCAGGCCCGCGAGACGCAGGGCTCGACGTTCCTCGGGCAAGGCATCGCCATCCCCCACGGCACTCCCCAGACCCGCGATCTGGTGTTCAGCACCGGCGTGCGCCTGCTGCAGTTTCCTGACGGGATCGACTGGGGCGATGGCCAGCGTGTCTACCTGGCCATCGGCATCGCCGCGCGCTCGGACGAGCATCTGCGCCTGCTGCAACTGCTGACCCGCGCCCTGGGTGAAACCGACCTGGCCGAAGCGCTGCGCCGCGCCACCTCTGCCGAGGCCCTGCTGAAACTGCTGCAAGGTGCGCCGCGCGAGCTGGCGCTGGACGCGCAACTGGTCAGCCTCAGCCTGCCGGCCGAAGACTTCGATGAGCTGAGCTGGCGCGGGGCGCGCCTGCTGCAGAAGGCCGGCTGCGTCGAGCCAGGTTTTGCCGCCTTGCTGCAGCAAGCCGAGCCGCTACCGCTGGGCGATGGCCTGTGGTGGTTGAACAGCGACCGCCAGGTCCTGCAACCGGGCCTGGCCTTCATTACCCCGCAACAGCCGCTGCGCTACCGCGAGCAACCGCTCAACGGTCTGTTCTGCCTGGCCAGCCTGGGTGCGGCGCACCAGGCTTTGCTTGAACGCCTGTGCGAAGTGCTGATCGAAGGCCGCGGGCAGAGCCTGTACCAGGCCACCGACAGCCGCACCGTGCTGCAAGTGCTGGGCGGCGAGGTGCTGCCGGACTGGCCCAGCGCACGCATCGTGCTGGCCAACGCGCATGGGCTGCACGCCCGTCCGGCCAAGGTGCTGGCGCAATTGGCCAAACGCTTCGAGGGCGAAATTCGCCTGCGCGTCGTCGATGCGGGTGAGGCAGCCGTGTCGGCCAAGAGCCTGAGCAAGCTGCTCAGCCTCGGCGCACGCCGTGGTCAGACGCTGGAACTGCTCGCCGAGCCTGACATCGCCGGCGATGCCTTGCCGGCCCTGCTGGAAGCC
>NZ_DAMCCR010000001.1:31625-115200 GCF_032058845.1 Pseudomonas sp. | reverse complement strand
CGGCGCACTGCCCGACGCAGGAGGCGATGTGGGCGCGCCTGGCGCACCCGGTGCGGCAGGCGCGCCCTTGGTAACGCGCTGCTGAGTGCCTGCCTGCTGCTGGGCCAACTGGGCGATGACCTTGTCGCGCTCGCCGTACAAGGTGATGGTGCCGCCAGACATCACCAACACACGGTCAAGACGCGACAGGATGTTCGGGCGATGCGACACGATGAAAACCGTGGCACCGCTTTCCTTGAGCTTCTGCAGCGCAACACCAAGCGCCTTCTCACCCACCTCGTCGAGGTTCGAGTTGGGCTCGTCGAGCACGACCAGCCGGGGCTTGCCATACAGCGCGCGGGCCAGGCCGATACGCTGACGCTGACCGCCGGACAGGTTGACACCCTCGCTGCCGATGACCGTATCGTAGCCGTCGGGCTGCATGAGGATCATCTCGTGAACCCCAGCTATCTGCGCCGCTTCAACGACCTTTTCTGGGTCGACTTTCTCGAAGCGGGCGATGTTTTCGCTGATACTGCCCTCGAACAGCTCGATATCCTGCGGTAGGTAGCCGACGTATGGCCCTAACGCTTGCTTGTCCCAGGCGGCGATATCGGCGCCGTCGAGGCGCACGACGCCATGCTGAGGCGGCCAGATGCCCATCAGGGCACGGACCAAGGTGGACTTACCGGCCGCGCTGGGGCCCACAATGCCAACGATGGAACCCGCTGGCGCAACGAAGCTGATGCTACGCAAAACCGGCGCCTTGGCGCCTGGCGGGGCGACGATAAGGTTTTCTACCTGGATGTGGCCCTCTGGCGCAGGCAGCGGCATGCGCTCAGGTTCTTTCTTCAGGTCATCCATCACCTTACTTAGGCGGTCGTACTGAACCTTTGCCCCGACGAAGCCTTTCCAGTTAGCGATCATCTGATCGATAGGCGCAAGCGCTCGCCCTAGCAACAGTGAACCCGCCATGAGCAGGCCTGGATTGATTTCGTGGATGATGACCAGGTAAGCGCCTGTGGCGAGCATGATCGACTGCGACCATGTACGGAAGGTTTTTGATGTCGAGGTGACCACAGCACCTTTATCACTGGCTTCCGACTGCAGAAGCATGATGTTGCGCTGGCGCTTGGCCCAACGATTCATCAGCGTCTCAAGCATTCCCATCGACTCGATGACTTCCGCGTTACGCAAGGTCTTCGCAGTCACCACGTTAGACGCGACATTTTCCTTGTTGGCGTTAGCCAGTGCCTGGCCAGTCACCCGATGGTTGATGAATGCAAGCACGGTAAGCGCGATCCCGCATCCTACGGTGATCCAACCGAACCAAGGATGGAACAAGAACATGACCAGCGTATAGATGGGAAACCAGGGGGCATCGAAGAAGGCAAACAGACCAGACCCGGTGAAAAACTGGCGAAGGGAGGTCAGGTCGTTGAGTGACTGGGCCGTTGCGTCGCCGCCACCGCTGGTGAGCGCCCTTTTGAAACTCGCACGGTAGACATCGCGACTGAGCAGGACGTCTAGCCGATTGCTGATACGCACCATGATTCGAGAACGCACCCATTCGAGAGCACCGGTGGTCACGACCAGTATCGTCATTATGAGCGTCAGCATGAGCAAGGTTGAGGTGCTGCCAGACGGTACAACGCGACCCGACACTTGGATCATGAATAAGGTCGGCACCAACATCAGGGCATTGACAAAGAAACTGAAAAAGCCTACCGAAAGGAAGCTGCTTTTACAGGCTTTGAGGGCAGCTTGCAGATTGTTGTCAGATTGAGAACTCATGGTATCCATACTAAGGATTGGCGAAAGCGGCAGGCAGTGTAACACTCACCAAAGAGGGCGGCGCGTAGGACTATACCGAGACCGGTTTGTTCACTCAAAGGCTCAAGGTTTCATGAAACTCTGCGCTGCGGACGAAATCGAAGCGATGACTAACTTCAGCCCCCACAAAGCGACAGACGGCCTTGCCAGACTAGAAACCGAAAGCGTTTCGTCAAAAAAAAGCCATATTTTAGAGGTATGCTGCGATAAATCATAAGCTCCTGATTTCTCAGGTTTTTGTTGGCGCGCGAACATTCCCACCGGTTCGCTAGGATATCTCTCGCCAGGAGCTGACGATTACGACGCTTGCAACTAAGGCCTTCTCCAATATGAAATTTTTTTTAGCCTTTTGGTTGACATCTTTCCTCTCTGGCGGCATCTTCACCAGCCGCAGGATGCCTTAATGGCCGTTTAGTGTATGCACGGGTCTGAGCGAGTTAGCTACCAGTGTTAGTGCTTAAAGGAGCTCAACAACGCCATGTCTATACCTTCGCAGACCCTCGATGGCCTGAAAATCAGCTCTCGCGTGACCTTGCTCGAGCCGGGCATGTACATCTTCAGGTATGCCTCGCAGCCACCTGCCGACAAGCCGGTCTGTATTGCGCTACAACAAGCGCCACTGGGTAAGGGTTCGATCGACTTCTTCCCCGGCGAAGGCATCAGCAAGAACATGCTGCACAAGCTGGGCGACACCATCGTCGCGCGTGTCAAGGGTGGCGTCACCACCGTGCTGATCACCGAATATCACATGTTCGATGCCACCATCGAGCCCATCGACTTGCGTATCGACCGTATCGACAATTCGCCCGCTATCATGCGCGGCTTCTCGGTCATCGCGACCGCTGCTGCCCCCACCGCCATCGAATCCGATCAAGCCTCAGCCGCTCTTACGCTCACTGCGTACGTACAGGACGCAGGCGAGGTTGTGTCAGGCACAGGTTGGATAGGTCAGCACAACGAGACCCGTTTGCTTGAAGGCTTTTGCATAGACTGGGAAGACAAGCCTGAAGGCGTTGATCTGGTCTACACCTCGACCACCGCCGGCTCCGGCCCTAGACCCAACGTAACGACCGGCACCTACACCGGCATGCGAAATCAGTCGCTTGGCCTGGTCGCCGCCGGCTTTACCCTGGTCGGCCCGAACCGCCATTTCTACGAATTACTGGGCCACATTGTGTTCAGCGGCCATGCGCCGCAGCTGATCGTGCCCAATCAAGTCATGCATGGCCCCACCGGAATGGAACCTTTGGTGGCGCTGCATATCTGTATCAAACCCGTGACGAAGATGAACGCTGCCCGCTATAAGTCTCCGTGGGACAACTCTGCAACCGAGCAGACTCTCAGTAGTGCAAGCCAATCGGCTTGAAGTAACAGGAATTACTCATGCAATACGATAGCCCACAATCGAGCAGCGCTCTGCAAACCAGCCTGTCTTCCGACAGCGCCAACCTGTCGAACGCTACCCTGGCAGCGATCAACAGCCTTCTGAACCTGGACACCACCGATACCGTCGGCATCGCCGGCATCACCGGTAACGCCGTTCAGCTGCCAACTTCCGGCACCGCTGACATCGTCTTTGGCGAAGTCGAAGGCGCTAAAGGCGACCAAGTTACTGTCGACCTGGCCGCTGCTGAAAACGCTGGCGTCAACGCCTACGTACTGCAGAGCGACGCCAACCTGGTCGTCAACCTGCAAGGTCAAGCTGCTGCTTCTGACGAAGTTCAGACTCTGGCTGCTGCCGTTGCTCCAGCTGCTGTCGACACCTCCGCCATCCAGATGGTAGTTGCTACCGGTAACGGCGACGACATCATCAACGTCAAAGGCGACCAGAACACTCTGATCGACGCTGGCGACGGCAACGACACCATCACCACCGGCAACGGCAACAACACCGTTATCGCTGGCAACGGCAACAACAACGTGACCACCGGTTCGGGCGATGACACCATCATCCTGAGCGGCACCAACCACGCTGACGTCGTCAATGCCGGTGCTGGCTACGACATCGTCCAGCTGGACGGTTCGCGTGATGACTACACCTTCGCTGTTGGCAACAACTTCAACGTCAACCTGACTGGCAACCAAACTGCCTCGATCACCGACGCTGAGTTCCTGACCTTCGTTAACGGTGACACCACCGAAACCGTAGCTCTGGCTCACAGCGATGCCGAAGCAGCTGCCCTGCGCCTGTACCAAGGCATCCTGGGTCGCGACGCTGATGCTGGCGGCGCCAAGGCCTTCACCGGCCTGGTGAACGACGGTACTTCGCTGTCTGACATCGCCAACCAGTTCCTGAACTCTGCCGAGTTCGCCGGCGCTGCCAACGAAGCCAGCATCAACGACCTGTACAACACCCTGCTGGGTCGTGCCGCTGACACTGCGGGCTCCGACGCATGGGAAGCTGTACTGGCCAACGGCGGCACCCTGGCTGACGTAGCAGCAGGTATCGCTGTGTCCCAGGAAGCTCAGGACCGCGATGCTTCGAACGGCGACTTCGTTCGTGACCTGTACACCAGCGTTCTGGGCCGCGAAGCCGACGAAGCTGGCCTGGACGCTTGGGTATCCCAGCTGTTCAACGGCACCGGCCGTGCAGACGTTGCCAAAGGCATCGTTGGCTCGGTAGAAGCTGCTGACAAGTCCAACAGCGACTTCATCGACGCTCTGTACCAATCTGCTACCGGCCGCGCTGCCGATGCAGATGGCAAAGCTGCATGGGAAGCTGTTCTGGACAACGGCGGCACTCACGCCGACGTCGCTCTGGGCATCGTTGGTTCCGCCGAAGCCATCGCACACATCGACAACGTCGTTGTGCTGCACGGCCAGGTGTAACTAGCCCTGTCGTAGCGAAACGTACCTCCGGCCGCAAGGTCGGATGTATGTGAAAGGGGGCGACTTTCGAGTCGCCCCTCTTTTTATTTCTTGCCGTTAAGCCAAGCTTATGTCCAGACAACTCGACCGTGGGCGAGAAACGCTCATGGACATTTTTCATCGGCATCGCCAGGCACAAGAGCCCGCCCTCGCCGCTTTAGCGCTCGAGCAGGCCTTGCACGTTCCCGAGTACCGCCCGGAAGCACTTATCTGGAAGGGTATCGAGGCATTGCCAAAGCATCCCAAGCTTGCGTTTATTTTTTTTAGCAATGCCCTCAACGATTTGCCAACACGGCCAGACCTACAAGCGCTTCTGGGCCGCTGCCTGCTGGATCAGGCACAGCCGCAATTCGCTACCCGTTTTCTGGCAGCCGCCTGGCAAAAGCAGCCCAACGATGCCGGTCTTCGGCAGATACTTTGGCATGCACGCAGCCAATCCGACCTGCCTGAACACCTCGAGCGACTCATCCTTGCTCAACTACTCGATATCACCTCGCCCCAAGAGCTAAGTCTGGTTTTCAGATTACTGACTGCCTGCACTCAACATCCAGGCCCTGTAGGGGTCGTTCGATATGAGCCGGGCGCCCAGGAGATTCAAGGCTGGGCAGTGGATCTCAAAAACCCAGGCGAAGCGTGCATCGTACAGTTCGAGCTCAATGGACAAGTCGTCGACGTGCCTGCCAATCGCCCTGATGCCCTTCTGACGGCTGCGGGCGTGACGTCCAACCATGGGGGCATTCGTGCCAAGCTGCCTAACGCCGCTGCTGTGGTGGGTGCTCGCTTCAAGACAGGCCTGCCTCTGCAAGGTAGCCCTATACACGCTATGCCGGATTGGGTACCGCCTGCACCCCTTGCCCGCTCAGCCAAGCACACGACCGTGGACGTTCTCATTCCGGTCTATAACGGTATTGATGAAACGCTTGCGTGCATCAACAGCGCTATCGAAACTCGCCGACTCAATCGCACTTCTCATCGCCTTGTGGTGATTGAAGACGCTACCCCGCTCCCGGCGCTGCGCAAGGCGTTACGGGTTCTGGCAGGCAAGAGCAAGATCACACTCGTACAGAACTCCACCAATCTTGGGTTCATCCGTAGCATGAACCGCGCTATGGCAATGAGCTTGGATAGGGACGTCATTTGGCTGAACGCCGACACACGTGTGCATGGGGATTGGATCGACCGACTGCGCCAGGTGGCATACAGCGACCCACACGCCGCCTCGGTCACCCCCTTCACCAATAACGGCGAGCTGATGAGCTTCCCGCAAAGCCGGGTCAGCCATTCGATGCCGTCGGCCGATCAGCACGCCGAACTCGACACACTGGCCAAGCTCAACCCGGAGCCGCCTGTCGAACTCGAAACAGGTTGCGGTTTCTGTCTATACATCAAGCGCGAAGCCATCGACCAAGTGGGCTACCTGGATGAAGTCGAACTGTCGCGTGGGTATGGGGAAGAGACCGACTGGTGCCTTCGCGCCCGCAGCTTTGGTTGGAAGAACCTGGGTGCCCCGAACGTGTTCGTTGCGCACCAGGGCGGTGTATCGTTCGGAGAAGAAAAGAACCTGCGCGTTGCTTACAATAATGCGATTCTTCGTCAGCGCTATCCCGACGCAGAAGCCCGCTACGAGGCTTTCTGCAGGCGTGACCCAATCAAACCGGCCCGCCAAGCACTGCAACGTGAACGACTCACCCACTGGCTCGTACAGCACCCGGACCTGTCGAATCATCCTCGCTCAGCCCTGCATATTCACGACGGCAGTTGCCCACAGACGCCTTACAGTTTGACATGGCACCGTGATGGCCTGCGCAACTGGGTAACGCTTCATGCGCAGTTGCTGCCACTTGAAATCAGTCTGGACTACACACCCCGTGAATGGCCGCAATTGGTTCAGGATCTGGCCGGGCTCCCCTTGAGCGAGCTGGTGTTTGAACGGCTCGTTAATGCGCCTTCGCCTATTTGGGATCTACCCACCCAAATACATTTGCCCTACCGCATTCGTTGTAACGATGACGCCTTGCTGGACATGAACGAAAGCGCGCGTCGCCTTCGATTCGCCACATCGGCAAGGAGCATCGAGCTACCCTCGGACGCGCAGCTGTCTCGTCATGCAACCGCGCTGCCTGGCGCCAACCTGGTGGTAGATACAAGATCGAAGCCAGCAGATGGTGATGAAGATATTCAGGGCAGCACCTGGTTGATCGGCGACGACCTGAGCGATGCTCACGTAGCGATGCGCTGGATGGAGCTTGCGCAACAAGTTACGCGAGATCGATTGTCCGCCATCTTTTTAATCGAACCTAGTCAACCGTGGATCAAGCGCCTCCTAGCCACTGGTTCGGTTCACGCGCTGCCGGACCTTGGAGTGTTGACGATGACTGAAAACCTCGCTATGTCAGGTTGTGGCGCTATCCTGAGCCTGCAACCATGCGCCGCCTCAGGATGGCGCGCGGCTGCACTTGCCAGTGATCTGAGCCTTCCTTTGCATGCGCCGTATACACCACAAGCCGACGCCGCGGGCATGCTCGCTTTCCATTTTCCTTCTTTGACCGAGCCGGCCTGATGTCACAACACGTCTTGGATGAATTCTCAGCGGACACTGCTTCGCTTCCTCGGGCCCGCTTTCTGGGGCTGATCACCGGGCTATACGGCGATGTGCTACAAGGCTGGGTCCTAGACACACAGAATCCGGGTCAGCGACTGATTGTCGAAGTCTACGTTGACGGCGCAAGCGTTGCGATTGCCCGAGCAGACCTGTTTGAAACAAGCGCAACTGACGGCGACCAATTCAACGGTTTCGCCGTACAGCTACGTCGCAGCTGGCTAAACCAGGCCTGCCATATCAGCGTCAAGATCGCTAACGAGCCTGTGTATTTGGCGGGCGACATAACTCTGCCTGCTCCGTTCGGCAATGAGCCAGACCTCGTTGCGTCACAGGTCTGGCATACCGGCGGTCTGGGTATAGCCGGCTGGGCATGGGACACGCAGGCACCGCATCAACGAATCACGATCTGCGTACGTGAGGGCGGCAAGCAAGTAGCGAAGGCTGAGTGTAACCAGCACAGCCAGGCTCTAGCTTACCGCGATAGCAGCGATCACGGTTTCGTAATTCAACTGCCCTGGACATTTGCCGATGGCAATCCACATGTATTGACTGTAGAAACCGAATCAGGTGAACCACTTGCCGGTAGCCCAATCACTCTCTGCTGCTGGCCAGAGGGAATCGAAGGTCTATTAAGACAATTGAATCCTCAGGATGACGATGCACTGGTCGAGATGATCCATGCTGTATCAAAGGAGCAAAGTCTTCGACTGCCGAAGAGTGCTGGCTGGCACCTCTACCCACAGTGGTTCGATGCTTTCCAGAAAAAGCTAAGTTTCACTGCTCCAGAGGTTGTGAAAAGGATTGGCGTGCTGTTATTGACAGAAGGCGATTCTGACCTGGAAGCGATAAGCTTGCGGAGCATTCCAGAAAACACTGCGACCTACACCATAGCTCACGGCCACCCTGATAATTTGAAGCAAGCATTAACGCAATTGCTGGAATCAGGGTGTGAGCAGATCGTACCGATGCTCGCGGGCGATCACCTGGCAACCAATGCCTTGCCCCTCTTGAGCACTTTACTGGGGGACAGCCATGCCTGGTGCTACTCGGATTGCGATACAGACAGCCCCGAGGGTGAGCGTAGTCATCCATGGTTTAAACCTGCCTGGGATTTGGACCTGTACATAGGTGCTGACATTTTCAGCCCTGGATGCATTTTGAGTCGTCAGATCATTCTGGATGCGCTGGAGTCGATCCCTGAAGAAGCAGGCTCTGAGCTGGACTGGCATCTCTTTTTTGCTGCTGTCGTATTCATCTCAAAAAAATTTAACGCAGATGTTCGTCATCTCACATCCGTGCTGTATCACCGCCACAGCAACCGACACAAGAGTCCAGAGCTTGCCCCCCTAGATAAGCGTCGACAGAAGGCTATATCTTGGCTTTGCGATAGTATCGATCCCGGTGCAACTGTCACTCCGGTGCCCGCTTATCCATCGCTGCTAAGAGCACACTGGCCCCTTCCCGAGACGTTGCCAAAAGTCACGCTCATTGTGCCTACTCGAGATCAGGTTGCGCTCTTGTCAACCTGCATAGATGGACTACTGCATAAGACTGACTATCCACATGTTGAAATCATTGTGGTTGATAATCAGTCCAGTGACCCAGCAACACTGGCTTATCTAAACAGCTTGCCTGAGGCCGGAGTTAAAGTCTTACCGCACCCCTACCCTTTCAATTACGCAACCATTAACAATTGCGCTGTTGCGCACGCGAATGGCGACCTCATAGCATTGGTGAACAATGATATTGAGATTATAGACCCGAACTGGCTGGGGGAAATGGTAAGCCAACTGAGACCAGGCGTGGGGGCTGTCGGTGCGAAACTATTGTGGCCCAACGGCATGGTGCAGCATGCCGGGGTTGTGGTAGGCGTTAATGGCCTGGCTGCTCATACTGGTAACACTTGGAATGACACAGACGCAGGTTATTTGGCTTTCAATCAGATCACGCGCAGACAAAGCGCTGTGACTGCAGCGTGTCTGTTGACTAGCAAGGATACTTATCTGGCAATCGGAGGCCTGGACGAGCAGGCATTCCCTGTAGCATTCAATGATGTCGATTTCTGTATGCGACTTAATGAGCAGGGACTAGCGCTAATATGGACTCCATTCGCCAGACTTATCCATGCAGAGTCCGCAAGTCGCGGCAAGGACCTAAGCCCGGAGAAGCGTGCCAGGGCAATGCGTGAACAGAATTATTTCATTGAACGCTGGACCGCCAGAGGCTGGCTTGACAGCTTCTACCACCCAGCGCTGAGTCATGACTATCTGAGTGGGCCATTTGGCGGCTTAGCGCTGCCACCCTTGGAAAGGGACAAACCATCACCAGCCGGAAGGTCGTCTCCCCGGCTTCACGCTTGAGAGATATTCATCTACAGAACCGATGCTTGTAGTCTTGAAACTTACCTAGCAAGGACGGAATAACATGAAGCACCTTGATTGTACGCTCCGCGATGGTGGCTATTACAACGCCTGGGACTTTTCCGATGCGTTGATCCATCAGTACCTTACCGCCATGCAGGCAGGGGGAATCGATGTCGTAGAACTAGGGCTACGTTCTCTGAAAAACGGCGCCTTCAATGGTGCTTGTGCCTACACCACAGATGCGTTTTTGACATCGCTGACCCTGCCTTCTTCGCTGACAATCGCCGTCATGGTGAACGCCAGCGAACTGGTGGGCCAGATGCCATGCGTTGAAGTTCTGGAACGTTTGTTCCCGGTCGGCGCAGAGCAATCCCCTGTCGACCTGGTCAGGATTGCGTGCCACGTACATGAGTTCGCTCCGGCATTGAGCGCCGCCACATGGCTCAAAGAACGAGGCTACCAAGTGGGCTTCAACCTGATGCAGGTAGCCACTCGTTCAGAACAGGAAATCAGGCAGCTTGCCAAGCTGGCAACCGAGTATCCAGTTGATGTGCTGTACTTTGCTGACAGCATGGGGAGCATGTCGCCTGATCAGACGGCGCAGATCATCCAGTGGTTGCGTGCCGAATGGAAGGGTCCGCTTGGCATACACACCCACGATAACCTCGGTTTGGCACTGTCCAATACCCTGCGTGCACTTGACGAAGATGTAACTTGGGTCGACTCGACGGTTACAGGCATGGGCCGAGGTCCGGGCAACGCCCGTACCGAAGAGCTCGCGATCGAACTCGCCGAGCGTCGAGGCAAACCCAACAATCTCATTCCACTCATGACGTTGCTGCGTGAGCATTTCAAGCCCATGCAAAACAAGTACGGCTGGGGTACCAACCCCTATTATTATCAAGCTGGCAAGTACGGTATTCATCCAACCTACATCCAGGAAATGCTCTGCGATTCACGTTACGGAGAGGAAGACATCCTTGCAGTGATCGCCCACCTTAGAAATGAAGGCGGAAAACAGTTCAGCCCCAATACACTCGACGCCGCACGTCATTTCTACCGAGGTAAACCCGAAGGCCAATGGAATCCAGATTCAGTCTTCGCGGGGCGTGAAGTTCTCCTACTCGGAACAGGTCCAGGCGTCGCTAAACATCGCCAAGCACTTGAACTCTACATTCGTCAACACCACCCTGTAGTTTTGGCACTCAATACTCAAAGCTCCATCAATGCGGAATTGATCGATCTCCGAGTCGCCTGCCATCCCGTCAGGCTGCTGGCTGACTGCGAGGCGCACCTGTGCCTGCCTCAGCCATTGATTACACCTTACTCGATGCTACCCGCCGATGTTCAAACGGCGCTGCAGGGTAAGGAAGTACTCGACTTTGGTTTAAACATCGAAGCCGATAAATTCGCTTTTGAATCAACTTACTGCACAACGCCAACATCTCTCGTCATTGCCTATGCGTTGGCAGCCTCTACAACCGGTAAGGCTCAACGTGTGTTGATGGCAGGTTTTGACGGATATCCCGGAGAGGATCCGCGCAACAACGACACCAATAAGCTCTTCAAGCTCTATCAAGAGACGGCAGGGAGCATACCGCTGTTGTGCATTACGCCTACCAAATACGATATTCCTTGCCAAAGTATCTACGGACCACTGAAATGATCGAGCACCAAGTGACGTGTTTCCTACCTTGCCGCAAAGGAAGTCAGCGCGTTCCCAACAAGAATATTCGACCGTTTGCCGATGTACCCCAGGGTTTGGTCGAAATAAAGTTGAAGCAGCTTATAGCTACTGATTCGATCGACCGTATTGTGTTGAGCACGAACGATGAAATCATCCTCGACTATGCAGCGTCACTAAACGATAGCAAAGTCATACTTCACCATCGAAGTAATGAACTGTCATCGAGTACAACCAGCACAGACGATTTAGTGGCGCACGCGCTTGATCTCATTCCTGATGCGCACATTCTTTGGACGCATGTGACTTCGCCATTCATTACGTCCAGCCATTATGAAACCATCATTCAGGAGTATTTCAAAAGTCTTGAAGCGGGCCACGACTCGCTGATGACCACGACGCTGATCCATGGTTTCTTGTGGCAGGATGGCAAAGCGATGAACTACGACAGGCAGGTCGAAAAATGGCCACGCACTCAAACCCTGAAGCCCATTCATGAAGTCAACAGTGGCGTGTTTCTCGCGCATGCATCGGTTTATAGAGAGCAAGACGACCGTATCGGCAAAAGCCCCTTACTGTACGCTATGGATAAATTGATCAGTCATGATGTGGACTGGCCCGAAGATTTCGTGCTCGCCGAATGCTTGCTTGGAAAGGGGCTTGTGACCTTATGACTACCATGCATAAGAGCGTAAAAGATTATGGGACAATCGTGTTTGATTGTGACGGGGTGGTTCTTGACTCTAACAAGGTAAAGACTCAGGCTTTTTATCAGGCTGCACTCCCGTACGGCGAATCTGAGGCACAGGCCCTAGTCGACTTTCATGTGGCCAATGGCGGTATTTCTCGCTACAAGAAATTCGACTACTTCAGTGCCGTAATCTTGCCAGCTCCACTCTCCAAGGACGAAGTAGAGACGTTGCTTTCACGCTATGCCCACTACGTACAGGATGGGCTTTTGACTTGCAAGGTCTCTGAGGGCTTGCGACGCTTGCGCGCTGAAACCAGCAGTCGCTGGTTAATTGTGTCTGGCGGCGATCAAGCCGAGCTGCGCCATGTATTCAACGTCCGAGGCCTGACGGACTTTTTTGAAGGAGGCATCTTTGGAAGCCCTGACACAAAGGACGAAATCCTTGGTCGTGAGGTGCGTAGCGGCAACATAACTCAGCCGACACTTTTCATAGGTGACAGCAAATACGATCACCAAGCCTCGACGGCTGCTGGCATGGACTTCGTCTACTTGAGCGGATGGTCTGAAGTCAAAGGCTGGCGCGAATGGTGTGAGATGCAGGGAATTACTCATATCCCAGATCTAGCTGCACTTTCATAAGCAGTGCCAAGGTGTCATGTGAGCCATCGTCTTGAAACGAGTCTGGCTTTGGGAGTTGATTCTTCGTTTAATTTGGTTAGATAACAATTCAACCACCTTCCAGCGCACGCCATGATGTTACTCATCATGGCGTGTTGCAAATGGCTGCCTGTGTTGCTGACTGAAGAATCATCCATCCAAGCCGGTATCCACCTTCAATTCTGAATTTCCAATCAGCAGGGCCTTCGCTGGGTGCACTCTGCTGGTCATCCTGGATCCCACGCGGTGAACCATTCACGTTAGTCAAGCTCATAATTCCAGTGCATGCTGTCTAGAGATGATGGTATGCGCTGATACTGGCCGTTCGCACAAACTCGAAATCCACTGCAACCCAAATAGATTCAAGGAGATCCCTGAATGGATGGTCTGCCTGTTGTGTCAGTGCCTAGTACAGCCCCGGTCACATCGTCTATCACCAGAAACGGAGAAATGCTTGCGAAGTTTGATTCAGATCTCGGACACTGGATTTTGACGAAGCCGATCCATGCTCTTGTAGGTAAGGCACCTTCTGCAAATCCTCAGGAGTATGAGCCCAGCGCTTTTGAGTTGGATGATTCACCTAGTTTAGAAAAACAGCCACTGCTGGTAGCGAAAAACGATTCAGCTCCTTCATCCAGCAAGGCAGAAATGTCCCAGGCGACTAATATCCCTGAAACTTCTCAGAGCTTTGATCAACGCCCATCGAATGTATATGTCGATACACCCGCACGCATCGAAAGAAACACCAACGATCCCGCCTATCGTCTCGCCGGCCGCGTGTATCAAGCCACAGCGACCATAGCCAAAACGGCTGCCAACCGGTACTGGATGGCATGGCGTGCTGATAATACAAACGCAAAGGAAGGGCCCGGAAATTTCGCAGTTCTCGCCTATTCGGATGATGCGGGCAAGAGCGCAAAAGAATATGGCTACCTTACGTATTCGCCCGACCATCCTGGCAACCAGATCGTAGATCCAATGCTCTGGAAAGACCCTAGCGGCCGGCTTTGGCTATTTTACGGGGTTGTAGGAGATGACAAAAGGTATGACGGCGTTGGGGGCTCATGGGCAGTGATCTTAGATGATCCCGATGCGAAGAACCCGGTTTGGGGCGAACCATTTCGTCTCTCATATTATGGGGTTCCTAGACGCCCGATAGCGGTTAATAACAAGTGGTATATAGCAGTTGACGGTTGGAGGTTTTCTGCGGAGGAACCCCCGCAATATATGCAACATGTCGGCCCGCATATATATGAGCTGAACTGGCATGACCGGAAAATGGAGCACATAACACAACTCCCACCTAACAACAAGGGCCAATACAGCGGATTTTTCGAAACAGAGTTTGTGCAGAAGGAAGACGGTAACGTGCTGGCGCTTCTGAGATCGTATGGAGGCTCTTCACAGATGCAGTACTCCACTAGTTCTCCTGATATGCGAAGCTGGACCGCATGGCAGGACTATAATGTAGCCGAACCAAACTCGTCTTCTCGGTCCTGGTTGGGGAGGACTCCGTCTGGAAAAATGCTGCTATGTTGGAACAACGATCTTGTTCGCAAGTCTCTGACAATTGGGTTGTCGGATGACGATGGGGCCACTTATAAATATAGACGCCTTTTAGAACCAGACTCTTCGCTGCAAGTATCCTATCCGGTGGTTGCTTTCGGAGATAAAGGTGAGATCCTTGTCATCTACGACAACGGTCGTGAAACCCAACGACAAATCCGCATAGCAAAAATTAACGAAAATCAGATTATTTATGGTACAGGCTCGCCTGAGGTTAATGTGATTAGCGACCCAGCTCGAGCCAAATAGAATTCAACTCAAAGCCGATAGGCATATAGATCACAATGGGAAGGAAGATTTGAGCTATGCGCCTATCCAAGCCAGTATGAGCAGCATTCTGATGTAGGTTTTAATCTAGGGTTGATAAACCTCAAACGAACTGGGAAAGGGGGCTCCGCCCCCGTCTTCAGAAAATGTAAAATTTAGTTCGCAGCAAAACTCGATGTAGATCTCCTTCCCATACTCGGCGAACTGAGTAGTACCTAGCGTAGCTAGCGTATCTACCAGTTATCAAGGAAAGCTCTCAACAATAGCCCAGGGCAAGCGGTTGCCCTGGGCTGGAACAATCACTAACTATTAAATGCTTTCTCGATGCTTTCGAAAAAATTACTGCTGAATTTAGCACGCGAACTTTGGAATCTTGCAAACACTGGGGCAAAATTTACTTTGCCATTAAAGCTAATATCTGCATAACGCGATTCTGACGGAATTTTACCCAAGCACTTCACGCCGCACTTCAAGGAAAGCTCACCCAGACTCAACAACGCCTGGCAATCCGAGATTTGTCCAAGAACCCAATCATTTCTGGAATTATAGATGTCGTTGATCGACTTTCTCGAAAAATCAAAAGCACTCAGGAATTTCCACCCCGCATCGACTTTCTTACCGCTATAAAAGACGATGCTCGACTTAAGTATCAGGCACTGACAGTAGTTCCAAAGACTCAGATGATTATAGTTAGGCGGGTAATTTAAAAGCGTAGCGTCCAGAGTTCGCTCAGCCTCTTCAATCCGATCATTCAACAAGAGAGCAAGTGACAACGCCGTGGCAGATGAAATGCCCCACCGAACAATATTGGGCGTTTTGGTAGTCGGCGCATTATCGAACTCAATCTTGCATCTATTGAGCACATCGAGTACCCAGCCACGCCCGTCGGGCGCTTCGAGATACTTGTAAGCTGAGAGCGTGATAAGTGCGCCATAAAAATGGTTGCTGGTTGGCATGATGCTCAACGCACTGAACGCGGCCAAAAATAGTTCGTTGTTGTCCAGCCCGCGAGTTGCGGCATTGATAAGCTTACGAGTGACGTAAAACTCATCGCTCAGCTTTCCTGAATCAAGCCGATATTTCTCAAACAATGGGTCCAAATTTATCTCACCGCCCTCTGCCATAAAGCGCAGTGACTGGTAGATATCCAGATCGCAAATATCTACCTCAAGTGTTATATCACCAGTCGCAGAGTCGACATTGGACTTTGGATAAAGCGTTCTTGAGCCGTTGACTAGCTTAAGGTCACCTTCCGCGGTTACCTTGCTTAGCTGCAGCTTGACAGAAGATTGACTGACAGAAATTATTTGCATTGTATTTATCCTTTAAATCCATTTTCGCTGCCTAGGGAAAGATACATTCCCTCCAGCTCTGCAACCTGAGCCGACGCGCTCCTCTTAATCTCTGTAGTGGAGAGGCCTTTGTAGGTATTGACATCGCCGTCGATTTTAAGAAGCACATTTTCGATATGCCTTTGCGTAGGATCGATCACATGCCCATTCTGCCCTTCAATGATATCTTCTCCAATACCTCCGAGGTTGCTTGCAATCACCCAGCAACCGCAGGCCACCGCCTCCCTTGTCACCAACCCAAAACTCTCTGGCCATGTAGACGGCGCAAACAGGACGTCTAGCTTCGCATAAAGATCTACAATATGCTCTTGCCGGACACGCCCGACAAACGTGACTGGCACACTACCCCATCTTGTATGGAGCTCATATCCTTCTTCTTTAGAATGATCGACAATCAACAGCTCGATATTTTCAGGCTGAACTTCGAGCACCGCTTCCTTGAAAAGATAATACCCTTTGTGCTCAGACATTCCACCTATATGGCCACATACGACACGAGCACTGTCCGCAGTATTTTTAGGCGCCCAGAGCACTTCATCAGAAATGCCATTCGCGACAGTTTCGACTTTGGCAATTCCATTCTGCTTATAAATTTCAGCAAACGCGCTCGAAACCGTTAGCACTCTGTCCGCGTCAAGTAACAATTCCTTGAGATCACGTCGGCGCTCGATCGAGTCGCCCAGTGTGATGGTCGAGGGAAGTTCTATCGTTTCGTAAGGATCAGGATGGCCGATCGGATAGACTTTAGAGTTATGGTCCACCAAGAACTGAAAATCTGATATCCACCACGCGTCATGTGCGGTGACGATGTAAGGCACTCCGAAATCGCGTGCAGCCTCAACTATCGAAGCGGTGAGTCGCTGCACGCAATGGAAGTGTATGACATCAGGCCGCTCCAGCTCCAAGAACTCTGTGAAGAGGCGGTACATCTCTGGATCTTTCGGGTGCCAATCCATATTCTCACGCCACAAGGTAGTCGCGCGGTAGACACGAACGCCTTGGTAGTCGTAAACCATCATATCATGCGGCTTTTTGCACTCTACATCGGCTGTGAAAACGCAGAGATCCACTTGATTGGCGTAGTCCTTGCGCAATACCGAGAAATTGTCCGCCACTACCCGAGTTGCACCACCGATTGACTGCGGCGGGAAGAACACGTTGACAAGGGCCACCTTCGGTTTGCGCTTTGAACGGACGGGCTTGTACGCCTCCAACTGATCGCACAGTTTTCGCCCCAAAATGTCCAAAGCATAGTTTTCCTTAGCATGATCCATGGCGGCCATGCCTATTTCCTCGCGCAACTGCGGGCTTGCCACTAGTTTTTTAATCGCTTCGTACCACTCGTCAGCAGTAGTAGCCAGGAAAGCATCTTTCCCATGAGAAACAACGTCGCGGTAGTTTGCGGTGCTGCTCAGCACAGAAGGAATACCAAAGCAGGCGGCCTCGAACCACTTCAGTTCACTTTTACACGCATTGATGCGATCGTCATGCAGCACTGCAATATTGATATCTGCCTGCTCGAGCAGAGACCAATAGCCCTGTAAATTTTTTACCGCCGGAAGTTGAGCGTACTGGCTTGCGTATTTTTCGATAAACGCCTTTGGCAGTCGCAGATACCCAACTATCACCAGACGCGCCAGCGGAAATTCGCTCAATACACGCTCAATTGCCGGCAATGCTTGTTCGATGAAGTCGCTATTGTGAGCCTGGGTGCCGCTTCCATAGAAGATATCGACAGACTGCTTTTCACTCTTGTCAATTACTCGAAACTTATTCAGTTGGTCTAAGCCATTCCGATGTAACCAGCACTCGCCTTCTTGCACTAACTTAGACAGTTCTTCGCACAAGGGTACCGTTGAAGCAATACCTATACGGCAAAGGGAAGCTGCAGCCCCGAAAAGTGCCATACCGCGAGTAAGCTCTCTATAAGTTTCCAGCGAAACGTAGCCTCCATAGGTTTCGATCGCTGGCGGGTACTCCGTATCGAACAAGAGATCGTCAATCTCATAGATGCTCAATTTCCCAGCCGCGTTCACCTGAGCAATCGCTTTGATCACATCGGGTACGGCCGGGACCCTGTAAAAAATCACGACATCATGAAGCGCTAGCTCGGTACCTGACTGCTTGAGTTGCGTCCAGTCCACCGTCTTGACTTCTTTACCCTGTCCGACTAACTGCTCAACTTTTTGATCGATGCGATACCGTACGCATTGGGCAATATGGAAATCACCGACTATCAAAATCCGATTTTTGTTCAAATGGCCGAGTTCAGGCAGCGGAGGTAGCTGCAAAGAATATACGCTTTCGCTGGAGCCCGTATTTTTCAAGTGTCCCGACATACCATAGACTGGCAAGTACGCTCGGTATAACTCACTCGCAAATTTTCTGGCGCTGCTGACTAGACGATTCCGATCCCGACTGTCTACTAAAGTCAATAGCTCCGCATGAAAAGTACTCCATCGTTGCTCAGCAAGTCGGTCGAGCTTATCATATTGCTGCTGAAAATTAGGATTCAAAGCTATCCCAGACGCCAGCACTTTGATTGCCTCTTCAACTCTGTGTGTTTTCGCAAGGCATCGTGCTTTGTTGAAGGCCGTCCATTTTGGAGGGTTCGGTAAAATAGAGGCGGCATCGTAATAGGACAAAGCAATACTTACATGACCTTCATTCAAGTACGTATTACCTAAATGTTCTAAAGCTTCTGCTGAGACCCCAAAGCTAAGAGCAGCTTCCAGCAAGTTCCGACCTTGCTGAATTTTTTGTATGGATAGATAGTGCTTACCCAATCTAATGAAAAAAGCCTGAGTTCGATCTACCGTTTCTGCGAGCTCAATGGGTGACACATTCACACCCAGCAGCGTGTCAAGAATTCGTTGTGCGTCTATTTCTACACCGCGTGTGGCGCTCCGCCCCATAACTTTAGCGAGCGAAAACCCTGGAGCTATCAGGCTTGCAGGCAGGCCGTGCTGCTCCATCCAGCTTGTCAGAGAGGGCATTCGTCCTTCAACTTTGCCAAAACGCTGATAGTGCACATCGGCCAACGATTGTGTAGTGATACCGTTGGGCACCAAATCAGCGTAGACCGAAAGATAGAAATCCATGTCAACAGATTTCAGACTGGCAGGTATAGCAACTTGAACACTGTCCTGCTTCCCTGTAACTTCGCTGAATAGTTCAGGATCACCATCTGCATGCGAAGCTGAAGCATAGCGCCCCTCTTGATATCCAAACGCATGCCAGTGTTGCGCCAGAGCCTCGTCGTCCAGATGGGCAAGGTCAGGATATTTTTCGCGATAATAATCAACATCCAAGGCCAACCTATAGGAGCCGCCCTTCTTATTCACGGCCTTCATCGCTGCCGGCTCTAAAATCACTCTGTCTAACACTTCGTTAGAAGCTTGAATATTTTTACTTGAAGTCATGTTTAAAAATCCCGATTAGACCAGCAGCTCCGCACCACTGATGCTAGCATTTTGTTTAAAGCATTTGTCATCATGCCGAACCCCGCAATCACGCTAGAACGGCCGCAACCAAAATCAGATCCAACCTAAAATTCTGCTACGCCGATCCTCGTATCAGTTTCCTTGAGGATACCAACTTCGACTGCTTCACGACCCAAGCTCTTAAAAGCAGACTTGAAGGAAGAATAAGGAAGCGTTTTGATCGCAGCAGCTGAATTCAAAATAGCCAAAGCATAATACATTACCTGTGAGAGCCCTAGCATATTGTAAATATCACCAACCACTTCCTCATCCTCTTCATGATTCAACATGACAAACATCAGTATTGGCTTATCAAGGCGTGCCGCCGCATAGAAGAATGTTTTAGAACCATTTTTTATTACTAGCACCTTGCTCTCATACGGGGCTTTATCGAAGTATGAAAGCTGCTCTAGATGAGGCTTAGCGTCTTCTTCTTTAGCAAAGTAAATAAGGTACTTGTGGTACTTATGAGCAGAAAACAGTGCTTCGTCTGCTTCTCTAATTTGGATATTGCCAAATGCATAGGGTTCAACGATACCTTTTTGGCAATAATCTTTATATAGGCGAAAGGCACTGGTCGTTCCAGAGACAACAATTCGATGAGACGCAAACACTTTGAAAATATTAAAAAATCGCCGCTTCGCCTCCTGAGCAGCCCATAAGGCATCTTTAGGGCAGAAACCTTGCTCAATTTTTTTCAGGAAGTAATAGCCAAATAATGAAGGGTGATTACTGCTATCAATATAAAGAAATTCTAGTTTTTGCTCCAACAAGTCAGAAAGCTTGACAGCATTATCGTACCGATTCTCAAGATCGCGAAGATTCCAATGCGGATGCTGATACTTCCCTTGACTCGTATACTTTCCTGCTTCAATGTTTTTGTATTCCCTGATGAACAAACACCAGAATACCAACCTCGGCGACTGCTTTTTCAAAACATCTAGCGCACGGAGTGAATGCCTAAATACGGTTGCATCCACCTCATCATTGATAAGCTCTTTCTTTACTGCAAAAGCGTCTTTTTCAATACCGGTCAAGTGATAAGAGTTACCAAACCTGAAGTCTCCGACCAAAACTAGATCTTTATCAGTTAACGCGCGAGACCTGACACTTTCGTGCCAGACGGGAAGCCCCCCCACTCCGTAAAAACTGCAATCCATATCAAAGAATTGTTTCAGCTTTTCCCACCGCACAACATGCGAAGGTCCAATTATCATTATGCTATCATTCCCTGCCTAAGGTTTCTCTATGCCCCGAATGATATCAGCACCCTTGTGACCCGCCTAGCTGCCTTCGACCCCGCTTGCCGTCGCTTTTGAGCCTGGAGTGCCAAGGCCAGGGTGTGCATGAGCAAGATTTCCCCTCCGCACGGCGCAAGCAAGCGATGCCATAGCCGCACAGTTTTTTGCCGCTTGTCGAAGCGATGATATGACGACTTTCGTACAGTCCAATGAATATTCTTTCGATACTTTTCTAGCGTCGATTATCTAGTCCCGTGAAAGCACCGCAGCAGACCTAGGCTGAACGCGGGCCTCCTCAAGCATATTGATCTGACAGTATGCGCCGTGCAACGTTCGCAGTATGCGCCTCATGCCTTAGCGTCCCTGAGCCATGAAGTGCGGTACTCACGCCAGCCAGATGCAGTCCGGAGCATGATCGTTAGGTTTGCCAGCCGCCCTTTCCATGGCACATGGGCAGGCTGTGGGTGCCCACACAGATGCCAGGTCCATCTTCCTGAATAGCGAGCAGTAGAAGCCTGGATCATCAATTCTCCGGTATAACCGCCTAAGACATTAGGCGAACAGCCGTGTCATCAGCAGCGTGCGAATGTCGTCACCACGTTGGCATGGGGCGATTCGTTGCGGCGTATCGTGCCAGGCTGGGACTTAGCGGTGCACCCAAAGCACCTCAACGGCTACCCATCGGTGCTTGCCATTGGCACGAGCCGGGCGATGGGCCATAAAGAAATCTCCTTTGGAGATGGCACAACATCTCTAGAAACTCGTTAGCGCTTCGCTGACTCAAGACACCTGCCTTTAATGGCTGAGGAGTCTAACTACTCATGACGAAAAAAAAAAAAGATCTTTGGTTGCACCAAGCTATTAGCAGCCCCAGATTGCGGAGCTTTCGTAAGCCAGTGTATCCACATGTAATCTACGCTGTTGGAATTTCAATATATTCCGCCATTCCATTCAAAAATTTTGCTCGAAGCAGCACGTGCAAATTAAGCCTAGCCAACGCCTATACTTGACAGCCCATCGCTATGCTAACTTATCAATTCCGACATTCTACGTGAAACATGATTGCTGAAATCCGAACAAAGCTGCAGATTTCGAAAAAAATTCCAATTCTCAGCAATTTTCACCATGTTCATTCTTTTACATCACCAGACCAAACTTCAAACCTTTTAAAAACCTCGGACAGTTTTACATTTTTATACGCAAGCCCCAAAACCTCACTAAAACCCGGCGGCGCATACTCCAACAGCGCCCAGACTCGGGGCTTGCGCTCATGGTCGCTCATAAAAAATGCATCTACCACAGTGGCATCTTTTAATTAAAAAAATCTGATTGCAAACCTCAAAGTCACTTAGCATGCACCAGGCCAGCTTCAGCATGGAACTGACCGCCTCCGCCGTTGCCGAATGTGCGCGTCGATCGGTTATACTTTTGTACAGCATTATTATGAACCAGCTCCACTCGCATGGACTATGCAGGGGTCCTTCAACCCCTGCCGAACCTCAAGGTAGAAAACTCTCGTGAAGATCTTAGTAACAGGTGGTGCCGGCTTCATCGGCTCGGCAGTCGTGCGACACATCATTTCCAACACCTCCGACTCGGTCGTCAACGTCGACAAGCTCACATACGCCGGCAATCTGGAGTCGCTGCAGTCGGTCGACCAGAGCGATCGCTATGCCTTCGAGCACGTCGACATCTGTGACCGCGAAGCGCTCGATCGCGTTTTCCGCGAGCACCAGCCTGACGCTGTCATGCACCTGGCTGCCGAGTCGCATGTTGACCGCTCCATCAGCGGCCCGTCGGAGTTCATTCAGACCAATATCATCGGGACCTACGTGCTCCTCGAAGCGGCCCGGGGCTACTGGAGCTCGCTGGACGAGCAGCGCAAGACCGCCTTCCGCTTCCATCACATCTCCACCGATGAAGTGTATGGCGATCTGGAAGGCCCGGAAGACCTCTTCACCGAAACCACGCCTTACCAGCCAAGCTCGCCCTACTCCGCCAGCAAGGCCAGCTCGGACCACTTGGTCCGTGCCTGGGCACGGACTTACGGCTTGCCTACGCTGGTGACCAACTGCTCGAACAACTATGGCCCGTTCCACTTCCCCGAGAAGTTGATCCCGTTGGTCATCCTCAACGCACTGGAAGGCAAGCCGCTGCCGATCTACGGCAAAGGTGATCAGATCCGTGACTGGCTGTATGTCGAAGACCACGCTCGCGCGCTCTATAAAGTGGTAACCGAAGGTGAAGTGGGCGAAACCTACAACATCGGTGGCCATAACGAGAAACAGAACATCGAGGTGGTACGGACTGTTTGCTCGCTGCTCGACGAGCTGCGACCTGACTCGAAATTCCGTCCCCATGTCGAATTGCTGACTTACGTGCAGGATCGCCCAGGCCACGACCTGCGTTATGCAATCGATGCCAGCAAAATCCAGCGCGAGTTGGGCTGGGTACCGGAAGAAACCTTTGAATCCGGCATTCGCAAAACCGTGCAATGGTACCTGGACAACACTGAGTGGGTTGCCCACGTCAAGAGCGGCAGCTACCAGCAATGGATCGACAGCAACTACGCCAAGCGTACGGACCAAGCATGAGAATCCTGCTGCTTGGTAAGAACGGCCAGGTGGGCTGGGAACTGCAACGAGCGCTGAGCGTGCTGGGTGAAGTCGTAGCGCTCGATCGCCACCGTGCGGCCACAGACTACGGCGACCTGGCAGGTGACCTGTCAGACCTTGACGGTCTGCGAGCGACGATTCGTGCCGTATCGCCACAGGTCATCGTCAACGCAGGCGCCTACACCGCTGTCGACAAAGCCGAAAGCGAGCGCGAGTTGGCCCATACCGTCAACGCGCTGGCCAGCCAGGTGATGGCCGAAGAAGCCAAGCGCCTTGGCGCCTGGTTGGTTCATTACTCCACCGACTACGTTTTCGACGGTACAGGCACCACCCCGTGGAAAGAGACCGATGACGTGTCGCCGGTCAACCACTACGGTGCGACGAAGCTCGAAGGCGAACGGCTGATCCAGGCGTCGGGCTGCAAGCATCTGATTTTCCGGACCAGCTGGGTGTATGCCGCGCGGGGTAACAACTTCGCCAAGACCATGCTGCGCTTGGCCAAGGATCGCTCCACGCTGAACGTCATCGCCGATCAGGTAGGCGTGCCGACAGGGGCCGATCTACTGGCGGATGTCGCGGTGGCCGCGCTTCGACAAGCGTGGGATAAGCCTGAGCTGAGTGGTATCTACCACTTGGCGCCGTCGGGCGAAACGACCTGGCACGGGTACGCCAGCTACGTTATTGAGTTTGCCCGGAAACATGGCGAAGAACTTGCGGTCGAAGCCGTGAATCCAATCGGCACCACCGAGTATCCAACGCCGGCTAAGCGCCCGTTGAATTCCCGCTTGGCTACCACCAAGCTTTGTCACTCTTTCGCACTGCACTTGCCTGATTGGCAAAGTGGTGTCACCCGTATGCTCATGGAAGCTCTGAACAAATGAACGCAACCAATCGTAAAGGGATCATTCTGGCTGGTGGCTCAGGCACCCGCCTCCACCCCGCCACACTGTCCGTTTCCAAGCAACTGCTGCCGGTTTATGACAAGCCCATGATCTACTACCCGTTGAGCACGCTGCTGCTTGCCGGGATCCGCGATATCCTGATCATCTCCACGCCACAGGACACACCTCGTTTCGAGCAGCTGTTGGGCAATGGCCACCAGTGGGGCATCAATCTGTCTTATGCCGTTCAACCGAGCCCGGACGGCTTGGCGCAGGCGTTTACCATTGGCGCTGACTTCATCGGCAACAACCCTTCGACACTGGTGCTGGGCGACAACATTTTCTACGGCCATGACTTCCACTCGCTTCTGCTTAGTGCAGACCAGCGCTCGTCGGGCGCCTCGGTCTTCGCGTACCACGTCCACGACCCTGAGCGCTACGGCGTCGCTGAGTTCGACGACAGCGGCCGTGTGCTGTCGCTGGAAGAGAAGCCAACGCAGCCCAAGTCGAGCTACGCCGTTACCGGTCTCTATTTCTACGACAACCAGGTGGTAGATCTGGCGCGCGACCTCAAGCCTTCCGTGCGTGGTGAGCTGGAAATTACTGACCTCAACAATCTCTACCTGCAGCAACAACAGCTTCAGGTCGAGATCATGGGTCGTGGTTACGCGTGGCTGGATACTGGCACCCACGACAGCCTGCTTGAGGCCAGCCAGTACATTGCAACCATGGAGCGCCGTCAGGGACTGAAGGTCGCGTGCCCTGAGGAAATCTGCTACCGCGCTGGCTGGATCACGGCCGAGCAAGTCGAGCGTCTGGCACAGCCCATGTTGAAGAACGGCTACGGCAAATACCTGCAAAACCTGCTGAAGGAAAAGGTGTTCTGATGCACGCAGTTCCTATGGCAATCGCCGACGTCGTACTGTTCACCCCAAAAGTTTTCGGTGATGACCGTGGTTTTTTCTTCGAGAGTTTCAACGCACATGCATTCGAAGCCGCCACGGGCCTGAACCCGGATTTCGTTCAGGACAACCATTCGCGCTCGGTCAAGGGTGTTCTTCGCGGCTTGCACTATCAGCTGGCACCGCATGCACAAGGCAAGCTCGTACGTGTGGTCCAGGGCGAGGTGTTTGACGTTGCGGTGGATATCCGTCGGTCCTCCCCCACGTTCGGCAAGTGGGTGGGCGCGGTGCTTTCGGCAGAGAACAAGAACCAGCTGTGGATTCCACCAGGGTTCGCACACGGCTTTGTCACGCTGAGCGATACGGCCGAATTCCTGTACAAGACCACAGACGTCTATTCGCCCACCAGCGAGCGTTGCATCGCCTGGGACGATCAGGACATCGGTATCGATTGGCCGATTGACTACACCCCAAGCCTATCGGGCAAGGATCAACTTGGCGTAGCACTGGCCAGCGCTGAAGTGTTCGATTGATCCAATGGCGGGGCCAAGGTGACAAAGTCTTGGTCCCGTTCGTGATTGCGAGTTGCGTAGTAAAACTTCGTAACTGTTTGCTGATCCAAGCACAGACCATCACTGTGTGGAAGATTTCAAACACACCTCAGAATTAATCCCTTTCTTGTAGTCCATTTCCCAAAGATACTTCCCCTGCCTACTTTCCGTTGTGGCCCTCCATGAAGCGATCTAGTCTCGGCCTGTCGTTGCCAATCAACGACACGGCTTTGACAGGCCGTAACGGCATTATGCACACGGCTCGCTTTATGGCGGCTGTACGTGGGGCACGCTTGCGTGCGCCGGAACTTGCATAGTCCGCCGGTCTGTCAACCTACGTATAGCTGCCACCCTCTGTTTGACAGCAGGCGGTGACGGCCCGACTGGAAGGTACTATGCAATGCTTAAGATTGTCCCAGACCCACCCCGCCCTATTCACTCCCTCGAACACATCCTGACCCAAGCCACGGACTACGCGCTATGCGCCGCTACCGTCGCGCATCAGGCGCTGCTGCTGGAGCCCAAATCTCCGGCATCGACCTTGATCATGGCTTCTCTGCATGAAATGGAGGCGCTGCGGGTTCTGCTCGAATCGGCGCTGATAGAGGTACAGCTGCAAAACGAAGCCGGAGCGTGCCACTGACGCACAGGTCTGCGCTGGCTGGGCGGGCCCTTCGCGGGCACGCCCGTTCCCATTAAGGGACGCACGGCGATGCCGGCAGCGAAACGATCAAGGGAGATTGAACAGTGACCACTGAACCTACCGGCTTCACTGCCGGCAAGACCAAGTTTTACCAAGGCACGCAGCAGACTCAACCGTTGTTCTGTATCGAACCGGGCATACCTTGCGACCATGCGCGGGCGCAAGCGTCGGAACTGATGGGTTACGCCCAGGAGCTGACCATCAGTGGTTTGATGAATGAAAACCCCAAGCTGGTCTGGGCAGCGTATTACCTGGGCGCGCTGGCCAAGACCCTGATGGATGATGCAGAGGCCGGCATGGCGAAGTAAGCGCGCCGTTGACTGAGCAGGGTGCTTGCCGCCCTGCCCTCGCAAAGAACGCCCCCCTGTTCAGCGCAGCACACTCGTGCGTCGTCTTCCATTTCCAAAGTCGCCTCAACTACCAGCGACAGCGCCTGTGCATTTGAATCCCGATTCCCACATGATGGCACTTGGCCTATGATCCCTGCGTTTGCCACATGGAAGTTGACATCAAAAAATGAATGCACAACAACAATCACAACCTGCTGAAACTCCCGTCTTCCTTGCAACTCACGGCACGCCGCGCGACACCTCTCTGGATGCGCTTCGGCTCGTGGCAACGTTGATGGTTGTGATGATCCACGTTTCTGCTGCAGGTTTCGCTGAGCTGGCACCGCACTGGTGGGCTGTTAACGCTTACGAGAGCCTCTCAAGAGCCAGCGTACCCATATTCTTCATGATCACTGGTGCTCTGCTGCTGCCTCGCACGCATACCATCAAAAGCACCACACGCCGCGCCCTGCGCATGATTACGGCACTACTGGCCTGGTCAATCATCTTTCTGGTTTACAACAAGTACAAAATCACCGGCATGCTGCTGCCGGACTTATCCGAACTCGGGCATTGGCTGGCGGCCATTGTGCGATGGCCCGTGGCGCCGCATCTCTGGTATCTGTATACCCTGATTGCCGGTTACTTTTTCATACCTGTATTGACAGGCTTTTTTCGCACCACTGCACTGAGCCTGCAGTGCGTGGTGCTGGCAGTGTGGTTTTTGGCTGCCAGCGTGGTTCCGTTCATGGAACGCTACTTCAATGCAGCCTACCTCTATATGGATATGCGCTTTTTCTACATCTATCCAGCCTATATGCTGGCCGGCGCAATGCTCTACCACCATGTGCGTATGGCATCCGTGCGTGCGCTCGCAGGCATTGGCATGTATCTGGTTTGCTGCGCGGGCACGGCATTCCTGACATGGTTCTTTTCAAAGGATGCCACTACCAACACAGAACTTTATTATGAGTACTATGCGCCGCTGGTAGTGATCTCAGCCCTCTGTATATTCCATGCCCTGCGCCACTTCAGCCTCTGGTTGACGCAGCGCTGGCCTGGAACGTCTCAGCCGATCATCTTTGGCGGCAGCCTTACTTTTGGGGTGTATCTGATGCATCCCATGTTGATCTGGGAATTGCAGCATCATGGCTTCGGCTGGAATTTCATCAACCCCTGGCTGGCCATTCCACTCCTGGTAGTCGTCGTTTTCGTTGCCTGTGGGGCCTTGACCTGGGTGCTTCAACGAACCCCAGTGCTGCGGTTGCTCATTCCCGGTTAAGTGTTCTACCAGGACGTCATTGCACGCCTTCAGCCTTCCCCTATCGCTGACCAGAGCTAGGTACGGCAAGAGACCAACTTGTGTTCTCTTGCCGACTACCTACGCGGCGGGCTTGAACGCCCAGAGCTTCATCACGACGTAGTTCAGTACCGGCACCACGAAAATGACCAGCAGCAAACCGAATGCGTAATGCCAGCCCAGGTACTCCACCAGCGAAGTAATCGCCAGGGTAAGGATCAGCGACACCAGCGATACCAACAGGAAACGCCGATAACCGGCAAAACTGGCAGGCATTCTGAAGGTGAAACGGCTGTTCAGCATATAAGACATCACATTGGCAAACATGAACGCCACGCCATTGGCCACGAAGGCTGGGGGGGCCAGCAGCTCCATGAGCGCGATCACGATGCCGGCGTGGACTGCCGTATTGGTCACCCCCACCAGGCCAAAGCGGATGAATTCGTGGTAACGCTGAGGAATCAGATTGATCACTTGATGACGTCACGCACGATATAGACTGGCCGCTTCTTCGACTCGGCAAAGATCCGCCCCACGTATTCTCCCAACACGCCAATGCCTATCAGCTGCACGCCACTGGCGAACAGGATGGTGATCATGATCGAGGCGTAGCCTGGGGTATCGGCACCAAAGAACATGGTTTTTATCAACAGGTACGCCGCATACAGGAACGCGAACGCAGAGACGCCGCAGCCCAGGTAGGTCCAGATCCGCAGTGGCGCAGTGCTGAAACTGGTGATGCCTTCAATGGCGAAGTTCCACAGCTTCCAGGTGTTGAAGCTGGATGTACCGTGTTCGCGCGGCGCCACCTTGTATTCAACGATCGACGTTCGGAAACCGACCCAGGCGAACAGGCCCTTCATGAAGCGGCGTGTTTCGGGAAGGGTTTTCAGTGCGTCTACCACTTTTCGGTCCATCAAGCGGAAATCGCCCACATCGGCAGGGATATCGATGTCGGAAATCTTGTTGTGCACCCGGTAGAACCAGTTAGCCGTGAGCTTCTGGACGGCGTGGTCGGTATCTCGGTCAACCCGCTTGGCCAGTACCACTTCGGCACCCTCTTCCCATTTCTGGATGAGCTCCAGGATGACTTCAGGTGGATGCTGCAGGTCAGAGTCGATCGGAATGACGGCGTCACCCGTTGCGAAATCCAGCCCAGCCGAAATGGCGGCCTCTTTGCCGAAGTTGCGCGACAGGTCAACTACGGTCAGGTAGTGATTCTCGGCCTTGGCTTTCACCAGCTCGTCGTAGGTGCGGTCACGGCTACCGTCATTGATGCCGATGACTTCAAGGTCGTAACGCTCGGCCAGCGGTGCGAACACTTCGTTGATCCGGGAAAAGAACGCCTGCACGCCCTTTTCTTCGTTGTAGAACGGTGATACCAGGGAAACTTTACGCTTTGGCAAAGTTGTCATTGAGCTTCACTCCCTGTTGGCTGGAGGCGGCAGACGTGGGCGAAATCTATCTCGGTACAGGCAGGTTGGCGGTCTGCCGGGAACAATGCTTTCACCTGTGCGACTTGGGGGTAATCGCCGCGGTTGAACACATACAGCGATTGGGCCATCTGCGATCCGGCAATTTCCGCCTGGGTGCTTTCAACAGCACAGTTGGACGCCGCTCGGGACACATAGCCCGTGTTGATCTTCAAATTGTGCACCGAGGCGTAACGCATGGTGGGCATGAGCGTGTTCAATATCTGGTCAGCCCGACCGCAACGGAATTTGGGGAAGAAGTACAGATACTGGGTGTTTGCCGTCAGCTGCTGGTCCCACGTCGGCTGGGTCAGCACTAGCGATGCCGGGCGTCTGGTCGTATCGACCAGGCGATGGCGCAAGTTGCCGAGGTCTGACACTTGCAGGCCGATCAACACCACCATGCACAGCGCAAAGGCGTTGCTGCCCAGCCGCCTGTACAGGCTCGCAATGGCAAAGATCACGACGCTGTAGCCTACCGGCCAGAAGAACCGACCCGAAGCCCTGAACTGGGACGTGATGCGGTCCATGAACGACGGATACTGCAGCGAGACCACTTCATGCACGCCCAGGTAGATGATGTTTGACAAGGCATAGGCGGTGAACAGCACCATCAACCAGGTCAGCGCCTTGTGCCTGGCAAAGCTGCCCTGTGGCGCTGTGCGATTCAGTGCCCACGCCAATGCGAACGCCAGCAGAACGCCAAGGCCCAGGTAATTGAAGCCCTCGTACTGCCCCGGCATTTCCGGATCAGCGAAGCGGATGTACTTGCCGCCATGGAACGGCGACAACAGGTTCATCGAATACGTGCCGAACCCGGTCTCCGGTGCAACCTCCACCCGTTCCATGGGCAAGATGGTCAGGAACAAGCTGGCGCCGATCACCACGAAAGGGATGGCCGAGCGCACGAGTTCACGCGGGTTACGCCACGACGGCTGGTGAAGCAGGCCCGCGACATAGATGGCGCTGGCCATCACACAGAGATAGATGTTGACGTAGAAGGACGACACCAGGAGTAGCGTCCAGCCCAGACGCTCTGGCGTGACGGTGCGGCGACTGCGGATATACAACGCCAGCGCACACAGGATGATCCAGTGCGACATCAGCGAAATATGCCCCAGGCGTGTGGTCAGCGCCGGGAAGGTCAACAGGCATACCACGAGTGCCAGCAGCGCCAGCCAGGACCGTACGCGCAGCTCTCTGAGGATCCACCAGCCGCAGACGGCCTGGCCAATGAAACACAGCGCAACCCATGCACCGAAGGGGTTGAACGGCGCGAAGCTGGAGGGCACGAATACCTTCAGCAAAAACGCGTACAGCGGGATGGCGTCTACAAAGGTGGCACGCGTGCCTTGCGGATAGTTGATGCTGTCAAACGCCAGCAGCGGGTAGCTGAAGGGGGCATTGAAGAACGCATTGAACCCAGCGAAATACTGGGTGACATCATCGACCTCGCTCAGCCAGTACGACGATGTACCGCTGACAAAGCCCGCTGGAAAATACCGCAAGACGAAAAACACCCCAATCGCCAGCGCAACCGCAAAGCCGGCTCTCCCCGTTGAATCTAACTTCAAACGCATTTCCCTACATCCCGATTTTTTTGATGTGTCGTCACTGACTTGTCAGAACTTGTACTTGTCGATTTCGCCAATGAGTTGCTGGGCGCTGGCTTTCCAGGTGAGCCAGGGCATCTGGCTGGACTGCGGATGGCGGCCCTCGGCATGCAGTTTCAGCCACTCACCCATGCTGTCGGCTACAGCCTGGGCGTCACTCCCTTCGAAGAACCAGGCGTGCTCCCCTGCCACTTCGCGGAACACCGGAATGTCGCGGGCAATGATGGGCAGGTGGTACTGCGCAGCTTCGATCAATGGCAGGCCAAACCCCTCGCCGTACGAGGCCGCCACCAGGCAATCGCAGTTGTTATACAGATATTCGAGGTATTCGTCGCTAGCCCCTTCCAGCCACAGCAGCCGCTTGCCAGCTTCCGGGTGACTATTCAGCTTGGCTGCCAGCTCATCGACCAGCCAACCGTGCTTACCGACAATCACCAGGTTTGCCTGCACCCCGGCGGCCCACAGCCGCTCGAACGCTTCAAGCGCTTGCGTGTGCCCCTTGCGCGGCTCGAGCGTGCCGACCATGAGGAAGTTGGGGTTATCCGCCAGCGCTTCCAGACGTTTGCCAGGATCTTGCGGAATACCCGTGGAAGGCATCGACTGGTCGATATCCGCGCCCAGGTGGAATGCGCCGATACGGAAGGGGCGCTCACCCACCATGTCGTTCTCGACCAACCAGTCGCGTAGCTCGTCGGCGACGGCGTGGGAGATGCAAAGCGCGCCATCGTACTGGGCCACGGCATGAATCCACGTCCGGTAGTGGGCCTGCAGGCTTTCGACGAAGCAATGGGGCAACTGCAGGATCAACAGGTCGTAAACGACAAAGAAGATGTTCACGCCATGGCTGCGCAAGGTATCTAGGTAGCTGCGCTTGTGCGGCAGTACGTCCATCAGCAGGTCAAGGCACAGGTACACATCGCCTGCCCTGTAGCTGATGGCTTCATCCTCGATGTGCTCGAACGCCTGGCCCATGAACTTCGCGGTGAAGCGTGAGGCATAGCGGTAGAACGCCTCCCCCGCCAGGGTATACACAGGGCGGATGTCGTACGCCTCGGGCGGGTTGTTCAGCCACTCCAGCAGGATGCTGCGTACCACACGCTGGATACCGCTCTTGCCGTCGTGCTTGCTCAGCTCGGAGATATCGACGAACAGCTGTGGCTTGCTGGCGAGCCCCTGCAGGGAGTAGTCGATGGCTTTTGCCAGGCGCGGGATGTCTACCGCACCGGCCTGCAGCAGGCCTCGGACCGCCAGGTCGTCGATCAGCGCCTGGAGGGCGTCGGTTGCCGGGGCCACCGGCGCTGGCTTGTCAGCCTGGCGCTGCGCCAAGGCCTGTTCGAAGGCCTGAACCGCCGCCTTGCCGGTGAGATCCCACGAAAACGCTTCGCCGCGTTGCAAGCCGTGGGCTGCCAAGCGCTCGCGGAACGCCTCATCTTCGAGGGCCTGGCGCATCTTTGCAGCCAGGGCCTGAGTGTCGAGCGGGTCGAAGGTTGCCTCTTCCAGGCCGATGACCTCGGGCACGCTGGAGGTATTTGCACCGATCACCGCAGCGCCGCACTTCATGGCTTCGAGCGGTGGCAAACCAAAGCCTTCGTGCCACGAGGGGAACACGTAGAGCTGGCAGGCGTTGTAGAGTGCGACCAGCTCGTCGTCGGTGATGTAGCCGGTAAACACCAGGTCGGTGTCGGCCAGGCCATGGCTGCGCGCCGTGGCGCGGTACAAGTCGACATGGAACTGCGGCATCCTGCCCGCGAACACCAGCTGCACGTTGCCCAGCTCCCGCTTGACCTTGGCAAATGCTTCGATCAGGCGCGGCAGGTTCTTGCGCTCATCGGCGCCGCCGGAGTACAGCACGAACGGCTCGCGCACGCCGAAGCGAGCGGCCAATGCCTGGCGCTGCGTGGCGCCCATCTCCACGGGGCGGAAGACGTCATCGGCTGCCGTGGACACATTGACCACTCGCTCGCTGGCCAGTGGCAGCAAGGACAGTGCCTCCTGACGGGCAAACTCGGAAATCGACAGCAGCAGGCCGTAATGCTTGTACGCCTCGACCTTGTCCAGATAGTGCGCCTTGTAGCCTGGGTTGTTATCCAGATACTGCCCGGGGCTTACCAGCGGAATCAGGTCGTACAGGGTTGCGCTGACCAACGCTTGCTGGTCCAGCTGCGGACTGCCGATGACGGCATCGTCGATATAGCCTTCTACCGAGCTGCAGATGTGCACTACATCGGGATGCAGATCGTCGATGCACGCCTGGCGGACTCGCTCGGCCACTTCGCGACGCACCCGGTTGGCCGGATCACTTGCGCTGACGGGGCCCTCGGCGTACCAGACGCGGATGTGGCTTTGCGGCAGCAGGCCAATGAACGCCGTGCGGATGCTGTCGATGCTGTCCGGCAGCATGCCATTGAGCAGAAGGTACACTTCGTGCCCGGCACTGTTGCGCACGATGCCCTGGGCAAGGGACAGACTGTAGCGGCCGATCCCACGGAAGCGGCTCTCGGTTTGCGCGCCCTGCATGTCAATTACAATACGCATTTAGTGCTTGCTCTTGTTTATGGCTTCGCCAAGGGCGCTTTCAATCGAGCGCCCGCGCGGTGTCAGAGGTGCGTGGTCGATCACTCCGTGCTGGGGATCGGCTGCGGCTGCAGTTGCCTCGGTAGCGAGCAGCCTGCGCAGCTGATGGTCCAGCCAGGGGCTGCGACGCAACACGGCCATCGCCAGGCGATTCACCGCCGGGCGCCTCGCGACCCACAAGCGCGCATGGGGCGCGGCGCGGCGCAGCGAAGCCTTGCCGTGCCGAGAAGGCCAACGCAGCATGCGGCCTAACAGGCGCAGCGGTGCGGTCACTCGCCACGAGGTACTGGCGCGCAGTGCCTGAAGCTGTTGTTCCGCGGATTGAGCGCGCAGGTAATGATGGTGGCAGTTCTCCAGCGCCACGTTACGCTCCACCTGCATGCCGCCGAGCTGCTGCTGCAACGCGTTGTGCTCTGCCTGCATGGCGCCGAGCTGGTGCTGCACATCGCTGAGCGCCGTCTGGTAGCGGTCCTGGATAACCAGCAACTGGTGGGTTTGCTGGGCTTGAACCTCCGCCATGATCTTCTGGAATTCAGCGGGTGCGAAGAAAGTAGCCTGGACTTCTTGCACAGCGCCTTGCAACGCTGCGAACCTTTGGTCGATGGCCCGATCGTAGCGATGCGCCAGCTGGTCAAGCGAAATGCCATAGGCCGCTTCGAACAGCTCGTCGAAGGGCTCCAGCTGGCTGTCCTGTGCGGCTTTCTGCGCGACCACGGCGTAATCCGGGCTGACACCGAACAACACGTCGAGCACGCCAAGCGCCGCGTGCTCATCGTGCAGTTCAGGGGCTTCTTGCAACCGCACGACCTTGGCGCGGGCAAAGCCGCTGTGTTCGGCCAAGAAGGACATCAGCAGGTTTGGCAGCGGTTGCTGGTGGGTCGGATCGAGGAAAAAGTTATTGGTGCCCACCGTCACGTTTTCGGCGTTGGGCGTTTCCAGAATCAACAGCCCGGCCGGGCGCAGCACCCGTTGTGCTTCAGCCACCAGCGCCTGCAGCAACTCGAACGGCAAATGCTCCGCAATATGAAAGCCGCTGACGATCACTTGGCTGTTATCGGGCAACTTGCGCAGTGCATCGAGCGCATCGTCCTTGTGTGCTGGCAGTTGGCGGGCCTGGCAGGCTTCGAGCATGCCTTCGTCCAGGTCTACGCCAAGCGGCGTGAAACCTTCGCGCAGCATCAGCTCCAGCCACTCACCGCGGCCACAGCCCAGGTCGAGTACCGGATGGTCAGCGTACAGCGCTTTGAGGGGTTCGAGGAACGGCAGGTAGGCCTGAAGCCGCTGGGTAATCAGCTCACGCGAACCCCGATAGCGGTCCTCGAAAGCCCGGTAAAAACCTCCACTCATCAGTTGCACTCCACGGTAGGCGGTATCCAGGCAAGGCCTACAAAAGTTTGTTCAGACATATTGACCACGTTGAACACCAGCGCGAGGTCACGCCATTCATAGTTGTCGGCGATATGGCTGTCGGTCGTGTGCAAGGCCACGGCCACCGAATAGGAACCCACGCCCAGGTTTGCCGGGAAACGGAAGGCGTAGGTCAGCGCCGTACCCGGGGCGATGTCGGTGCGTGTACAGCCCAGGTGATGGGTATTGGTACCGAACACGTCCTGGCCCAGGCGATCCTTGATCACATAACCCACCACCAACTCCGGCAATGGAGCGTGCGCCTGCACGCTGATGCTCAAGCACACCGCTTGCCCTACCGAAATGTACTCGACAGGCGCGCCTTCGGCGTTGTGCAGAGCAACACTGGCGATCGTGGCCTTGCCGCTGCCTGAACGCGTTTGCACGCTACCGTCCTGGAGTGTCTGTACCTCGACCGTGGCGTTTTCCTTCTGCGCGATGATGGCATTGTAATAATCCATCACCTCTTCCGGTGGCCCGTCCTTGATGACCGTGCCGCCGTCCAGCAGGATCGCGCGGTTGCACAGCGCCTGGATGGCACCGCGGTCATGGGACACGATCAACAGTGTCGTGCCAGCCTGCTGGAACGCCTTGATGCGGCCAAAGCTCTTGTGCTGGAAGTAGCTGTCACCGACCGACAATGCTTCGTCGATGATGAGAATTTCAGGGCGGAAGGCCGTGGCGACGGCAAACGCCACACGCATCTGCATGCCGCTGGAATAGGTGCGCACGGTTTGGTCGAAGTATTCGCCAATTTCGGCGAACGCCTCGATATCGTCGATCACGCCATCGATCTGTTCGGTGGAAAAGCCCATCAGCCCAGCCGCATGGTAAGCGTTCTGGCGCCCGCTCAGTTCGGCATTGAACCCCATCCCCAGTTCGAGGATGGCGGCGATACGGCCATTGACATGCACAGCGCCTTCGGTGGGCTGCAAGGTGCCGGTGATCATCTTCAGCAGCGTCGATTTGCCGGCACCGTTCTGGCCGACCAGCCCGATGGCTTCGCCGGCTTCGATCTCGAAGCTGATGTGCTTGAGCACCCAGTGCTCACTGCTGGGCTTGACCGGCAGGTAGCACCAGCGGGCAATGCGCTGCCATTCGGAGCGGTAGGTGCGGTAGGCCTTGCCCACGTTGGTGACGGACATGAGTGTCATAGCGAGTCCACCATCTCTGCAGAAGCCCTACGGAACAGGAACAGCCCTACGACCATCAGGCCAAGGGCAATGGCCAGTGTGACGCCGATATCGCCCAGGTTGGGCTCGAGCTTGTACACCAGCACGTTGTGATAGGCCGTGACGATGGCGTACATCGGGTTGACGTCCAGCGTGCCTTTCAGATAATCGGGCACGATGTTGACCGAGTAGACGATGGGCGTGAACCAGAACCAGACCTGCATGATGATCGGCACGACCTGGCCTATGTCACGCAAGAACACGTTCAACACCCCCAGCACCAGGCCCAGGCCTACTGCGAACGCGACCACTACAAGCGTCAGCGGTAGCAACCAGAGAATCTGCATGTCGGGGGCGTGGCCCAGCAGCGCGAAAATGATCAACGCCGCCACGAACAGCAGCAGGTTGTTCAGCAGGCACGAACCGACGACGATCACCGGCAGGGCGATGCGCGGGAAGCGCATCTTCTTCATCAGGTTGCCCTGCTCGATGAAGACCGTGAGGCAGCGCCCGACGATCTCGGCGAACAGGTTCCAGGCCAGGATGCCGGCGATCAGGTAGAGCGCGTAGGCATACTTGTTCTCGATGCCCGGCAAGCGTGCGCCAAGCACGTTGGACAGGATCAGCGCATAGATCGCGACCTGGGCCAGCGGGTGGATGATCATCCACAGGCCGCCCAGCTTGCTGCGTGCGAACCGTGAGATGAATTCGTTCTTGATGGAAGTGAGGATGAAGCCCCGGTAGTCCCAGACGCCTCGGATCATGCCAAACATAGTTATCCTTGAATCAGACGTTCGATTTCAGCGACACGCTGAGTCACCAGGGCCTCGTCGCCGCGGCTTTCAACGTTCAGGCGCAGCAGGGGCTCGGTATTGGAGCCGCGCAGGCTGAAGCGCCAGTCGGCGAACGCCACGCTGATGCCGTCGGTACGGTCGACCTCGGGAGCCTGAGGCAGGTAGAAGGCCAGGACCTTTTCCACCGACGCCTTGACGTTGTCGACCTCGTAATTGATCTCGCCACTGCACGGGAACGCCGCAATGCGCTCGTCCACCAGTTCGGCCAGGGTCTTGCCACTGACGCTCATCAGTTCGGCCACCAGCAGCCATGGGATGTTGCCACTGTCGCAGTAGGCGAAGTCGCGGAAATAGTGGTGGGCGCTCATCTCGCCGCCGTACACCGCATCTTCGGCGCGCATGCGTTCCTTGATGAAGGCATGGCCCGTCTTGCTCTGGATGGCCTCGCCGCCCGCAGCCTGCACCTGCTCGATGGTGTTCCAGGTCAAGCGCGGGTCATGGATGATCTTGCTGCCGGGATGCTTGCGCAGCAGCATTTCGGCGAGCAGGCCGACGAGGTAGTAGCCCTCGATGAAGCGGCCCTGGCCGTCGAAGAAGAAGCAGCGATCAAAGTCGCCGTCCCAGGCAAGGCCCAGGTCAGCCTGGCGCTCGAGCACGGCGTCACGGGTCAGCTGGCGGTTTTCCGGCAACAGTGGGTTGGGCACGCCGTTGGGGAATTCGCCATCGGGCTCGCCGTTGATGATGTCGATGTGCAGCGGCAGGCGTGCCTTGAGCAGCTCGAGCACCGGGCCCACGGCGCCGTTGCCGGGGTCGGCCAGGATCTTGAGCGGCTTGAGTGCCGAGACATCGACGTAGGTCAGCAGATGGTCGATGTAGGCCGTCTTGTCGAAGGCTTCCCGTACCTGGCCTGGGGTCGCGGCAGGTTCACCCAGCTGGCCAGCCTCGACGCGGTCGCGGATGGCGAACAGCCCGGAATCACCGCTGATCGGCTTGGAGTGCTCGCGCACCAGCTTCATGCCGTTGTAGCCCTTGGGGTTGTGGCTGGCGGTGATCATGATGCCGCCATCCGCCTTGAGGTGACTGGTGGCGAAGTAGACTTCCTCGGTACCGCACAGGCCGATGTCCAGCACGTCAGCGCCCGCCTCGGTCAGGCCGCGGGTCAGGGCCTGGGCCAGCATGGGGCTTTCCAGACGCATGTCTCGGCCGACTACGTAGCGTTTGCCACCCAGTTCGGCGACCAGCGCGCGGCCGATTCGGTAGGCGACGTCTTCGTTGAGGTCGGCAGGCACTTGGCCACGGATGTCGTAGGCTTTGAAGCAACGGGTCTGGATAGAGGGGTACATGGTTCTCACTTTGACGAGCCGCCTGCAGGCAGCGATCGATGTGTACGCTGACCGCCTGGAGTGCGGCCAATGCTCAACGGCCCGTGGTACTCGAACGAGCACCACGGGCCGAGCGGGAAACACTGGGTATCAGCCGGTGCAGCGACCGTAGATGTCCTCGAAACGGACGATGTCGTCTTCGCCGAGGTAGTCGCCGCTTTGCACTTCGATCAGGACCAGGTCGATGACGCCCGGGTTTTCCAGTCGATGCGTGTGGCCTGCACGAATGAAGGTGGACTCATTGGTGTGCAGCATCATCTGTTTGTCGTCGTTGACCACCACGGCGGTGCCGCTGACCACGATCCAGTGCTCGCTGCGGTGATGGTGCATCTGCAGCGACAGCGACGCCTTGGGCTTGACCACGATGCGCTTGATCTTGAAGCGCTCGCCGTTCTCCAGGGTGGTGTAGGTACCCCAGGGGCGGTGCACGGTACGGTGCAGCTGGTGCACGGTGTGGCCCTTGCTCTTGAGCTGGCCGACGATGTGCTTGACGTCCTGGGCGTGGTCCTTGTGAGCGATCATCACCGCGTCAGGGGTGTCGATCACCAGCAGGTCCTCGACACCGACCAGGGCGGTCAGGCGGCCTTCGCTGTTGACGTAGTTGTTGCGCGAGGCATGCGCCAGCACTTCACCTTCAAAGCGGTTGCCATCGGCGTCTGCTGGGGTCAGTTCGCTGACAGCGTTCCATGAACCGATGTCGCTCCAGCCGATGTCGCACGGTACGGTGGCGACGCGCTCCGAGCGCTCCATCAGCGCGTAGTCGATGGAAATGTCCGGCACTTGCGCGAAGCTTTCCGGATCGATGGTCAGGCAGCTGTAGCGGGCAGCCTCGGCCAGGCGTGACTGGCTCTTGGCATGCAGGGCGGCCTGCAACACGTCGGGCGAATGCTTTTCAAACTCTTCCAGCACGGTGCCGACACGGAAGCAGAACATGCCCGAATTCCAGAAGTAGTTGCCCGCTGCGACGTACGACTCTGCCAGCTCGAGGTTGGGCTTCTCGACGAAGCGCGCGACCTTCAGGCCCTGGGGCAACTCGCCCGCCAGGCCCGCCTCGATGTAACCGAAGCCCGTTTCAGGGTACTGCGGCTTGATGCCAAAGGTCACCAGCCAGCCATTGCTGGACAACTCGACGGCTCTGGACACGGCCTCGGCAAAGGCTGCCTCGTCCTGGATCAGGTGGTCAGCGGCCAGTACCAGCATGTGCGCATCAGCGCCATGGCTGTCACGCAGCTGCAACGCGGCGAGTGCCACGGCGGCGGCCGTGTTGCGACCGAACGGCTCGAGAATGAACGCTTGCGCAGGACCGTTCTGCTGAACACCGCGGTATTCGTCTTCGGTCTTGAACAGCAATTCACGGTTGGTGACGGTCAGCACTTCCGACACACCTGGCAGGTTGCAAGCGCGCAGGAACGTTTTTTGAATCAGATTCTGACCATCAGGCAGGGTCATGAAGGGCTTGGGATGGGCCTCACGCGAGACGGGCCACAACCGGCTGCCCACGCCGCCTGACAAAATTACGGGTATCAAATCCATATTTTCTAATCCTGCTAGCCATTGGCATGGCACGTAAACAAAACGCAAAGTACTTCAGCAACGATTTGCCACTTCGCACCTTTAACGTTCAAGTTTCCTTAATGATCCAACTGCTTGGCTCAACGCGAGCATAAAGGCAGGCACACCCCAGAATCCGAGAGGCTCAAGAATATCAGAGAACATTACCTGAGGCTTGCTCGCGGGTGCGGTGTCGGGCGATCCGTTGCCGCCCACTTGGACCGCAACGAATATCATTCGATCTCCACGGCGAGCGCTTTTTTTGTGTAGACCTCGCGCAAGCGCGCCGCCAATGCCTGCCGGGCGGGCCGCTCGCCGTGTACCAGACGGATGCGTGCCGGCCATCGGGCCATGCCGGTCACGAACTCGACCAGCCCGTCCTGATCCGCATGCGCCGAATACCCTGGCACAGTGGAGACCTTGGCGCGAACCTCATACGTCTGCCCCTCCAGCTCCACCGACACACCGCCGGTTGTGCCTGCGCTCGCGCGAATCGCTGCCCCCGGCGTGCCCTGCACCTGATGGCCGACGAACACCACCTCATGGCGCCGGTCGCCCAGCATGGCCTTCAGGTAGGCGACGATGCGCCCACCCGAGCACATGCCGTTCCCGGCGATGACGATGGCGGGCTTGCCCGTGCTGCTGAGGTAGTTGACGACCTGCCGGTGTTGCGCGTGGTTGTCGATGCTGATCAGCTGCTCGAAGCCCAGGGGCGCTCGCCCCGCCTGCAGGCGTTGGCGCGCCTGCAGATTCCAGTGTGCGCCGAGCTCGCGATAGACCTGGGTGATGCGCTGAGCGAGGGGTGAGTCGAGGATGATCGGCAGCTGGGCCCAGTCCAGCACACTCAATGGGTTGTCGGATGGGCCAGCCTGGCCCTGCTGGCGTAACGCCTTGCGGTGCAGGATGTGTTCGAGGTCGAACAGCAGCTCTTGGGTACGCCCCAGGCTGAATGCCGGGATCAGTACCGTACCGTGGTCGGCCAGCGCCCGGTCGATGACGGCTTCAAGCGCCTCGCGCCGCGCGCCGCGGGCGACGTGCAGCCTGTCGCCATAGGTACTTTCAAGAACCAGCAGATCCGCTCGCTCGGGTGGCTCGACCGGGCGCAGCACTGCGCTGTCACTTGCACCCAAGTCTCCCGAAAAAACGATGCGCGCGCTCTGCTCGCTCGACGACCCGAGCACATCGCACTCAACGTAGGCTGAACCCAGCACGTGGCCTGCTCGCCGCAAGCGTACACGGCACGTCAGGCCCGGACGCTCGATGACGGTGTGCCAGTGGTCGAACGGCAAGGGTTGCAAGCGCGCCTGCACGAAGGCCAGATACCCTGAAACCTCGACAGGATCAGCACTGATGCCCAATTTATAGGCATCTTCCAGGACCAGTGGCAGGAGCTTGGCCGACGCATCACTGCACAGGATCGGCCCACGATAACCCGCCGCGAATAGCGCAGGCAGGCGGCCGACATGGTCCAGGTGGACATGGGTGAGCACCACGGCTTCGATACCGGTGACGTCGAAGGCCCTACTCGGCTTGCCTGCGGCGGCATCTTTACCCTGTGCCAGGCCGCAGTCGATGAGCAGGCTGGTAACGGCATCAAGGTGCAGTTGATGGCAGGAGCCGGTGACCGTGTGGTGCCCGCCATGGTGAGACAAACGGGGATAACGCATGCAATACGCGCTCGTTAGCGACAGGGCGCGGTATTACGGCAGACGACGGACCTCAGCGAAATCGGATTCCGGCCATATTCATGCAGGAATTTTCCTATTTTCAGCGAGTGCGGCTTCGCGAGCCTGCAGGCGAATTCGTCGGCGCGTGCGCATCACCGCGTAGCTACCCAGCAATGGGCCAATGGCCAAGCCAACGATCAACGCAACCAGGACAGGCACCGCCACGGGCATTTCCGGGGACTCCCAGCCAAACAGCACCAGCGACACCGCTTGCTGATTTTCAAGCACGAAGAACAGCACGACCGCCGCCAGCAACAGCACGAGCACTGCCGCCAGGGCACGATTGAGATTACGCATCAGAAATTCCTTGCAGCATTCAAGGCTTCTGCCTCGTGCTCGTCTTCATTGACTCGGTCACGCAGCTCTTTGCCCGGCTTGAAATGCGGCACGAACTTGCCGTCAAGGCTGACCGACTGCCCAGTCTTGGGATTGCGCCCTACTCGCGCTGAGCGATAGTGCAGAGAAAAGCTACCAAAACCACGGATCTCGATGCGATCACCCGTAGCCAGGCACTGCGACATTTGTTCAAGCATGGTCTTGATGGCCAACTCCACGTCACGGGGCGAGAGCAGCCCCTGGTGGGTGACAATTCGTTCGATCAGCTCCGACTTCGTCATGTTTTTCCCTTCGTTATCAAGCAGCTAGATCATTGCTTAATCAGGTTGTAGCACGCTCCGCAGGATTTGAACAGGCCGGTTATTGACTTAAGCAGAAAATTCAAGATCGGCATACGGAGACCCTGCAAACAGACCTGAGCGATGACACTAAGGTTCACCGCGCAGATGCACATGCCGAATCGGGGATATCGCCCGCACTGAATTCAAGGCAAAAAAAAGGGTGACCGAAGTCACCCTTTTGCTACCAAGACAGAACTCAGTTCTGTTTAGCCATTGCTTCGCGCAGCAGCGCAGCCATGGTGGTATCTGCAGCAGCTTCCGGAGCAGCTTTCAGGCTCTGGATAGCTTCGCGCTCTTCAGCATCGTCCTTCGACTTGATGGACAGGCTGATGACGCGGGACTTGCGATCGACGCTGATGATCTTGGCTTCGATCTCTTCGCCTTCTTTCAGAACGTTACGCGCGTCTTCAACGCGGTCACGGCTGATTTCGGAGGCTTTCAGAGAAGCTTCGATATCGTCGCCCAGGGTCACGATAGCGCCCTTGGCGTCAACTTCCTTGACGATACCTTTGACGATAGCGCCCTTGTCATTGACAGCAACGAAGTTGGAGAACGGATCGTCTTCCATCTGCTTGATGCCCAGGGAGATGCGCTCGCGCTCTGGATCAACCGACAGGATGACGGTTTCCAGCTCGTCGCCCTTCTTGAAGCGACGCACGGCTTCTTCGCCAGGCTCGTTCCAGGAGATGTCGGACAGGTGAACCAGACCGTCGATGCCGCCTTCCAGACCAATGAAGATACCGAAATCGGTGATCGACTTGATGGTGCCGGAGATCTTGTCACCCTTGTTGAACTGACCGGAGAAGTCTTCCCATGGGTTGGTTTTGCACTGCTTGATACCCAGGGAAATACGACGACGCTCTTCGTCGATGTCCAGAACCATGACTTCCACTTCGTCGCCAACCTGAACGACTTTCGACGGGTGGATGTTCTTGTTGGTCCAGTCCATTTCGGAAACGTGTACCAGGCCTTCCACGCCTTCTTCCAGCTCTGCGAAGCAGCCGTAGTCGGTCAGGTTGGTCACGCGCGCCATGACGCGGGTGCTTTCCGGGTAACGAGCCTTGATGGCAACCCATGGGTCTTCGCCCAGTTGCTTCAGGCCCAGGGAAACACGGTTACGCTCGCGATCGTACTTCAGAACCTTGACGTCGATCTCGTCGCCAACGTTGACGATCTCGGACGGGTGCTTGATACGCTTCCAGGCCATGTCGGTGATGTGCAGCAGGCCGTCGACGCCACCCAGATCCACGAATGCGCCGTAGTCGGTGAGGTTCTTGACGATACCCTTGACCTGTTGGCCTTCCTGCAGCGATTCCAGCAGCGCTTCGCGCTCGGCACTGTTTTCGGCTTCCAGGACGCTACGACGGGAAACGACAACGTTGTTGCGCTTCTGGTCGAGCTTGATGACCTTGAATTCCAGCTCTTTGCCTTCCAGGTGGGTGGTATCGCGCACTGGGCGGACATCAACCAGGGAGCCCGGCAGGAACGCACGGATGCCGTTAACGTCGACAGTGAAGCCGCCTTTAACCTTACCGTTGATAACGCCCTTGACCACTTCTTCGGCAGCGAAAGCAGCTTCCAGAACAATCCAGCACTCGGCGCGCTTGGCTTTTTCACGGGACAGCTTGGTTTCGCCAAAGCCGTCTTCGACCGCGTCCAGCGCAACGTGAACTTCGTCACCGACCTTGATGGTCAGCTCGCCAGCGTCGTTGAAGAACTGCTCGAGCGGGATGACGCCCTCGGACTTCAGACCAGCGTGAACGGTAACCCAGTCGCCGTCGATGTCGACAACGATACCGGTGATGATTGCACCCGGCTGAAGATTGAGGGTTTTCAGGCTTTCTTCAAAGAGTTCTGCAAAGCTTTCGCTCATTTTCATTCCTGTAGATTCGGGCGAAACAGACGCCCATCGCCACACTCCAGACAATGTGGGTTTCGTTTAAATAAAGAAAAGCTGGCAGGACGATGACTGGTGCACCTGCCGGCTTTCCTGATGATCAGTGGATATCGCGTAGTGCGATCTCGCTCCTGATACGTTCCAACACCTGCTCGATGGACAACTCGGTGGAGTCCAGCTGTATCGCATCGGCCGCCGGCTTTAGCGGGGCCACTGCACGCTGGGTATCACGCTCATCGCGTGCCCGTATCTCATCCAGCAGACTCGGCAGACTAACATCTTCGTTCTTGCCCTTCAACTGCAGGTAACGGCGGCGAGCACGCTCCTCTGCGCTGGCGGTCAGGAAGATCTTCAGCGGTGCATCCGGAAACACCACCGTGCCCATGTCGCGGCCATCGGCAATCAACCCTGGCGCCTCGCGAAACGCGCGCTGGCGCTGCAGCAGGGCGTCGCGCACGACCGGCAGCGCCGCCACGGCCGAGGCGCCAGCGGCGACGGTTTCGGTACGGATGACGTGCGTGACGTCTTCACCCTCGAGAATGATCTGCTGCAACTTGCCAGGCTGGGCGGCGATGAACTGCACGTCCAGATGGGCCGCGAGCGCCTTGAGCAGCTCTTCGTTGGTCAGGTCGACACCGTGATTGGAGGCCGCGAAGGCCAGCAAGCGGTAGAGCGCGCCCGAGTCCAGCAGCTTCCAGCCCAGCTCGCGGGCCAGAAGGCCTGCAACCGTGCCTTTGCCCGAGCCGCTCGGGCCGTCGATGGTGATGACCGGCGCGATCACGACCTGCCCTCTTCGGCAACGCGAATGCCGACTTCGGCACACAGGCCCAGGAAGTTGGGGAAGGAAGTAGCGACGTTGGCGCAGTCATGAATACGGATCGGCGCACTGGCGCGCAACGACGCCACGCTGAACGCCATGGCGATCCGGTGATCACCGTGGCCGTGCACTTCGCCACCGCCAATGCTGCCACCGTCGATGATGATACCGTCCGGGGTTGGCTCGCACTTCACGCCGAGGGCGATCAGACCATCGGCCATGACCTGGATCCGATCGGACTCCTTGACCCGCAGCTCTTCAGCCCCGCGCAACACCGTACGCCCTTCGGCGCATGCGGCGGCGACGAACAGCACCGGGAACTCGTCGATGGCCAGTGGCACGAGGTGCTCGGGGATGTCGATGCCCTTGAGCGGTACGCCGCGCACACGCAGGTCGGCCACCGGCTCGCCACCCACTTCGCGCTGATTCTCCAGGGTGATGTCACCGCCCATCAGCCGCAGGATGTCGATGACCCCGGTGCGGGTCGGATTGATGCCGACATGCTCGAGCACCAGTTCCGAGCCCTGTGCGATCGACGCCGCGACCAGGAAGAAGGCCGCAGAAGAAATATCCGCCGGCACTTCGATGCGGGTAGCGGTCAAGGTACCGCCCGATGTCAGTGAGGCGACCGGTCCGTTCGACTCCACCGCATAACCAAAGCCGCGCAGCATGCGCTCGGTGTGGTCGCGGGTCGGCGCAGGCTCGGTGACGGTGGTCTGCCCTTGGGCGTACAGCCCGGCAAGCAGCAGGCAGGATTTGACCTGCGCACTGGCCATCGGCAGCGTGTAGTCGAGCGCCTTGAGCGTTTGCCCGCCGCGAATGGTCAGTGGCGGGCGCCCCTCAGGACCGGTCTCGACCACCGCGCCCATGTCGCGCAGGGGATTGGCCACGCGGTTCATCGGACGCTTGGACAGCGAGGCATCGCCGGTCATGGTCGCGTCGAACGGCTGCGCCGCCAACAGCCCGGACAGCAGGCGCATCGACGTGCCGGAGTTGCCCAGGTAGATGGGGCCAGGCGGTGGCTTCAGGCCGTGCAGGCCGACACCATGGATGGTCACCCGGCCATGGTGCGGCCCTTCGATGACCACACCCATGTCGCGGAAGGCCTGCAACGTCGCCAGGGCATCTTCACCTTCGAGGAAGCCCTCGACCTCGGTGGTGCCTTCGGCCAGCGAGCCGAGCATGATCGAGCGGTGGGAAATGGATTTATCGCCCGGTACGCGAATACGTCCGGACAGGCAGCCGCCCGGTTGGGCCAGGAAGATCAGGTCGTTGGCGTTCATAGCGTCCACATAGGCCCGGCGGGCCAGGATTTTACTGAAATGCTCGCGGGCCACCTTGGCGCGGGTGAACACACCCAGCAGCTGGTGCCCGTCCCCAGCATCGACCGCGTCACGCAAGGCGTCGAGGTCGCTGCGAAAAGTATCCAGTGTGCGCAGCACGGCCTCGCGATTGGCGAGGAAGATGTCGTGCCACATGATCGGATCGCTGCCGGCGATCCGGGTGAAATCACGAAAGCCGCCCGCAGCGTAGCGGAAGATCTCGAGGTTTTCATTGCGCTTGGCCAGCGAATCGACCAAGCCGAATGCAAGCAGGTGTGGCAGGTGGCTGGTGGCGGCCAGCACTTCGTCGTGCCGCTCGACAGGCATGTGCTCGACATCGGCGCCCAGTGCGCGCCACAGGCGATCCACCACGGCCAAGGCATCGGCGTCGGTTTCCGGCAGCGGTGTGAGAATCACCTTGTGTCGACGGAACAACGCCGCGTTCGAGGCTTCCACGCCGCTCTGCTCGGAGCCTGCAATCGGGTGGCCCGGCACGAACCGGGTCAGCCCGGCACCCAGCACCCGGCGCGCTTCGCGCACCACGTTGCCTTTGGCACTGCCCACATCCGTCAGAACGGCGCGCCCGAGATCGAGCCCAGCCAGCACCGCCAGGACTTTCTCCATGGCCAGAATCGGCACGGCCAACTGGATGACGTCCGCACCGAGGCACGCGACGGCCAGATCTTCTTCACAGCGATCCACCACCCCCAGGGCAACGGCCTGCCGGCGCGACTCGGCGTCAAGGTCGACGCCGACCACTTCGCGGCACAACCCGCTCTCGCGCAGGCCTTTGGCAAAGGAGCCGCCGATCAGGCCGAGCCCGACCACCACCAACCGCCCGATAAGGGGCCGCGGCGCTTTTTCTACCACTTCAACCACGCATGCACATCCTGTTCTGTACGACGATCACTGCCGGGGTGCGGCAAGGCCGGGCTTGCAGCCTCAAAGCACGGCTTTCGGATAAGAGCCCAGCACCTTCAGACCCACCGCCTCCTGACTGATGCTCTCGAGCACGGCCTTGATCAGCGGATCGCGGTGATGACCGACGAAGTCGATGAAGAACACGTACGTCCACTTGCCACTGCGTGACGGACGCGTCTCGATACGCGTGAGGTCGATGCCGTTGTCATGGAACGGCACGAGCAGCTCATGCAACGCACCCGGCTTGTTGCTCATCGAGACGATGATCGAGGTCTTGTCGTCGCCGGTGGGCGGCACTTCCTGGTTGCCGATCATCAGGAAGCGCGTGGAGTTATCCGGGCGGTCTTCGATTTTCTCGGCCAGACGGCTCAAACCGTACAGGTTGGCGGCCATTTCGCCGGCAATTGCCGCCGAATTCCACTCACCCTTGACCCGCTTGGCGGCCTCGGCATTGCTCGATACGGCAATCCGCTCGACGTTCGGGTAATGCGCATCGAGCCACTTGCGGCACTGCGCCAGCGACTGCGCATGGGAGTAGATGCGCGTGATGCTGTCGGTCTTGGTGTTTTCACCGACCAGCAGGTGGTGGTGAATACGCAACTCGACTTCGCCACAGATGACCATGTCGTGCTCGAGGAAGCTGTCGAGGGTATGGCTGACCGCGCCTTCGGTGGAGTTTTCCACCGGCACCACGCCGAAATTGACCGCACCGGCGGCCACTTCACGGAACACTTCATCAATGGCCGCCATCGGGCGACTGACCACGGCATGGCCGAAGTGCTTCATGGCGGCTGCCTGGGTGAAGGTGCCTTCAGGGCCGAGGTAGGCCACCTTGAGCGGCTCTTCCAGTGCCAGGCACGAGGACATGATCTCGCGGAACAGCCGCGCCATTTCCTCGTTACCCAATGGGCCCGGGTTGCGCTCCATGACGCGCTTGAGCACCGCCGCTTCACGCTCGGGGCGGTAGAACACCGGCTGCTCGCCTTCGGCAAGGCTGGCAGTCTTGACCCGCGCCACTTCCTGGGCGCACCGGGCGCGGTCGCTGATCAGCTCGAGAATCTTTTCATCCAGGCTGTCGATGCGCACGCGCAGCGCCTTGAGTTCCTGCTCGACCATCAGGCGTGCTCCTTCTCGAATTCAGCCATGTAACCGACCAGGGCCTCGACCGCTTCCAGGCCCAAGGCGTTGTAGATGGAGGCACGCATGCCGCCCACCGAGCGATGGCCTTTGAGGTTGAGCAGACCGCGGGCGTCGGCGCCTGCCAGGAAAGCCTTGTCGAGGCGCTCGTCGGCCAGGCGGAACGGCACGTTCATCCAGGACCGGGCGTTGTGGCTGATGGGGTTGCTGTAGAAGTCGCTGGCATCGATGAAGCCGTACAGCCGGTCTTTCTTGGCCCGGTTGCGCTGCTCCATGGCGTCGACGCCGCCCTGCTCCTTGAGCCACTCGAACACCAGGCCCGAGAGGTACCAGGCGTAGGTGGCCGGGGTGTTGTACATCGAGCCGTTTTCGGCCGACACCTTGTAGTCGAGCATGGTCGGGCAGCTGCTGCGGGCACGGCCGAGCAGGTCTTCGCGCACGATCACCACCACCAGGCCGCTCGGGCCGATGTTCTTCTGCGCACCGGCGTAGATCAGGCCGTACTGCGAGACATCGATGGCGCGCGAAAGAATGTCGGACGACATGTCGACCACCAGCGGCACGTCACCCGTGGCCGGCACCCAGTCAAACTGCAAGCCACCAATGGTTTCGTTGGACGCGTAATGGACATAGGCCGCGTCGCGGCTCAGTTGCCACTCGTTCTGGCCGGGGATGGCCAGGTAGTCGTACGGCTTGGCGCTGGCAGCGACATTGATGTTGCCGAAGCGGCGTGCTTCATCGATGGCCTTTTTCGACCAGATGCCGGTTTCGACGTAGTCTGCCGTGCCGGTTTCGGGCAGCAGATTGAGGGGGATTTCCGCGAACTGCTGGCTGGCGCCGCCCTGCAGGAACAGGACCTTGTAGTTCGAAGGAATGGACAGCAGGTCGCGCAAGTCTTGCTCGGCCTTTTCCGCAATGCCGACGTAGTCGTCACTGCGATGGCTCATCTCCATCACCGACAGACCCTTGCCGTGCCAATCGAGCATTTCCGACTGGGCACGCTGCAGCACAGCGTCAGGAAGCGCAGCAGGGCCTGCGCAGAAGTTAAAGGCTCGTTTGCTCACATCCACTCTCGCTCTGCTCTGGTCAGTCAACGGGGCGACCTGTGTCGCCCCGCCGGGTTTGCGCCATGTTATTCCTGGCCGGACTCTTCGGCGGCCGCAGGGCCGTCTTCATCCAGCCCGTCGAGGGCCACACGCTCCACGCCGTCTTCGTCCAGCTCGACCAACTCGTCGAGGTCTTCGGAAGGTTCCTGGATACGCTCCAGACCCACCAGCTTCTCGTCGCTGGCCAGCTTGATCAGGGTCACACCCTGGGTGTTGCGGCTCAGGCTCGACACCTCACCGACCCGGGTACGCACCAGCGTGCCCTGGTCGGAGATGAGCATGATCTCCTCACCCTCGTGCACCTGGATGGCGCCGATCAGGTCGCCGTTGCGGCCCTTGGTGCCCATGGCGATGACGCCCTGACCACCCCGCCCGCGGCGCGGGAACTTGGACAGCGGCGTGCGCTTGCCATAGCCACGCTCCGAAGCGGTGAGGATCTGCGCGCCGGACTCGGGGATCAGCATCGAGATCACCTCGTGACCTTTGGGCAGGCGCATGCCGCGCACGCCGCGGGCGCTTCGGCCCATCTGGCGGATCACGCTCTCGGCAAAGCGGATGACCTTGCCGGCGCTGGAGAACATCATGACCTCTTTGGCGCCATCGGTGATGGCCGCCGCGATCAGGGTGTCACCCTCTTTCAGTTTCACCGCGATCAGGCCGCTGGTGCGTGGCCGGGCGAACTGGGCCAACGGGGTCTTCTTCACGGTGCCGCACGCGGTGGCCATGAAGATGAACGCGCCGGTGGGTTCTGCGACCAGTTCCGGCGTGTCGCCGTCTACTTCGTCGATCTCTTCCGGCTCGATCAGTTCACCTTCGAGCACTGCGTCATCGGCCTCTTCGAGCTCTTCATCGGGGTCGGCGTTCTGCTGCAAGGCTTCGAGATCGATCTGCAGCATCGCCGTGATGCGCTCGCCGTCTTCCAGCGGCAGCAGGTTGACCATTGGCCGACCGCGCGCAGCGCGCGATGCTTCAGGGATGTCGTACGTTTTCAGCCAGTAGACCTTGCCCTTGCTGGAGAACAGCAGCAGCGTGGCGTGGCTGTTGGCGACCAGCAGGTGCTCGATGTAGTCCTCGTCCTTCACGCCGGTGGCCGACTTGCCCTTGCCGCCACGGCGCTGGGCCTGATAGGACGTCAGTGGCTGGGTCTTGGCATAGCCGCCGTGGGAGATGGTCACCACGCGCTCTTCTTCCGGGATCATGTCGCCGTAGTTGAGATCGTGACGGGCATCGAGGATTTCGGTGCGGCGCACATCGCCGTATTCGGCACGGATGGCTTCGAGCTCTTCGCGGATCACTTCCATCAGGCGCTCGGCGCTGCTCAGGATGCGGATCAGCTCGCCGATCTGCGCGAGGATTTCCTGGTACTCGGCCAGCAGTTTTTCGTGCTCGAGGCCGGTCAGGCGGTGCAGGCGCAGGTCGAGAATGGCCTGGGCCTGTTCCGGTGACAGCCAGTACTTGCCTTCACGCAGGCCGAACTGCTCGGGCAGGTCGTCAGGACGGCATGAATCGGCCCCGGCGCGTTCGACCATGACCTGCACGGCAGACGATTCCCACGGCGTGGAGATCAGCGCTTCCTTGGCCTCGGAAGGCGTTGGCGAGGCCTTGATCAGGGCGATGACCGGATCGATGTTGGACAGCGCGACCGCCTGCCCTTCGAGGATATGGCCCCGCTCGCGCGCCTTGCGCAGCTCGAACACGGTGCGCCGGGTGACCACTTCGCGGCGGTGACGGACGAACGCTTCGAGCAGGTCCTTGAGGTTCAGCAGGCGCGGACGACCGTCGATCAGGGCGACGATGTTGATGCCGAACACGCTCTGCAGCTGGGTTTGCGAATAGAGGTTGTTGAGCACCACTTCCGGCACTTCGCCACGGCGCAGCTCGATGACGATGCGCATGCCGTCCTTGTCGGACTCATCGCGCAGTTCGGTGATGCCCTCGAGCTTCTTCTCTTTGACCAGCTCGGCGATCTTCTCGATCAGACGCGCCTTGTTCAGCTGGTACGGCAGCTCGGTGATGACGATCTGCTGGCGACCACCGACCTTGTCGATGTCTTCGATGGCCGAGCGGGCGCGCATGTAGATGCGGCCACGACCGGTGCGGTAGGCCTCGATGATGCCCTGGCGACCGTTGATCTGCCCGGCAGTCGGGAAGTCCGGACCCGGGATGAACTGCATCAGTTCATCGACCGTGATCTCGGAATTGTCGATCAGCGCCAGGCAGCCATCGATCACTTCGCCGAGGTTGTGCGGCGGAATGTTGGTGGCCATACCCACAGCGATGCCGCTGGAGCCGTTGACCAGCAGGTTGGGGATGCGCGTAGGCATGACCGCCGGGATCTGCTCGGTACCGTCGTAGTTCGGCACCCAGTCGACGGTTTCCTTGTGCAGGTCGGCCAGCAGCTCGTGCGCCAGCTTGGACATGCGCACTTCGGTGTATCGCATGGCCGCGGCGTTGTCGCCGTCGACCGAGCCGAAGTTGCCCTGGCCGTCTACCAGCAGGTAGCGCAGGGAGAACGGCTGCGCCATGCGCACGATGGTGTCGTAGACGGCAGTGTCACCGTGGGGGTGATACTTACCGATCACGTCACCGACCACACGGGCGGATTTCTTGTACGGCTTGTTCCAGTCGTTGCCCAACTCGCTCATCGCAAACAGAACGCGACGATGCACCGGCTTCAAGCCGTCACGCGCATCGGGCAGCGCTCGCCCGACAATCACGCTCATCGCGTAGTCGAGGTAAGACTGTCTCAGTTCGTCTTCGATATTGACCGGGAGGATTTCTTTGGCCAGTTCGCCCATGAGAAGCCTGATTCCTTTTTCTGGTGAAACTCCGTCAAATCCCTCCTGGGACGAACGAAGCTCGCCGCCGCAACGCACAAGGGTGCGACGACTTACGACAAATCAATGAGTTGTGACATGGATTTGCGCAATGAAGACAGCCATCATGGGCCGCCTTGGAAACCGCCGGATGTTACCACAACGACCGGGGTGATGGGAGATCTGGCAGCATCTCGCGCGTGCTGCCGATCCCTTCGCGAAACGTCCCCGACCGGGGCTCAGTGCAAGCGCTTGCGGCACACCATCTGCGCGATCTTGGCGGCATCGGGCCGCTCGATGATGCCGCGCTCGGTCACGATCGCATCGATCAGGTCGGCCGGCGTCACGTCGAACACCGGATTGACCACCTCCACGCTCGCCGCGACCCGCTCGCCTGCCACATCCAGCAGCTCGTCGGCGTGCCGCTCCTCCAACTCGATGTCGTCGCCGCTCTCGAGGTTCAGGTCGATGCTGGTGCTCGGCGCCACGACCATGAACCGCACGCCATGGTGCATGGCCGCGACGGCCAGTTGATAGGTGCCGATCTTGGCGGCGACATCACCGTTGGCGGCGATGCACTCGGCACCGACGATCACCCAGGTGATGCCCTTGGTCTTCATCAGGTGAGCCGCGGCGGAATCCGCGCACAGGGTCACGGCCACGCCTTCGTTGGCCAGTTCCCAGGCGGTCAGGCGCGAGCCTTGCAGCCAGGGCCGGGTTTCGTCGACATAGATCCGCTCGACCATGCCTTCGAGCTGCGCGGCGCGAATCACCCCGAGCGCCGTGCCGATACCACCACAGGCCAGGGCGCCGGCGTTGCCATGGGTGAAGAAGGTCTGCTCGCTGCCCTGGTGCCGACGGATCAGCTCGACGCCGTACTGGGCCATGGTCAGGTTGGCTTCTCGGTCGCTCGCGTGGATCGCCACGGCCTCGGCCTCGAGCGCGGCCAGCACAGGTTCGCCGGGGCGCACACGCAACCAGCGCTCACGCATGCGATTGAGCGCCCAGAACAGGTTGGCGGCCGTGGGGCGCGACTCGGCCAGGGCCATGAAGTCTTCTTCCAGGGACTGCTCCCAGCCCTCGCCTTCGGTCAATCGCTCGCGCATCGCCAGCACCAGCCCATAGGCGGCGCTGATGCCAATGGCCGGCGCGCCGCGCACAGCCATGTTGCGGATCGCCGCGGCCACCTCGCCCACTTCGGTACAGATCAGCCAATGCTCGTGAGCCGGCAACAGGCGCTGATCGAGCAGGTGCAGCGCGCCATCGCGCCAGCGGATGCCGATCACCTTCTCTGCCGCCAAAAGTCGCTCGCGCATTGCTTCTCCTCGCCGTTCACGTGTGAAAAACGGCGAAGTATACCGAGCTGCCTGCACAGGTGCTCGGGAAACGCTCACCCCCGTCGCAGGCGGGCCCTGCCGGGGAAGCTCAACCCTGTGGCATTGCGGTATACTCCGCGCTCTGCCGAAACCCAGGTACACCCTGCATGCCCAGTGCCGCGCCCCCTGTCGACCTGCTGCTGATTCCCCAATGGCTGGTGCCGGTCGAACCCGCAGGCGTGGTGCTGACCGAACATGCCCTGGGCGTGCGTGACGGCCTGATCGCCTGGATCGGCCCGCGTCACCGGGCGCCTGCGGCCACACAGGTGCGTGAACTGCCTGATTGCCTGCTGGCGCCTGGGCTGATCAACGCCCACGGCCATGCCGCCATGAGCCTGTTTCGCGGCCTGGCCGATGACCTGCCCTTGATGACCTGGCTCGAACAGCACATCTGGCCGGCCGAAGCGCGCTGGGTCGATGAAGCCTTCGTTGCCGATGGCACCGACCTGGCCATTGCCGAACAGCTGCTCGGCGGCATCACCTGTTTTGCCGACATGTATTTCTTCCCGCGCCAGGCCTGCGACCGCGTGCAGCGCAGTGGCATCCGTGCGCAGATCGCCGTGCCCTTGCTGGACTTCCCGATCCCTGGCGCACGCACGGTGGACGATGGCCTGCACCAGGCCATCGAACTGTTCGACGACCTGCGCCAGCACTCGCGCATCACCCTGGCACTGGGGCCGCATGCGCCGTACACGCTGAGCGATGCCAGCCTGGAGAAGATCCGCGTCATCGCCGACCAGCTCGACGCGCCGCTGCAGATGCATGTGCACGAAACCGCCAGCGAAGTGGCGCAGGCCGTGAACGAGCACGGTGAGCGCCCACTGGCCCGGCTCAGCCGTCTGGGCCTGCTGGGCCCGCGCATGCAGGCGGTACACGTGACCCAGGTCAGCGATGACGACCTGGCCCTGCTGGTGGAAAGCAACACCAGCGTGGTGCACTGCCCGGAGTCCAACCTCAAGCTGGCCAGCGGTTTCTGCCCGGTCGAGCAGCTGTGGCAGGCCGGCGTGAATGTCGCGGTCGGCACCGATGGCGCGGCCAGCAACAATGACCTCGACCTGCTCGGTGAAACCCGTACTGCGGCGCTGCTGGCCAAGGCCGTGGCCGACTCTGCCAGTGCCCTGGACGCCCATCGTGCATTGCGCATGGCCACACTCAACGGCGCCCGCGCCCTGGGCATCGAGGCGCGTGCCGGCTCACTGGAAGTCGGCAAGGCCGCCGACCTGGTGGTGTTCGATCTGTCCGGCCTGGCGCAACAACCGGTGCATGATCCGGTGTCCCAACTCATCTACGCCACTGGCCGCGATTGCGTGCGGCATGTGTGGGTCGAAGGGCAGCAGCTGCTCGACGACCGCCGCCTGACGCGCATGGACGCCAACGCCCTGGCCGCTAACGCGCGGGCCTGGGGCGAGCGCATGCGAGCGCAGCGCCCATGACGCAGCAGCGCTGCAGGCACCCCTATTAATGAAGATCTTCCGAGGAATGGTTCAATGAGCAACGTCGATCGCGCTGAAATCGCCAAGTTCGAGGCCCTTGCCCACCGCTGGTGGGACCGCGAGAGCGAGTTCAAGCCGCTGCATGACATCAATCCGCTGCGCGTCAACTGGATCGACGAGCGCGTCGGCCTGGCCGGCAAGAAGGTGCTCGACGTCGGGTGCGGCGGCGGCATTCTCAGCGAAGCCATGGCCCTGCGCGGTGCGACCGTCACGGGCATCGACATGGGCGAGGCGCCGCTGTCGGTGGCCCGCCTGCACCAGCTGGAATCAGGGGTGGAAGTGGACTATCGGCAGATCACTGCCGAAGCACTGGCCGACGAAATGCCCGGCCAGTTCGATGTGGTCACCTGCCTCGAGATGCTCGAGCACGTGCCCGACCCATCCTCGGTGATCGAGGCCTGCAAGCGCCTGGTCAAGCCGGGCGGCCAGGTGTTCTTCTCGACCATCAACCGCAACCCCAAGGCCTATCTGCTGGCCATCGTCGGCGCTGAATACATCCTCAAGATGCTTCCGCGCGGCACCCATGACTTCAAGAAATTCATCCGCCCGTCCGAGCTGGGTGCCTGGGGTCGTGCCGCTGGCCTTGAGGTCAAGGACATCATCGGCCTGACCTACAACCCGCTGACCAAGCACTACAAGCTGAGCAGTGACGTTGACGTCAACTACATGATCCAGACCCTGCGCGAGGCCTAAGCATGCGTTTGCAAGCTGTTCTGTTCGACATGGATGGCACCCTGCTGGACACCGCGCCAGACTTCATCGCTATCGCCCAGGCCATGCTCGCCGAGCGCGGCCTGGCGCCTGTCGCTGACAAGACCGTCCGCGATGTGATCTCGGGCGGTGCGCGGGCGATGGTCTGCGCCACCTTTGGCATCGAGCCGGACGATGAGCGCTTCGAGCCATTGCGCCTGGAGTTTCTCGAGCGCTATCAGCGCGATTGTGCCGTGCACAGCCGCCTGTTCGACGGCATGGACACCTTGCTCGACGACATCGAGAAAGGCGGCCTGCTGTGGGGTGTGGTAACCAACAAACCGCTGCGCTTCGCCGAGCCGATCATGCAGCGCCTGGGCCTGGCCGAGCGCTCGGCGCTGCTGATCTGCCCGGACCACGTGAAAAACAGCAAGCCCGACCCCGAGCCGCTGATTCTGGCCTGCGCCACGCTCAAGCTGGACCCGGCCAGCGTGCTGTTCGTCGGTGACGACCTGCGCGATATCGAGTCGGGCCGTGACGCTGGCACCCGTACCGCCGCCGTGCGCTTTGGCTATATCCACCCCGAGGACAACCCCAACAACTGGGGCGCCGATGTGGTGGTGGACCATCCGCTGGATCTGCGCAAGGTGCTCGACAGCGCGCTGTGTGGCTGCTGAGCGCGCCGCATTCCTCTCTCCGACTGCAAGGACCTCTGCCATGTTCGACTACACCGCCCGCCCCGAGCTGCTCAAGGACCGTGTGATTCTGGTCACCGGTGCTGGCCGCGGCATCGGTGCCGCCGCTGCCAAGGCCTACGCCGCGCTGGGCGCCACCGTGCTGCTGCTGGGCAAGACCGAGGCCAACCTGAACGAGGTCTATGACCAGATTCAGGCAGCCGGCCACCCGGAACCGGTGGTCATCCCGTTCAATCTCGAAACCGCCCTGGCGCACCAGTACGACGAGCTGGCAGTGATGATCGAGAACCAGTTCGGGCGCCTCGATGGGTTGCTCAACAATGCCTCGATCATCGGGCCGCGCACGCCGGTGGAGCAGTTGTCGGGCGATCACTTCATGCGGGTGATGCACATCAACGTCAATGCCACGTTCATGCTGACCAGCACGCTGTTGCCGCTGCTGAAATTGTCCGAGGACGCGTCGGTGGTGTTCACCTCCAGCAGCGTCGGTCGCGTGGGCCGGGCTTACTGGGGTGCCTATGGGGTGTCGAAGTTCGCCACCGAGGGCCTGATGCAGACCTTGGCCGATGAGCTGGACGGCGTGGCGCCGGTGAGGGCCAACAGCATCAACCCGGGGGCGACCCGCACGAGCATGCGTGCCCAGGCCTATCCCAGTGAAAATCCGCAGAACAACCCGCTGCCCGAAGACATCCTGCCGGTATACCTGTACCTGATGGGGCCGGACAGCAAGACCGTGAATGGGCGGGCGCTCAACGCGCAGTGAGGTCAGCCTTGGCGGGCGGGGCAGTGTTGCCGAGCAACCCTGTGGCCCAGTAGGAGCCAACTGTCTTCCGTCAAGGGCTGACAAACGGTCGGATCAGGCCTCTGTCGACAGCAACGCGATCCCTGTGGGAGCGGCTTTAGCCGCGATGGCCGGCACAGCCGGCCCGATTCAGACGCCGCGAAACAGCAGGAAAACCGAAGTGTCAGCCTTTGGGTCGGCTGCGCCGCCCATCGCGGCTGAAGCCGCTCCCACAGGGCCGAAATAGAAGTAAGCGCGGTCTGGGTGGGGCCGGTCCGGCGCTCCGGTCAGTCGCGATGGCCGGCAACGCCGTCCCGCCCCCCCACACACAAACACAACGACGCCCCGTCTTTTTCCTGGAGCCATCCGTGCCCGCTACCGCCCTCATCCGCCTGATCCTGCTCGCCGCCGTCTGGGGTGCGAGCTTCCTGTTCATGCGGATCATCGCCCCTGAGCTTGGCACCGTGCCCACCGCGTTCTTTCGCGTATCGATCGCCTGCCTGGGCCTGATCGCCATCGTCGCGGCCTCTCGGGTCGGCTGGCATTTCCAGGGCAAGCTGAAAGCCTGCCTGGTCTTGGGGATGATCAATTCCGGCATTCCCGCGACCTTCTACTCAGTCGCCGCACAAGTGTTGCCGGCCGGGTACTCGGCGATCTTCAATGCCACCACGCCGTTGATGGGCGTGCTGATCGGTGCGCTGTTCTTCCATGAACGCATGACCCTGCCCAAGCTGATCGGCATCGCTCTCGGCCTGCTTGGCGTCGCCATCCTCAGCGGTGCGGGGCCCGTGGCGCTGGATGCGTCGCTGATACAAGGCGCCCTCGCCTGCCTGGCGGCCACCACCTGCTACGGCTTTGCCGGGTTCCTCGCACGGCGCTGGGTGAGCGGGCTGGACAGTCGGCTGTCGGCGCTTGGCAGCATGCTTGGCGCCACGTTGCTGCTGACCCCGGCGTTTCTGTGGAGCGTCACCACCCAGCCTCCGGCCAGCTGGGGCGGCTGGTCGGTCTGGGGCTCGCTGCTGGGGCTGGGCCTGCTGTGTACGGCCTTCGCCTACGTGCTGTATTTCCGGCTGCTCAGCGACATCGGCCCGGTGCGAGCCAGCACAGTGACCTTCCTGATCCCGGTGTTCGGCGTGCTATGGGGCGCCTGGCTGCTGGATGAACCGCTGTCGCTCGGCCACTTGTACGGCGGCGTGCTGATCAGCCTGGCGCTGTGGCTGGTGCTGCGTCCTGCCCGCGCCAGGCGACTGGACCCGGCATGAGCGAAGGTCATGGCGATTTCTGCAAGGTGCTGGTGCGCTTGCCCCACGACGCCAACGGCTACCCCACCGCGTCGGTGGAAGGGCTCTGGGCGCAGCGAACCGAACACGGCTACCGCATCGACAGCCTGCCCTTCCACGCCTACGACATCGCCCCTGGCGACCTTATCAGCGTGCGCCGCGAAGGCGAGGCGCTCTGGCTCGACAGGCTGCTGCACAGCAGCGGCGCTTCGATGTTGCGGGTGATGGTCAAGGTCAACGATGACCTGGATGAGGTGCATGCCGCGCTGCAGGACTTCGCCTGCCCGTGCGAGCTGGAACGCTCGACACGGCTGTTGGCGATTCATGTCCCGGCGCAGGCCAGCATCGCCCCGCTGCTGTACTTTCTGCTGGTACAGCGCGAGGCCGGGATCGTGGACTTCGAGGAGGGGGTGTTGCGACACCCGCTACCGGACGGCTTGCTGCCCGGCGCGGGTTGAGCATCAGAACAACCAGCGATACAGCAGGTATGCCACGACTACCGCCAGCACCGGCCGCAGGATGCGGTAAGCCTTGGGGTTGGCGCGCTTGAACTGTTTCACCTGGGCGCTGAACCTGTTGCTGAAGCGCTTGCTCCAGGCGTAGGCCTGGTTGATCCCGCCCACGCGTTCGTCATCGGTGTTCTGCGGCGCAGTGGCACGCCCCAGGAAGGCGCTGACCTGGCGATTGAGTCGGGTCAACAACGGGCTGTTGAGCGGCCGCTCGACGTCGCAGAAGAGGATCACCCGGGTCATGTCGGTTTCGTTCTTGACCCAGTGCACGTAGGTCTCATCGAACATCACGTCTTCCCCGTCGCGCCAGGCGTAGGGCTGACCGTCGACGTAGATGCGGCAGTTGTCCGAGTTCGGCGTCGACAGCCCCAGGTGATAGCGCAGGGAGCCGGCGAACGGATCGCGGTGCGGGTTGAGGTGGCTGCCGCCCGGCAACAGGGCGAACATCGCGCCCTTGACGTTGGGGATGCTGCTGACCAGCTCTACAGTGCGTGGGCACAGCGCCTCGGCAGACGGCAGCGGCTTGTCGTACCACTTCAGGTAGAAGCGCTTCCAGCCTTTCTTGAAGAACGAGCCGAAACCTGCGTCGTTGTCTTTCTCGGCAGCGCGGATATAGCCCTCGTCGAACAGGCGCATGGCCTCGACGCGGATTTCCTGCCAATTGTCCTTGAGCACGTCCAGCTCGGGGAACCGCTGGCGGTCCAGATAGGGCTTGGACGGCACGCCGGAGAACAGGTACATCAGCGCGTTGTAGGGGGCGAACAGCGCCGAATGGTTGACGAACTGGCGCAGGACCGGCAAGCGCGCCTTGCCGCGCAGGTGCACATACAGCACGCTGCCAATGAACACCAGCAGGACACCCGCCTTGGCGATGAAGGAAAACGTCATGCAACACTCCTTGGAGAGGAAAACAGGCGATGGCTGCCAGAAATCGCCGGACATCATAAACCCATCCGCCCCAGGGAAAAACAACCCGGGGCGATGCGTCCGATCAAGAGTGTGCACGCCGTGTGCTGACCCGGCATTGCGCCGGATCAGTGGTGCAGAGCGACGCAGGGCTTATTGCTGGTTTTCCTGCGCGCATAAACCCATCCGCCCCAGCGAAAAACAACCCCGGGCGATGTGTCCGATCAAGCGTTCGCGCGCAATGCGCTGACCCGGCAGTGCGCCGGATCAGTGGTTGCAGACGGCGAACAAATTACTGCTGGTTTTCCTGCTCGCTGAACAGGTCGCTGAACAGCATGCTTGACAGGTAACGCTCGCCCGAGTCCGGCAGGATCACCACGATCGTCTTGCCCTGCATTTCCGGCTTTTCGGCCAGGCGCACCGCAGCCGCCATGGCCGCACCGCAAGAAATCCCGCAGAGAATCCCCTCCTCCTGCATCAACCGCAAAGCCATGGCCTTGGACTCTTCATCGGTGACGGTTTCAACCTGATCGACGATCGACAGGTCGAGGTTCTTCGGCACGAAACCGGCGCCAATACCCTGGATCTTGTGCGGCGCCGGTTGCAGTTCCTGGCCGGCCAGGGTCTGGGTGATCAGCGGCGAGCTGACGGGCTCGACCGCCACGGACAGGATCGGCTTGCCTGCCGTGTGCTTGATGTAACGCGAAATGCCGGTGATGGTGCCGCCGGTGCCGACGCCTGCGACCAGCACATCGATGGCCCCGTCGGTGTCGTTCCAGATTTCCGGGCCGGTGGTCTTTTCATGGATGGCCGGGTTGGCCGGGTTTTCGAACTGGCCCGGCATGTAATAGAGCGCAGGATCGGAGGCGACGATTTCGCTGGCCTTCTCGATGGCGCCTTTCATGCCCTTGGCCGGTTCGGTAAGCACCAGTTCGGCGCCCAGCGCCTTGAGCACCTTGCGCCGCTCCAGGCTCATGGAGGCGGGCATGGTCAGCAGCAGCTTGTAGCCGCGGGCAGCGGCGACGAAGGCCAGGCCGATGCCGGTGTTGCCCGAGGTGGGTTCCACCAGGGTCATGCCCGGCTTGAGCTTGCCGCTGGCTTCCGCCTCCCAGACCATGTTTGCGCCGATCCGGCACTTGACCGAGTAGCCGGGGTTGCGCCCTTCGATCTTGGCCAGGATGGTGACCCCGCGCGGGGCGATGCGGTTGATCTGTACCAGTGGCGTGTTGCCGATGGAGTGGGCGTTGTCTGCGTAGATGCGGCTCATGCTGGGTCCTTTGGCAGGCGATGTAGACGCTCAGGGTAAGCCTGCCCCGGTAGCCCGTAAAGCCTGTCGAACTCGCAGCGACCGCTCACGGTCAACCTCCTACCGCATCTGGAGAGGCACCATGGAGCACCGTCGATGAAAGCCCGTTACCGCTGGCCACTGGTCAGCCTCGTCAGCCTGCTCGTGCTGCTGGTGGCCCTGCACCTGACCCTGCCCTGGCTGGTGCGCGACTACCTCAACGAGAAACTGGCCGACATGGGCGACTACCGTGGCCAGGTCAGCGACGTCGACCTCGCCTGGTGGCGCGGCGCCTACACGATCAACGGCCTGAAGATCGTCAAGACCAGCGGCAAGGTGCCCGTACCGCTGCTCGAAGCACCCGTCATCGACATCTCGGTGAGCTGGCATTCGCTCTGGTATGACCAGGCCGTAGTGGCCCAGGTGACCTTCGACAGCCCGGTGATCAACTTCGTCGACGGTGGCAGCAAACAGACGTCGCAGTCCGGCCAGGGCACCGATTGGCGTCAGCAGTTGGACAAGCTGTTGCCCATCACCTTGAACGAAGTGCTGATCCACGACGGCACCCTCAGCTTTCGCAACTTCCAGTCCAAGCCTCCGGTACGCCTGCAGGCCACCCAGCTCGAAGCCAGCATTCACAACCTGACCAACGTGCGCGACCAGGAAGGCCGCCGCGATGCCAGCTTCGAGGCCAAGGCGCGGCTGTTCGGTGACGCCAAGGTCGAAAGCAGCGCCACCTTCGACCCGTTCAGCGACTTCGATGACTTCCAGTTCCGTCTGCGCGCCCGCGACATCACCCTGCGTCAGCTCAATGATTTCGCCAGCGCGTATGGCAAGTTCGACTTCAACGCCGGCCATGGCGAGGTGGTGATCGAAGCCCAGGCCGAAAACGGTCGGCTCAATGGCTACATCAAGCCGCTGCTGCGTGACGTGGAAGTGTTCAACTGGCAGCAGGATGTGGAAAACAAAGACAAGGGTTTCTTCCGCTCGGTGTGGGAAGCGGTGGTCGGCGCTGGCCAGAACGTATTGAAGAATCAGCCGAAGAACCAGTTCGCCACCCGCGTCAATCTCAGTGGCAGCGTGCACCAACAGGACATCAGCGCCTTCCAGGCCTTCCTGCAGATTCTGCGCAATGGCTTCGTGCAGGCGTTCAATGCCCGCTACGAACAGCCAAAGCCCGATGCCGAATAGACCGATGCAGCCGGTTGGCCCGCGTTCTGGCTATTTGGGCTGGCATTCAGCCCCAGTGGCTGAGCGGTCCGGCGCTTCGATCAACTGGGAGAGGCCCGATCACTTGACTGACTGCTGCTGCCCCCGCACAGCTGGGTTGCATTTGCGCACCAGGCTGCGGTTATAGTCCCCCGCACTGCCCATTGCCGGCCATGAGGAACGCTCGATGAAATTTGAAGGGACCCGCGACTACGTCGCCACCGACGACCTGAAACTCGCGGTCAATGCCTCGATCACCCTGCAACGCCCCCTGCTGGTCAAGGGCGAGCCGGGCACCGGCAAGACCTTGCTGGCCGAACAACTGGCGGCCTCGTTCGGCGCGCGGCTGATCACCTGGCACATCAAGTCGACCACCAAGGCCCAGCAAGGCCTGTACGAGTACGATGCCGTGAGCCGCCTGCGCGACTCGCAACTGGGCGTGGACAAGGTCCACGATGTGCGCAACTACCTGAAGAAGGGCAAGCTCTGGGAAGCGTTCGAGGCCGACGAGCGGGTGGTACTGCTGATCGATGAGATCGACAAGGCCGACATCGAATTCCCCAACGACCTGTTGCAAGAACTCGACCGCATGGAGTTCTACGTCTACGAGACCGATGAAACCATCAAGGCCCGGCACCGGCCGATCATCATCATTACCTCGAACAACGAGAAAGAGCTGCCCGACGCCTTCCTGCGCCGCTGCTTCTTCCATTACATCGCTTTCCCCGACCGCGCCACGCTGCAACGTATCGTCGACGTGCATTATCCGAACATCAGCCAGTCGCTGGTGAGCGAGGCGCTGGATGTGTTTTTCGATGTGCGCAAGGTGCCGGGCCTGAAGAAGAAGCCGTCCACCTCGGAGCTGGTCGATTGGCTCAAGCTGCTGATGGCCGATGACATCGGCGAGGCAGTGCTGCGCGAGCGTGATCCGACCAAGGCCATTCCACCCCTGGCGGGGGCCCTGGTGAAAAACGAACAGGACGTGCAGCTGCTCGAACGCCTGGCCTTCATGAGCCGCCGCGGCAACCGCTGAGGAGCCCATCATGCTGCTCAACCTGTTTACCGAACTGCGCGCGGCCAAGGTGCCGGTGTCGCTGCGCGAACTGCTCGACCTGCATGCGGCCCTGGAGCAGCACGTGGTGTTCGCCGACATGGAGCAGTTCTACTTCCTCGCCCGCACGATCCTGGTCAAGGACGAGCGGCATTTCGACAAGTTCGACCGCGCGTTCGGTGCCTATTTCAATGGACTGGTCGACCTCGATCGGCACCTGGAGGCGCTGATTCCCGAAGACTGGTTGCGCAAGGAATTCGAGCGCTCGCTGAGCGCTGAAGAGCGGGCGCAGATCCAGTCCCTTGGCGGCCTGGACAGGCTGATCGAAGCCTTCAAGCAGCGCCTGGCCGAGCAGAAGGAGCGCCATGCCGGCGGCAACAAGTGGATCGGTACCGGTGGCACCAGCCCCTTCGGCTCAGGCGGCTACAACCCCGAGGGCATCCGCGTGGGCGATGCCGGCGAGCGCCAGGGCAAGGCGGTGAAGGTCTGGGAGCAGCGCGAGTACCAGAACCTCGACGATCAAGTCGAACTGGGCACCCGCACCATCAAGCTGGCCCTGCGCCGCCTGCGCAAGTTCGCCCGCCAGGGCGCCGCCGAAGAATTCGACATTGCCGGCACCATCGACCACACCGCGCGCGATGCCGGCTTGCTGAACATCCAGATGCGCCCGGAGCGGCGCAATGCCGTGAAGCTGCTGTTGCTGTTCGACATCGGCGGTTCGATGGATGCCCATGTACGGGTCTGCGAGGAGCTGTTCTCGGCATGCCGCAGCGAGTTCAAGCACCTGGAGTACTACTACTTCCACAACTTCATCTACGAGTCGGTGTGGAAGAACAATCAGCGCCGCAGCAACGAGCGCATGGCCACGTTCGACCTGTTGCACAAGTATGGCGATGACTATTGCGTGGTGTTCGTCGGCGACGCGGCCATGGCGCCTTACGAGATCACTCAGCCGGGCGGCAGCGTCGAGCACTGGAACGAGGAAGCCGGCTACGTGTGGATGCAGCGGGTACTGGAGAAATTTCGCAAGGTCATCTGGATCAATCCCTATCCAACCCGCGCATGGGACTACACCACCTCGATCGGGCTGGTGCGCGAACTGCTGGAAGCGCGGATGTTTCCCATGACGCTGCAAGGGCTGGAAGACGGGATGAAATACCTGGCCAAGTGAGCTGCCAGACGTGCGCACTATGTGATGAATGAGCGCGTGTGGTCCGGGTGGGAGCAAGCGATCCGGGTGGAGAAACGCGGTCCGGTAGGAGCCCGCGATCCGGGTAGGAGCGACTTTAGTCGCGATGGACGGCGCAGCCGTCCTGACTCAAGCGACGCGTACCCCGATAAACCGCGATTGCAGATGTCAGGGCTGCTGAGCAGCCCATCGCGGCTGAAGCCGCTCCCACAGGTGCGCGGCGTAGCCCATAGATTACCGGAGCGCCGGACCGGCCGCACAGGTACGCGTTTGCGCGGTAAGACCACCTGCCCACGAGGAGGCTGCGGCTCAGGCCTGAGCGGCCTTCAGCGCCTCCAGCGCAGGTTCGGCGGCGATGCCCACTTCGGCGGCCAGTTCCAGGATGCGCGGCAGATCATTGCGCGCGGCGATCACCATGTGCAGCGGGTCATCCAGCTCCTGGCTGAAGTTGAGCAAGACATAGCCGCCGCCTTCTTTATTCAACGCACTCATCTGCACCTGGATGCGGTTCAACGCAGTCAGTGGCTCGGTGCGCGCCAGCTGCTTGGGCTTGAGGTTGAAGGCGACGCTCTGATCGAACGAACCACTGATGGCCTCGAACAGTTGCTGATAGGTCTCGGCCTGGAACAGCACGGTGTCGGGCAGGCTGCCGACCACCACCCATTCGCCCAGCGGGATGGGGAAGCTGTCGTCGTAGTTGATGTCGGGGTTGGCAGCCAGGAAAGCGGCCGGATCGGCGTAAGCCTGGGCGGCTTCGTCGGCGATGCGCTCGATGTCCTGTTCAGGCATGCAGCCCGCGCCGATGAGGGCAATGAGTTCGCGCAACGGGTTTTTCATGGGAGGGGTCGCCTGGCAGGTGGAAAAAGGCGCCAAGAATACCCCTGCCCGGGTCAGCCGGCCAGCGCTTGCAGCCGTGCGGCGGCGTCCACGGCACCCATGGTCTGGGCGGCCACCAGCGCGGTGGCACCGCGTGCGTCCTGAAGCGACGGGTCTGCGCCTTGCGCCAAGAGGAATTCCAGAATCTCGCTACGGTTGAACATCGCTGCCAGCATCAGCGCAGTGCGGCCGTCGGCGGCAGCGGCGTCAACCGGCACACCGTGCTTCATCAGCAGCTTGATCATCGGCAGGTCACCCTTGAACGCCGCCCCGGCAATCGGCATCTGCCCGTTGTCATTGGCCAGCAGGGGGTCAGCGCCGTGCTTGAGCAACACCTGCACCGCCTCGAAATGGCCGTGATAACTGGCGAGCATCAGCAATGTATCGCCCTTGCCATTACGCAGGTTGACCGGCAAACCGCTGCCCAGCAGGCGCGTGAGCATGTCGGCATCGCCGCGACGGGCGCAGTCGAAGACCTGCTCGGCAAAGGCAGCGGTTTCTTCATCGGTCATGGTGGCGGGGGCAGCGTCTTGCATGATGGATCTCCTGGCAGATTGTTCGCCCAATACTGCGTCAGGCCTGCGCCAGAAGACAAAGGTTCAGAATCTATCGCCACGAAAGCGCTGGGCTATGTGCCAGCCCGGCATTGCAAATTGCACTGTGCAAAGTGCACGACCTTGCAGGCTGCAACGAGTAACTAATTCTGAAACAAATTAAGTGATTGTTTTTAAAGGGATTTTATTCAGCGCAAAAGCTGGCACGGTCGCTGCAACTCTCTTGAACAGAATCTGCAACCCTTACCGTTCAGGAGCTCGACATGGACCTTATTCAACAGAAATTCACTTCCGTCTTCCCAGGGTACCAAGTCAACACGCAGCCCCGTCCTGACGGTGGCATCCTGCTGACCCTGCGCGCCGCTGACAGCAAAGTCAGCCGCCGTGTGCTGTCGTACGCTCAACTGCACAGCGCCGAGCAACTGTCGTGGGCCATCAGTGCCATCCGCCGTGACCTGGCCGAACAAGCCAGCGAGCTGCCGGTGATCTCGATGCTGCAAAGCCAACAGCGCTTCGCTCTGCCGACCTACCGCTAAACCCCGCATTGCATGACCTGGGGCCATGTCTATGGCCCCACTAATACCTCAGAGTTCATCCATGCCTGGAAATTCGCTTGGGCCTGCGTGTTCGCTGACCACCGGTAACGCATCACCCTCCCCCTCTCGCATCCGCAGTGCCACGCAGAACGGATGGTCGCCCAGGCTCAGCCAGCGCCCGCTGCCGCCCGGCACCCGCAGCACATCGCCTCGCTCACACAGCACCGCCAGCACCCAATCGCCGCTGCGCACGCTCATCTGTGCACGTCCGCTGAGGATCATCAGGGTTTCCGGCGTGTCGTAGGCATGTTCGCCTTCTGCCGGTGCATGTCCTGCATTCGAACCGTCGCAGTCGATCACGCTGACCGCAGCGCAGCCATGGGCGCTCGACAAGGCCTGCACTTCACTGCCCAGCGCCTCCAGCACCGCTGGCTGGCCAGCGCCTGGGCGCGGCTGGCCGATGAGTTCAGCCTGACTGAACTGCACGCCATGCTCGGCCAGGGTGGTGGCGATGTCAGTGGCATGGGTGAGGACCTTGTTGGGTTGCGCGGGACGGGTGCAGTGGAAGACGCTGAGAATGCTCATCGTGACAGGCTCCGGGAGGCGCTCAGGGCGAACGCGGTGATCAGGGCAGCCGCCAGCGCAGCAAGGCTGGCGACGGCAAAGGTAAAGGTGGCGCCCAGCAGGCTCCAGGCATAACCGGCGTACAGCGCACCGAGGGCGCCGCCGATACCCGACAACGCGGCATACAGCGCCTGCCCCTGGCCCTGCTGGCGCGGGCCGAAGCTCGATTGCACGAATGCAATGCTGGCCGCATGGAAGCAGCCGAAGGTGGCCGCGTGCATCAGCTGCGCCAGGATCAGTACCGCCGGCACGTCCGCCAGGGTTCCCAGCAACAGCCAGCGCACCGAGGCGAGCGCGAAGCTGACCAGCAGCACCGCCTGGATCGAGACCCGCGCGAACAGCCGGCTCATCACCAGGAACATCAACACTTCTGCCACCACCCCCAGCGCCCACAACAGGCCAATCGCGCCGCGGTCGTAGCCCAGGTGTTCCAGGTGCAGGCTGAGGAAGGTGTAGTAAGGCCCGTGGCTGAGCTGCATCAACGCCACGCAGGCATAGAAGGCCAGCACCCCAGGCGCGCGCAACTGCCGCACGAAGCCCTCGGCCCCCGGCCGTTGCCCGTGCTCGACCGGCTGGGCATTGGGCACCCAGAGGCTGGCGAGGACGATACCGCCCATGATTGCCACCAGGGCCAGGGGGTAGATGTCCAGGCTCAGCCACTCGAACAGCCGGCCCAGGCCGACCACGCTGACGATGAAACCAATCGAGCCCCACAGGCGCACCTGGCTGTAGCGTGCCGTCTGCCCGTGCAGGTGCGCCAACGTGATGACCTCGAACTGCGGCAGCACTGCGTGCCAGAAGAACGCGTGCAGGGCCATCACCAGGGCCAGCCAGGCGTAGCTGTGGCCGAAGAAGATCAAGGAGAAACTGACCAGGGTGCACAACGCGCCAAGGCGCACGATCAGCAAGCGCTGCCCGCTACGATCACCGAGCCAGCCCCATAGGTTGGGGGCCACGCAGCGCATCAGCATGGGAATGGCCACCAGCTCGCCGATGCGCGCCGGGGCAAAGCCCAGATGATCGAAGTACAACGCGAGAAACGGCGCGGTGGCGCCCAGCAACGCGAAGTAACAGAGGTAGAAGCTGGAGAGGCGCCAGTACGGGATGGTGGGCATGGGCTCCGCGGCTACGGCAGGGCTGCGCCAGTCAGCGGCGCGGCGAAGTGGTGCGGGTGTGCTGAACGGATGGTGCCGGCGGGCGCTGAAGCCACCCGCCGCAGGGCCTGAGGATCAGGCCTGGCCGAGTACGGGTGTGGTGACTCGCACGTCGGCGTTCTGCCCGCGGTGGCGCAGCAGGTGGTCCATCAGCACGATGGCCATCATCGCTTCGGCAATCGGCGTGGCGCGAATGCCCACGCACGGGTCGTGGCGGCCTTTGGTGATGACGTCGACCGGGCTGCCGTCGACATCGATGGAGCGCCCCGGCACGGTGATGCTGGAGGTTGGCTTCAAGGCCAGGTGCGCGACGATGGGCTGGCCCGAAGAGATGCCGCCCAGGATGCCGCCGGCGTTGTTGCTGAGGAAGCCTTCTGGCGTCAGTTCATCACGGTGCTCGGTGCCGCGCTGGGCCACGCTGGCAAAGCCGGCGCCGATTTCCACGCCCTTGACCGCGTTGATGCTCATCAGCGCATGGGCCAGTTCGGCGTCCAGACGGTCGAAGATCGGCTCGCCCAGACCCGGCATGACGCCTTCGGCCACCACGGTGATCTTGGCCCCGACCGAGTCTTGGTCGCGGCGCAGCTGGTCCATGTACGCCTCGAGCTCTGGCACCTTGGCCGGGTTGGGGCTGAAGAAGGCGTTCTGCTCGACGCTATCCCAGGTCTGGAACGGGATCTCGATGGGGCCGAGCTGGCTCATGTAGCCGCGTACGCGGATACCCTGGGTGGCCAGGTATTTCTTGGCGATGGCGCCGGCCGCCACGCGCATGGCGGTTTCCCGCGCCGAGCTGCGACCACCGCCGCGGTAGTCGCGGGTGCCGTACTTGTGGTGGTAGGTGTAGTCGGCGTGGGCCGGGCGGAACAGGTCCTTGATCGCCGAGTAGTCCTTGGATTTCTGATCGGTGTTGCGGATCAGCAGGCCGATCGAGCAACCCGTGGTGCGCCCCTCGAACACGCCGGAAACGATCTCGACCTCATCGGCTTCCTGACGCTGGGTGGTGTGCCGGCTGGTGCCGGGCTTGCGCCGGTCGAGGTCGTGCTGCAGGTCGTCCAGGGACAGTTCGAGGCCCGGTGGGCACCCATCGACAATGGCGACCAACGCCGGGCCATGGCTTTCGCCTGCGGTGGTGACAGTGAACAGCTTGCCGTAGGTATTGCCGGACATGGACGCTCCGCGAATCTGCCTGAGGTGAACGAAGCGAGGAGTATACGGAAAATGGCCCTGATCGGTGTAGGCGCCGTCGCCTCGTTCGCCGGCACGCAACGCCTGCGGCGGCGCAGAACCTTCCAGGGGCCGCTGGGTCTGAGCTCTATCTCTCCACGTAGCGCCCCTCCATGACCTCGCGTTTCGTCGCCCTGCTCCTGCTGTGTCTGTGTCTCAACGCCGCCTACGCCGCTGCCCCTACCGTGTCACAACGCCCGATCGAACTGGACACCGGCCACGGCGTGCTGCACGGCAGCCTGCTGTTGCCGCAGCAAGACACCCCACCGCCCGTGGTGCTGATCATCGCTGGCTCAGGCCCCACCGACCGTGATGGCAACAACCCTGCGGGCGGGCGGGTCGACAACCTCAAGCGCCTGGCCTTGATGCTCTCCAAGCAGCGCATCGCCAGCGTGCGTTACGACAAGCGCGGCGTGGCGGCCAGCCAGCCGGCGACCCCCGATGAACGCGACCTCAGCGTCGAAGGCTATGTCGCCGACGCCGTCGCCTGGGGCAAGCAGCTGCGTGCCGATCCGCGCTTCGGGCCGCTGATCATCATCGGCCACAGCGAAGGCGCGCTGATTGCCAGCCTCGCCGCCCAGGAGGCCGGCGCCAGCGCCGTGATCACCTTGGCCGGCAGCGGTCGCCCGATCGATCAGGTGCTGCGCGAGCAACTGGCCAAACGCTTGAGCCCGGCGGACATGCTGCGCGGCAACCTGCTGCTCGACCACCTGATGGCCGGGCAGACCAGCCTCGACGTACCCACTCCGCTGCGCCAGGCCTTTCGCCCCAGCGTGCAGCCGTACCTGATTTCCTTGCTGCGCCAGGACCCGGCGGCCGCCTTTGGCCGACTGACCCTCCCGGCGCTGATCATTCAAGGCCGCAACGATGTGCAGGTGGAGGTGCTCGATGCCGAACGGCTGCATGCCGCCAAGCCCGATGCGCAAATGGTGCTGATCGACGGCATGAACCACATGCTGCGCATCAGCCCGCGCGACATGAGCGAGCAGCGCGAGAGCTACAACAACCCGCAGCTGCCGCTGGCGCGCGAGCTGGGCGAAAAAGTGGTGGCGTTCATTCAAGACCTGCCTGGCCGCTGAACCCTCAGGTTGTGCCGGTCGCTGCCGATAGACTGGCATTGGCTCAATGCCGATGCCGTCAGCGCGCTCGTCCAGTGCCCCGATTGATTCACGCAAGCTGCAGGCCCACCCTCCGCGTCTGGATCAGGCGCCGGCGTTGGGCGTGCTGCCCTAGGCTCTGTACGAAAAGCCTTGATACTCGTTCATGCTGCGTTGAAAACCAGCTCGGAATGCTCATGTACTCCAGTACACTCCGCTTCCTCGCCGGTTTTCGCCTTGCCTGACCTTCGTCTCAAGACTTTTCGTACAGAGCCCCAGCCAGCGTGAGCGAGAGCGGTCTCGATCCCTCGCCACGGCAACGGCGCCAAGCCGGCACGCACCCGAGGATCCGTGATGACCGTCGCCCCCACCGGCCTGGAACCGGCCCAAGCGCCGCAAGACCCACCCAGCCCGCCCTTGCCCTGGGCCGAAGTGGCCACCGAAGACTTCCAGCTTCTGCGCCTCACCGCTCAACCCACCGACCGCAGTGGGCCGCGCGGGCTGCGTTTCGTGCAATGGGGTCGGGTGGAACGGCACAGCAGCACCCACAGCCTGCTGCGCCTGGACATTCGCCTGCCTGGGCAGATGACCCACAAGGAGCAGAACCGCCTCGACGTGCGGGTCGATCACGCGCTGCGCCAGGTACAGGTCGGTGGTGAACACGGCCTGCAGCTGGAACCCAGCAACCGCGGCCTGGGCCGCTTCCTGCTGGCCCAGGCGGCCAAATGGCTGCAAAGCCGCTGGCCTGACTACCGCGTGATGGGCGCCGACCTGCCTGCGCGCGATGCCATGAACGATGACCTGCGCCTGCGCCGCGACCATGTGCTGCGCAGCGTTGGCCTGGACATCAGCTACACCGACGGCCAGCCCACCCAGGGCCATACGCTCGACGCCGTGGTCAGCCAGCTGCGGCCGTTCTGGAACGAAGACAAGGTGCAGGCGCTGCAGATTCTCGACACTGCAGCGATGCTGCAGCATGCCGAGCAGCAGTTGCAGGACATGGCCAGCCAATTGCGTGAGCGCGACGAACGCATGGCGCGGGTCGAGCGTGAAGACAGCGGCTTGCGCTTCACCATCACCTGCCTGGTGGCCTTTGCGGTGTTCCAGGCCGGGCTGCTGATCTTCATCGCCACCCGCTGAGGCGAACGCCTGCCCCGCCAGGGCAGGCGCAGCGCAGGGCATCAGGCGCGGGCGCGGAACAGGTCCTGATGCTGGCGGCACTGTTCGGCAGTGAGCATGAACACGCCATGGCCACCGTGCTTGAACGTCAGCCAGGCAAAATCCACTTCCGGGTAACGTTGTTCGACGTGCACCTGGCTGTTGCCCACCTCGACGATCAACAGGCCCTTGTCGGTGAGGTGGTCTGCCGCTTCGGCCAGCATGCGTCGCACCAGGTCCAGGCCGTCCTTGCCGCAGGCCAGGCCCAGCTCCGGTTCATGCTGGTATTCGGCAGGCATGTCGGCAAAATCTTCGGCGTCGACATACGGCGGGTTCGACAGGATCAGGTCGAAACGCTGGTGCGGCAAGCCGCCAAAGCCGTCGCCCTGCACGGTGTAGACACGCTCTTCGAGGCCGTGGCGCTCGATGTTCTGGTTGGCGACTTCCAACGCGTCGAACGACAGGTCTGCAAGCACCACCTCGGCCTCGGGGAACACATCGGCGGCCACGATGCCGATGCAGCCAGAGCCGGTACACAGGTCGAGAATGCGCGCCGGTTCGCTGCCCAGCCAGGGCTCCAGACGCTCTTCGAGCAACTGGCCGATGGGCGAGCGCGGGATCAGCACGCGTTTATCGACGATGAATGCCATGCCGCAGAACCAGGCTTCGCCGAGCAGATACGCGGTAGGAGTGCGATCTTCGATGCGGCGTTTGAGCAAATGCTGCAGACGAACACGCTCATCGTCTTCGAGCTGACAGTCGAGGTAGCTGTCGGCAACTTCCCAGGGCAAGTGCAGCGCGCCGAGTACCAGCAGGCGCGCTTCGTCCCAGGCATTGTCGGCACCATGGCCGAAGAACAGGTCGTGTTCGTGGAAGCGGCTGACCGCCCAGCGGATGTGGTCGCGCAGAGTGCGCAAGCGGGAAGTGATCACAGTGGACTCCTTTGAAGGCAGCGCGAAAGTCTATCAGCCCACGCCTGCAAATGATTCCCCAGGCGCCCCGACAGATAGCCACAGGCCAGTAACCATGCCGCTTACGCTGTCAAGCATTCCCATTGTCGTCGCGGCAGAGGACAATGGCCCGCAAAAGCCCTATCGCAAAGGAGCCCTTGATGTCCGTTCCAACCACCATGCTCCGTCTCAGCGGCCGCGATTATCCGCCGGCCAAACTGAGCCAGGCCAGCCTGATCATCATCGATGCGCAGAAGGAGTACCTCAGTGGTCCCCTGGCGCTGTCGGGCATGGATGAGGCCACGGCCAACATCGCCCGCCTGCTCGCTGCCGCCCGCCAGGCGGGGCGTCCGATCGTCCACGTGCGTCACCTGGGCACCGTGGGCGGCCTGTTCGACCCGCAAGGGCCACGCGGCGCGTTCATCCCCGGGCTCGAGCCACAGGACGGCGAGGTGGTGATCGAGAAGCGCATGCCCAACGCCTTCAAGAACACTTCGCTGCACGAGACCCTGCAGGGCCTTGGCCACCTCGATCTGATCGTCTGCGGTTTCATGAGCCATTCCAGCGTGAGCACCACCGTGCGCCGCGCCAAGGACTACGGCTACCGCTGCACCCTGGTCGAGGATGCCTCTGCCACGCGCGATCTGGCGTTCAAGGACAGCGTCATCCCCGCCGCGCAGATTCACCAGAATGAAATGGCGGTGATGGCCGACAACTTTGCCTGCGTTGCACCTACCGCCAGCCTGATCTGAGCCTAACCCGGCGGCGGATCGGAAACCTGTCGAGCGGCTGCGAGCCCTACGCTGCACCGCTGCACCGCTCCAGCGACCTGCCACGACCCTGTGCAACGCCTTCGACGCCAAGCGCCTGCGTCCTCGTCCTGCACGCCAGGCGCTGTGGGGGGGCGGACACCCGTCTTCCAGCAGCGCGGCCAGGACGTTTCGATGCAAATTGAATGCGGCGTTGCCTGCGCCTTCCTGGCGCCGACAGAACTGCCGCTGCTGCGTGGAGTGGCGTAAACTACGCCGCCATACGTGGAGGCAGCATGCAAGACGACGATTTTTCCCTCTTTCGCAGCGAAGTGCGTGGTGTCAAGCGGATCACCCACGACCGCGCCGAGGTCGGCAAGCCCAAGGCTGACCGCCAGCAGTTGGCTGGCCTGCGGCAGAAAGCGACCATCCGCAGCGATCAGTCGTTGGTGATCGATGGCCTGTCCGACCAGTTCGTCATCGACGTAGGCGCTGAGGATGAGCTGTTCTGGCGCCGCGACGGCGTGCAGGAAACCCAGTTGCGCAAGCTCAAGCTCGGCCAGATCGCCTTTGAAGGCAGCCTGGACCTGCACGGCATGAGCGTTGAAAAGGCCCGTGAAACGCTGTGGGCCTTCATTGCCGAAGCCAATCAGCTGGAAGTGCGCTGCGTGCGCGTCACCCACGGCAAGGCGGCGCGGCTCGATGGCAAGCGGCCGATGATCAAGAGTCACGTCAATACCTGGCTGCGCCAGCATGCGCAGGTGCTTGGCTTCGTTTCCTGTCAGCCGCGCCATGGTGGCACCGGTGCGGTCTACGTGATGCTCAAACGCACCATGCTCGAAGGCCGCGACGAGTGACGTCACGCTTGCAGCGCCGCGTTCTCCGACTTACCCTTCATTTTTGCGAAAACTCCCACAGGTAGATCCATGTCCCTGGAACAGAACTACACCGAGATCCTTGGCCAGATCGGCGAGGACGTCTCTCGCGAGGGCCTGCGTGACACGCCCAAGCGGGCTGCGAAGGCCATGCAGTACCTTTGCCGCGGTTACGAGCAGACCCTCGAAGAGGTCACCAACAACGCGCTGTTCAGCTCCGATAACAGCGAGATGGTGGTGGTCCGGGACATCGAGCTCTACTCGATGTGCGAACACCACATGCTGCCGTTCATTGGCAAGGCTCATGTGGCTTACCTGCCCAAGGGCAAGGTACTGGGCCTGTCGAAGGTCGCGCGTATCGTCGACATGTACGCCCGTCGCCTGCAGATCCAGGAAAACCTCAGCCGGCAGATCGCCGACGCCATCGAGAAGGTCACCGGCGCCGCGGGTGTTGCGGTGGTCATCGAAGCCAAGCACATGTGCATGATGATGCGCGGTGTGGAAAAGCAGAATTCCAGCATGATCACCTCGGTGATGCTCGGCGAGTTCCGCGCCAATGCCGCCACCCGTACCGAGTTCCTCAGCCTGATCAAGTGATCGGTGGCTGCCTGGAGGTCGGCCTTGTCAGGCTAATTCCAGTAAGTTGATACCCGTTGTGGTGGTTGGGGCTGCTCTGCAGCCCCAATCAATTGACTGACAGGCATTACCCTCCCGAGACCGGCTTTTTCGTTTCGATGCTTTCAGGAGAGTTTCATGATCGTCAAAGCCCTGCGCAACGGGCTCGGCCAGCTCATCGTCTTCGGTGACTGGATCAGCCGCCCGGCCAAGCGCAAACGCGATCCGGCTGCCCAGGCCCAGGTCGACGAGCAAGCCCGGCACATGGCGCTGTACCAGTTCCATGCCTGCCCATTCTGCGTAAAGACCCGCCGCGCCCTGCACCGCCTCAACGTGCCGATGACCTTGCGCGATGCCAAGCACGATGAGCAGCATCGTCAGGCACTGCTCGAAGGCGGCGGCCGGATCAAGGTGCCGTGCCTGCGTATCGAAGAGGCTGGGACGGTGCGCTGGATGTACGAGTCCAACGACATCATCGCCTACCTCGATCAGCGCTTCGGCAACGTCTGAAGCCTGCTGAAATCGCGGTTAACCGGAGCGCTGGACCGGCCGTGCCTACACGACCGCGCACTACCTGAAACGCACGCAGCCCATTGTAGGAGCGAGCTCGCTCGCGATGGCCGGCGAAGCCGGCCCAAAGCTGCCACCTCCATTTATCAGGTGTTTCGCGGCGCCTGAATCAGGCCGGCTTTGCCGGCCATCGCGGCTGACCGGAGCGCCGGACCGGCCGCTCCTACATGACCGCGCAATATCTGAAATTCATGCGGTCCTGTAGCTATCGCGGCTGACCGGATCGCCAGGCGAGACACTGCCAATCGACCCGACAAAATCGCTTCGCGGATGCATCAGCCGTGCGCGTGCCCTCCCGCACGCCACACTCCACCATACTTTCAGCAGCCCTACCCCGCCCCTCATCACGAAAACACATCCCGCACACTGTACGGCCAAACCCGCGCGCGGCTGTATGGCACAAGCCGCCTGACGAGCCGCTAGGCTTGCAAAAATGCTTACATCCGCACAGGGAACGCAGCATGTCTCTTGTCAAATCCGCACGTCTGCGGCCGCTGGCCGACTCTTCCCCTTCAGCCGTAGTGGCCGGTTTCATCGCCATGCTCACCGGCTACACCAGTTCACTGGTGTTGATGTTTCAGGCCGGGCAGGCGGCGGGGCTGAGCACTGCGCAGATTTCTTCGTGGATCTGGGCCCTGTCGATCGGCATGGCGGTGTGCAGCATCGGCTTGTCGCTACGCTACCGCACCCCGGTCACGGTGGCCTGGTCGACGCCGGGCGCGGCGCTGCTGATCACCAGCCTGGGCGGGGTCAGCTATGGCGAGGCGATCGGCGCCTACATCACCTGCGCGCTGCTGGTACTGGTGTGCGGGCTTACCGGCAGCTTCGAGCGCTTGGTGCGGCGCATCCCGGCGTCACTGGCGTCGGCCTTGCTGGCCGGCATCCTGTTCCGTATCGGTAGCGAGATCTTCGTTGCAGCCCAGCACCAGACCTTGCTGGTGCTGGGCATGTTCTTCAGCTATTTGCTGGTCAAGCGCTTGTCGCCACGCTACTGCGTGCTGGCGGCGCTGGTGGTCGGCACGGCGCTCGCCGGTACGCTGGGGCTGCTGGACTTCAGCGGCTTTCACCTGGAGGTGGCGACACCGGTGTGGACCACGCCGAGTTTCTCGCTGGCCGCGACGATCAGCATCGGTATCCCGCTGTTCGTGGTAGCCATGACCTCGCAGAACATGCCCGGCATGGCCGTACTGCGTGCCGACGGCTATGCGCTACCCGCCTCGCCGTTGATCAGCGCGACCGGGCTGGCGTCCCTGCTGCTGGCCCCTTTCGGTGCCCACGGCGTGAATCTGGCAGCGATCAGCGCCGCGATCTGCACCGGCCCGCATGCCCACGAAGACCCGGCCAAGCGCTACACCGCTGCGGTCTGGTGCGGGATTTTCTACGGCATCGCCGGGGTCTTTGGCGCCACCCTGGCGGCGTTGTTCGCGGCCCTGCCCAAGGAACTGGTGCTGTCGATCGCCGCGCTCGCCCTGCTCGGCTCGATCATGAACGGCCTGAGCGTGGCCATGGCCGAGCCGCGCGAGCGCGAGGCGGCGCTGATCACCTTCATGGTCACCGCCTCGGGCTTTACCCTGCTCTCCATTGGCTCGGCATTCTGGGGCATCATCGCCGGGCTGCTGACCTTGCTGATCCTCAGCCCGCGCAAAGCCTGAGCAGCGCCTGCCGGATCAGACGTTATCGACCCTCAACGACTGATCGCCGAGCATCGCGTTGATCAGCGCGGTGGTGTCGTGACCCGAGGCGATGAAGCCGCCTGCGCCGGGTGCGACGCCGTAGTGCTGGGCAAGGTCGACCCCCGCCAGCTCGATGCTCAGGCTCGGCGCTGCGCTGGCCGGGCTGCTGACTTCAAGGGTCGTCGCCAGTGCCGCGCCTTCGCCGCTGACCTTGAAGTGCAGGTAGTCATCCAGCGTGGTTGCGCTGGCGCCCTCCCCCTGCAGCAACTGCGACAGGTCGAGGTGATCCTGCCCGGGCTTGAAGTCCGTCACGGTGTCGTGGCCCCGCTCGCCCTGACGCCACGCAAACGTATCGTCCCCCCCGCCACCGGTCAGCTGATCGTCACCCAGGCCGCCGACCAGCAGATTGTCGTGCGCATTGCCGAACAAGCGGTCGTCATGATCGGAGCCGATCAGGTTCTCGATCCCGTGCAAGGCATCCGCGCCACTGTGTTGCAGGTCGGCGACCACGCCGTGGCTGGCGTTGGCGTAGCTCGCGGTCTCGTGGCCCTGTCCGCTGATCAGCGGCGCGTCGCCACTGCCGCCGTCGAGCAGCACATTGCCGTCGGTAGCGATCAGCGTTTCACCGGCGGCCGGCGGATGCGCCACGTCGGTGTGGGCAGCATGAACCGTGGCGGTTGTCGCGGCGCTGGCCGCGTCGTGGTGGTCAGGCGTGCCCAGCGGATGCTGGACGTCGATGGCCGTTTGCGGGTGATCGATCACCAGGCTCAGTTGATAGCCTTGCGCCGCAGGAGCGTCGCTGCCCGATAGGCCTGATAGCTGCAGGCTGTAGAGGCCGTCGTGCGGCGCGATGAACTGGCCGTGCTCGGCCAGCCCTTGGGCACTGCCGGTGCTGTCCTGCCAGGCCATCGACAGACCGCCGTTACCCGCAGCGTGCTGAACGCTAAGCCGTTCGCCCTGTTGCAGCGCCACGGTGAACGGCTGATGGTCGAGGCCGGCGTGCACGTCTGCCGAGCTCAGCAAGCCCGCGACCACCAGCACTGCACTGAGGCTGCCGGCACTGCTGACGAAGTCGCTGCGGGCCAGGGACTTGACCAGGTCGGGGCGGTCGAGCGTGAGCGCCGAGGGCTTGCCGAACCATGGCGTGCAAGGTACAGGGCCGCTGTCCTTGACGTTGAGGGTCACGGTGGTGGTGCTTTCGTCGCCGTCGGCATCGCGGAGGGTATAGACGAAGACATCGCGACCGCCCGAAGCGCCCACGCTGTTGGGGTTGGCGTGGTAGGTCGCGTTGCCGTCGGCGGCGATGGTGAGGACGCCGTATTGGCCCTGGACCTGGGTGCCGACGTGGCCGGTGGCTGAGGTGGAGGTGTCGTTGCCGGCGCGGACGCCGACGACGTATTGGCCGTCGCTGCGGGTATCGGCGCCGAGGATGTCGTTGAGCAACACGTTGCCACTGACCGAGCCGCCTTCGCGGACTTGTTCGTAGTCGCAGTGAGCCTTTGGCACGTCGTCGACGATGCGGATGACGATGGTGTTCTGGATGGTATTGCCGTTGGCGTCGGTGGCTTGGTAGGTGAAGGTTTCGGTTTGGGTATCGGCGCCATTATTCGGGCTACCCGGCGTTTTGGGCGCGGAGGTCAGGGTGTAGGTGTAGGTGCCATCTGGGTTGATTGCGATCTGGCCATATTGGCCAGTGGCGTTGCCGATGAGGCTGTAGGTGAGCTCGCCCGTGCCACCCGAGACTGCACCGACCAGCGTGCCGGTGCCGGTTTCGCCGCGCGAGCCGGGATCGCTGCCCACCACCGTACCAGGCGCCAGATCATTCCCATCGCGCACCAGATCCAGGGCTTTTTCATACACGGTCACGTCGAAATCCGGACAGGCCACAAGGCCGCTGTCCTTCACGTCCAACGTCACAGTCGTGGTGCTTTCATCCCCGTCGGCATCGCGAATCGTATAGACGAACACGTCACGTCCGCCCGGAGCGCCCACGCTGTTGGGGTTGGCGTGATACGTCGCGCTGCCATCAGCGGCGATGGTGAGAACGCCGTATTGCCCTTGCACCTGAACACCCACGTTGCCAGTAGCGGACATACTGGTATCACTCCCCGCCCGCACCCCAACCACATACTGCCCATCAGGCCTGACATCAGCGCCAACCGTGTCATTCAACAGCACGTTGCCACTGACCGTGCCGCCTTCACGCACCTGCTCGTAATCACTACGAGCCTCAGGCAGATCGTCGACGATAGTCACGTCGAGCGTGCCGGTCGCCGTACTGCCGTCGCTGTCCTGGGCGACGACACTGAACTGTTCTTGCAGGCTGTTGGCCCCTCCAGCCGTGGGATGCGCAGCATTGTCCTGCAGGGTGTAGCGATAGCTGACCACGCCAGTGTCAGGGTCATACCCCGTGATGGTCAGCGTATTGCCCAGTCCTGTGGTAATCCCCTGTGTGAAATCTGCCGCCACACCGCCGCTCACGACAGTCATACCGCCCACTTTCAACGTTTGCAGGCCGTCTGGCGCGCTGACCGTGAAGGTCCCGGCCTGGGTCAGTGCGGTTGGGTCAGGCGTGCTGCCACTCCCGAGGTATTTTTCGAAAACCGTGAGCTCGCCCCCTTGCACGTCAAGGCCACGGAGGACCACTGGATCATCGAGGTTGTTGATATTCAACGTCAGCGTTGCGGTGCTGGTGTCGCCATCGGCATCGCGCAGCGTGTAGGTGAACACTTCGGTGGCCTGCCCGCCGCCATGCAGCTGGTTGAACGCCTGCCCAGTGGCATTGAGGGTGTAGGTGTAGGAACCGTCTCCGGCCAGGAGCAAGGTGCCGTAGGTGCCGGTGAAGGTCCCGGCGACGATGGGCTTGCCGTCACTGACCCGATCGGCGCCCTGGATGTCATTGAGGAGCACGTTGCCGGTCAGTTGTGTGTGCAGTTCCGTGGCGCTGGTTGCGTTGAGATCGTTGACCGCCGTGGGTACGTCATCGCGGATCAGCACGTCCAGGGTACCGCTGGCAGTGTCGCCATCGGTGTCGCTGACCTGCACGACGAATTGCTCGCTGAGGCTGTTGCGGCCGCCGCCGTCAGGGTGCTGCTCGGCGCCGTTGAGGGTGTAGCTGTAACTGACTTCGCCCGTCTGGGCGTTATAACCGGTGATGGTCAGGGTATTGCCCAAGGGGCTGATCAGCGACTGGCCAACACCGATCACGACCCCTGCGCTGACCACGTTCAGGCCGCCGATGCTCAGCGTGTAGACGCCGTCCGGTGCGACCACGGTAAAGGTGCCGCGCTGAGTCAGCGACGCGGCATCGCTGGCAGAGCCTTGCGCCAGATTGGCCTCGTCAAGCACCAACTCAGCCGGGCCCACGTCCAGGCCACGCAGGGTGACGGGATGATCGGTCGGCGGCTGTGTCGGAGGCTCTGTCCCGGGGCCGGTGGGGGGCTGTGCCGGAGGCTCTGTCCCGGGGCCGGTCGGCGGTTGTGCCGGGGGCTCGATACCGGGGCCGGTCGGCGGTTGTGCCGGGGGCTCGGTACCGGGGCCAGTCGGCGGTGAGGTGGGTACGCCGTCCCGAAAGCGGCTGCTGGGGTCGCGACCGCCGAAGTCACGGCCGCCCGGTTCGGGCAGGTAGCTGAACCCTGCGGTAGGAAAGCCGACTTCCGGCTCGACGCGTGCGCCCACTTCGGTCAACAGGACGAAATCATGCCCACCCCCCAAGGGCCTGGGGCCGCCGGCAGCTGGCGCTTCGGCTTCTACCGTCGGGTCCGCACCGGCGGCAATGGCGCGCTGCAGGCGCAGCACGTCGGTCAGCTCGGCTTCGCTGGGCAGTGGGTCGGGAGTGTCGATGGATGGGGCCTGGTGGCTAAGCAGTTCCGGGGTCATCTCCACGCGACTGTCGCGGCCCAGGGTCAAAAGCGCGCCGTTATCCAGCTGCACGGCCACTGCACCGCCAGCACCGGTCTCCAACTGCTCGCCGGCAAACAGCCGATCCCCTTCGATGAGCATGCGACGAGTACCGTCGACCTGCACTGCAAATACTTCGCCGATGACCTTGCTGACCACGCCTACGGACTTCGCCATGGCACACTGCTCCCTTGTCTGGATGGGTTTTGCAACAAGGGGGTGCCAGGTGACTCTGGAGCGGACCTGCCCACTGGGCAGAGACCACCGCTGCGATGGCCGGTACGCAAAAGCGCCCGGCGGCAGGTTCAACAAACGCGGATACGTTACGTGTTGCAAACGACAATATTTTGTCGCCTAATTCCGCGCTTGCCGTCCACTCCTGCGTCCTCGGCTGCAAAAGGGATGGAACATTAATTGACGCCTTAAAACCGTGATTTACAGCCACTTGGCGCCGTCTCTTGGGTGAACAATGTCGCCTATTGACGGCACTGCATAAGTTTATTTTGGAATAACGGTTATGAAAAAATCTTCTTAGCTATGGCGGAAAATGTTCTTAGCTGTGATGTTACAAACATGAAACGGTTACACCCTCTTTTTACGCCATTTTTTTGGCGAATATTCAGTACATCGAGACCAGGGAGAAGTACCCCAATGCGCCTTATAGCCCCGCTCACCACGGCCATCTTGCTCGCCACGGCAGGCACGCAAGTGCATGCAATGTCCATTACCGAGGCGGTTCAGAGCGCGGTCGACAAACACCCGGAAGTCAGTGAGTACCGCAACAGTCGCTTGTCGGCCGATGAAGATGTGAAGTTCGCGCGCGGGGGTTATTTCCCAACGGTCGACCTGGTGGCGGGATATGGGCGCCAGCGTTCCGACAACAACAATACCCGTGGCGTGAATGCCGATGGCTCGCGCAACCACAACAAAGAGACGCTGAACTACACCCAGTCCGAATTGCGTCTGCGACAAATGCTGTTCGATGGCTTCAACACCTCCAACGAAGTGGGCCGTACACAAGCCGTGGCCAACTCGCGGGCCTACTACACTCAGGCCACTGCCGAAACCATTGCGCTGCGCGCCATCGAGGTCTACCTCGAAGTGCTCAAGCGCCGCGAGCTGGTGACCCTGGCCAAGAACAACCTGCAGGCGCACCTGCGGGTCAACGATCAGATCGGCCTGCGCAGCGAGCGTGGCGTTGGCAGTACGGCCGACCTTGATCAGTCCCTGGCGCGCCGTGCCCTGGCAGAAAACAATCTGGACACCGCCGAAGTGGACCTGGCCGATGCCGAGGTCAATTTCTTCAGTGTGGTCGGCGTTCAGGCTGATCAGCTGGAAGCGCCGACGTCGGCCAAACCGATGATGCCGGCCGACCTCGCCGCTGCGCGCCAGGGCATGCTGGAAAACAACCCGTACCTGAAGTCGGCACAAGCCGACGTGGATTCGGCCGAGCGCCAGTACGAAGTGGCCAAGTCCCCGTTCTACCCGCGTCTGGACGCCGTACTGGCCACCGGCGCCAACAACAACCTGGGCGGCGAGCGCGGCCACAGCAACAACGATTGGCAGGCCGGTGTGGAACTGACCTACAACCTGTTCCGCGGCGGCAGCGACAAGGCGCGCCTGCAGTCCGATTCGTACAAGATCAACCAGGCCATGGACATCCGTAACAACGCCCTGCGCGAAATCAACGAGAACCTGGGCCTGTCGTGGAACGCGCTGAACAACGCACGCAAGCAGACGCCAAGCGCCCGCCAATACGCCGAGACCACGCAACGCGTACGCGCCGCCTACCAGGACCAGTTCGGCCTGGGCCAGCGTACCCTGCTCGATGTGCTCGACAGTGAAAACGAGCTGTACAACGCCAATCGGCGTTACACCGAGGTGCGCTACACCGAGGAATACTCGATGTACCGGATCCTGGCGAACATGGGCGAGTTGCTGAGCAAACAGCGCATCACCCTGCCGCCTGAGGCCATCGCCAAGACCGAAGTACGCAACCAGGCACGCCTGCCTGACATGCGCTGAGTGTTGCCTGCTTCACCGCTGACCTGTTGACGCGCCACCCGCACCGTTGCGCGTTGACGCTGCCCCGCCCCGCGATCGTCTGAGCCTGCACCCCGTTCCGGGGCTGCAGCGGGCGGTTGCGCCCTGCGGCCAGCCGCCCATCGAGCACGGACCCGCTCAAGCTCGCCCCACCGCAGCCGGAGTAGACCGCCGTGAATCACCTGCACACGCCGTTGCACGTCGAAGACCCGCTGCTCGATGGCCTGCTGATCCTCTGCCAGTTGCACGAGCAGCGGGTCTT
>NZ_DAMCCR010000001.1:0-31534 GCF_032058845.1 Pseudomonas sp. | reverse complement strand
CCAGCCTGTGTGCCGGCCTGCCACTGGCGCAACAACGCCTGAACCTCGACCTGCTGCCGCGCGCCGCCGCCCGCGCCGGCCTGCAGGCGCGCGTGCTGGAACGTCGGCTGGAGACATTGTCGGCCTTGAACCTGCCGGTGCTGCTGATCCTCAAGGAGGGGCGCAGTGCCGTGCTGCGCAGCTGGGGCGAGGACGGCCGGGCGCTGATCCTGCCCTGTGAGGCCGACGGTGGCGAGGTGTGGGTCGAGCGTGCGGCGCTGGCCGAGGCCTACGCAGGTCGAGCCCTGTTCGCCCGCCCGCGGCATACCCTGGAAGACCTGCGCAGCCCGCTGCTGCCACGGGTCAGCGCCTGGTTTCGCGATTCCTTGCGGCACTCCCGCGGGCTGTACCGCGATGCGCTGCTGGCCAGTTTGCTGATCAACCTGCTGGGCCTGATGGTGCCGCTGTTCGTCATGCAGACCTACGACCGCGTGGTGCCCAACCAGGCCGTGTCGACGTTGTGGGTGCTGGTCGCCGGGCTGGCTATCGGCACCACCTTCGAGCTGGTGCTGCGCATGGTCCGCGCGCACCTGCTGGACCAGGCCGGGAAGAAGACCGATCTGATCCTCAGCGCCACCCTGTTCGAGCGCATCATCGGCATGGCGATGAAAGCGCGCCCGGCCAGCATCGGCGGCTTTGCGCAGAGCATCCATGACTTTCAAGGCCTGCGCGAATTCCTCACCGCCGTGACCCTGACCAGCCTGATCGACCTGCCGTTCGTGGTCTTGATGCTGCTGGTGATCGGTCTGGTCGGCGGCTGGCTGGTGCTGATCCCGTTGATCGCCTTTCCCATCGCGCTGGTGTTCGCCTGGGTGATTCAGACGCGCCTGCGCGACAGCGTGCAGAAGAGCCTGAGCCTTGCCGCGCAGCGCCAGGCGGTGCTGATCGAAACCCTCGGCGGGCTGGAAACCCTCAAGGCCTGCGGCGCCGAGAGCGAGCGCCAATACCTCTGGGAACACACCAACGGCGCCGTCGCCCGGCTCGACGCCCACGCGCGCAACCTGGCCTCGCTGGCCAGCAATGGCACGCTGTTCATTCAGCAACTGTCGGGGGTGGCGATCATCGTGGCCGGGGTCTACGCCATCATTGCCGGGCAGCTCAGCGTCGGCGCACTGGTGGCCAGCTACATGCTCGGCAGCCGGGTGCTGGCGCCGCTCGGGCAGATCGCCGGGCTGATCACCCGCTATCAGCAGACCCGCCTGACCCTGAGCAGCACCGATGCACTCATGGCCCTGCCGCAAGAGCGCGCGGCCGACCGTCAGGCCCTGGCCCACACGGCCTTGCAGGGTGCGCTGCAGGTGGCGCATGTCAGCTTCCGCTACGCCGGGCAAAGCGCCGCAGCGCTCAATGACATCAACCTGGAGATCGCCGCGGGTGAGCGGGTCGGCATCATCGGTCGCAGCGGCTCGGGCAAGAGCACGCTGGGCCGGCTGCTGCTGGGCCTGCAGCACCCTGACGACGGCCAGGTGCTGCTCGATCACCTCGACCTGCGCCAGCTCGACATCGCCGACCTGCGCAGCCAGGTGGGCTATGTCGCCCATGACCTGCCATTGCTGGCCGGCAGCCTGCGCGACAACCTCACCCTCGGCGCTCGCCATGTCAGCGACGCGCGCATGCTCGAAGTGGCGCAACTGACCGGGGTCAGCGAACTGGCGCGGCAACACCCGCAGGGCTTTGACCGACCGGTCGGCGAGCGCGGCCAACTGCTCTCGGGCGGCCAGCGGCAGACCGTTCTGCTGGCTCGCGCGCTGCTGCTCGACCCGCCGATTCTGGTGCTCGACGAGCCCACCAGCCACATGGACAACAGCAGCGAAGAGCAACTGCGCCAGCGCCTGAGCACCTGGGTGGCTGGCAAGACCCTGCTGCTGGTCACCCACCGCACCGCCATGCTCAGCCTGGTCGACCGGCTGGTGGTGCTGGACAACGGCAAGGTGGTTGCCGACGGTCCGAAAGACCAGGTCATCGAAGCGCTGCGCAAGGGCCTCGTCGGCCCGGCACTCTAGGAGATCGCCATGGGCGTCACTCAGCACACCGCGCCGGTCGAGCGCGATTACTTGCCGGAACTGGCCAACGCCACACTGAGCGAAGCGCCCCGGCGCTCGCAGCTCACGGTCTGGCTGGCCGCAGCGCTGCTACTGAGCGCGCTGGTTTGGGCCTACTGGGCGGTGCTCGATGAAGTCACGGTGGCTGAAGGCAAGGCGATTCCCTCGAGCAAGGTCCAGGTGGTGCAGAACCTCGAAGGGGGCATTGTCACCGAGCTGTTCGTGCGCGAGGGGCAGATGGTCGACAAGGGCGCCACCCTGCTGCGCCTGGACGACACCCGCTTTCGCTCGAACAAGGGCGAAAGCGAAGCTGACCGCTACGCCTTGAGCGCTCAGGTGCAACGCCTGGCCGCCGAAGCCGAAGGGCGCCCCTTGGCCCTGAGCGAAGAAGTGCGCAGCAAGGCGCCGCAGGTGGCCGAGGACGAGACCGCGCTGTTCCAGTCACGCCAGCGCCGTCTGAGCAGTGAGAAACAGACCTTGAGCGAGCAACTGCGTCAGAAGACCCAGGAGCTGGCCGAGTACCGCGCCAAGGTCGCGCAATACCGCTCGGCCGTCGGCCTGCTCCAGGAAGAGCTGAACATGTCGGCGCCCCTGGTGAGCAAGGGTGCCGTGTCACCGGTCGAGATCCTGCGCCTCAAGCAGCGCACGGTGGAGGCGCGTGGCCAGCTCAACGCCAGCAGCCTGGCGATTCCCCGCGCCGAAGCGGCGGTGGCGGAAATGCGCAGCAAGATGCAGGAATCGGACGCGACCTTCCGCTCGGAGGCGGCCAAGGAGCTCAACGAGAAGCGCACCGACCTGTCCAAGCTCAGTGCCAACAGCATTGCGATCGACGACCGGGTCAAGCGCACCACGGTGGTGTCGCCAGTGCGCGGCATCGTCAAGGTGCTCAAGGTCAACACCATTGGCGGGGTGGTGCAGCCGGGCAGCGACCTGGTGGAAATCGTGCCCATCGAGGACAACCTGCTGATCGAAGCCAAGGTGCGCCCGCAGGATGTGGCGTTCCTGCACCCCGGGCAGCAGGCGATGGTGAAGTTCAGCGCCTATGACTACACGATCTACGGCGGCCTCAAGGGCGACCTGGAGCTGATCAGCGCCGACACCGTCACCGATGACAAAGGCAACGCCTTCTACCTGATTCAGGTCAGGACCGAGCGAAACCATGTGGGCGGCGAGCATAAGCCGCTGTTGATCATCCCTGGCATGGTGGCCACCGTGGACATCATCACCGGGCAGAAGAGCGTGCTCGATTACCTGCTCAAGCCGGTGCTAAAAGCCCGCACTGAAGCCCTGCGCGAGCGCTGACCGATGTTCGCTGCGGGCAGTTGCATGAAAGATGTTTAATCGGTGTTTTATTTACTTAGGCTGCTAACCGATCCTATAACTGGGGTGTGCGACACAGTGTCGCAATCAACCAGCAGTGGAGTTTGACGATGACAGTTCAAGTAACCGAACGCGACGAATCGAGAATGTCCCACGAAGGTCTGGCCGCCGGCGTGCGTATCTGGGATGTGCACCAGCAAGGTCAGCTGGTGGGCATGTTCCATGACGAACAGCAGGCCCAGCAGTACTGCAGCGAACTGGCAGAGCAGGAAGTTCAGCGCGCTGAAGCGCACTGACCCTGCAGGCAGTCATCGAGGTCGGCAGACCTCCAGCATCGGCGGGTGAACAGAAGCCCCGGTTCACCCGCCCATGCTGCACTCAGGCAAGCGCAGCCTTGCCGGCTCGTTACCACATCAAGTCATCAGGAATCTTGTACGCCGCGTACGGATCATCTGCTTCATCAGCCTGCTCGGTGTGGGTGTTGAGCAGCAGAATCCGATGCGGATCGCGCTCCTGAATCTTCACCGCCGCTTCTCGCGGGATCACCTCGTAGCCGCCACCGTGCGACACCACCGCCAGCGAGCCGTTGCTCAGCTTGCTGCGCATGAGGGCGTTGACGGCGATGCGCTTGACCTTCTTGTCGTCGACGAAGTTGTAGTAGTCCTCGGTGGTCAGCTTTGGCAGGCGGGTCGCTTCGATCAACTGCTTGACCTGCGCGGCACGGGCCTTGAGCTCGGCCTTTTCCTGCTGGGCGCGGTTGAGCTCCTGGTCACGCTTGGCTTTTTCTGCCGCCGCTTCCTTGGCCAGCCGCTGCTGGGTGTCATCAGCTTCGGCCTGGCCTTTGTGCACCAGGCGTTTCTGTTTTTTCTCGGCCTTGTTGGTCTGGGAAACCTGTTTCTGGTTGACCAGACCGGCTTTGAGCAATTGGTCGCGAAGGGAAAGGCTCATCGATGTCTACTCACTTATGCATCAGCTCAGCCGCAGCTGGGCAGGTTCTTTTCCTGACGTTTGGCTTCACCCCAGAGGGCGTCCAGTTCGTCGAGGGTGCGATCTTCGATCGGCAGGCCCTGCTCGCGCAATGCCTGCTCGATGAAACGAAAACGCCGCTCGAATTTTCGATTGGCGCGGCGCAAGGCCTGTTCCGGGTCGTGCTTGAGGTGGCGGGCCAGGTTGACGGTGGCGAACAGCAGGTCGCCCAGCTCGTCTTGCACGGCATCGGCGTCGCCGTCAGCCATGGCCTGCAGCACCTCGTCGAGTTCCTCGCGCACCTTGTCCAGCACCGGCAAGGCCTCGGGCCAGTCGAAGCCGACGGTGGCAGCGCGCTTCTGCAGCTTGGCGGCGCGCGACAGCGCTGGCAGCGCGGTCGGTACGTCGTCGAGCAATGACAGCTGCTCGGGCGTGCTTTTCTGCGCACGCTCCTCGGCCTTGATTGCCTCCCAGCGTGCCTTGACCTGGTCTTCGCTCAGGTGCGGGGTGTCGAGCGGTGCGTACAGCTCGCCCGTGGGAAAGACATGCGGGTGGCGGCGGATCAGCTTGCGGGTGATGCCATCCACCACCCCGTCGAACGCGAAGCGCCCTTCCTCGCCGGCCAGCTGGCTGTAATAGACCACCTGAAACAGCAGGTCGCCCAGCTCACCTTGCAGGTCTTCGAAATCGCCTCGCTCGATGGTGTCGGCGACCTCGAAGGCTTCTTCCAGGGTGTGCGGCACGATGCTCGCGTAGGTCTGCTTGAGGTCCCACGGGCAGCCGTGCTGCGGGTCGCGCAGGCGCGCCATGAGGTGCAGGAGGTCAGTGAGCGAGTAAGTCATGGGCAGGTCCTTGATGGCCTTCGCTGCGCCAGCCGATGACAGCAACGGCGGGCGCAGCGATGGCCGGTGGATCAGGGCGTGCGGTTACGCCGCGTCTCGATGATGTTGGGCAACTGCGAGATGCGCCCCAACAAGCGCCCCAGCGCATCCAGGCCGGGGATCTCGATGGTCAATGACATCTGCGCGGTGTTGTCGTCCTTGTTCGAGCGGGTGTTGACCGCCAGCACATTGATCTTCTCGTTGAGCAGCACCTGCGAGACATCGCGCAGCAAGCCGGGGCGATCGTAGGCACGCACCACGATGTCGACCGGGTAGGTCTGCACCGGAATCGGCCCCCAGCTGACCTGGATGATCCGCTCGGGCTCCTTGCCAGCGAGTTGCAGCACCGAGGCGCAGTCCTGGCGGTGGATGCTGACGCCGCGACCCTGGGTGATGTAGCCGACGATGGCATCGCCCGGCAGGGGCTGGCAGCAACCGGCCATCTGCGTCAGCAGGTTGCCCACGCCCTGGATGCGGATATCGCCGCGCTTGGTGGAACGGCTGGTCGGTTTGCGGGTGATCAGCTCGACCTGTTCGCTGCGGTCCGGCTCGAGCAGTTGCTGCGCGGCGTTGACCATCTGCGCCAGGCGCAGATCGCCCGCGCCGAGGGCGGCGAACATGTCTTCGGCCGTTTTCACGTTGGCTTTTTCCGCCAGTCGCTCGAAGTCCACCTGCGGCAGGCCGAGGCGGCTCAATTCACGCTCGATCAGGGTCTTGCCGGCCGCCACGTTCTGGTCCCGGGCCTGCAGCTTGAACCAGTGAACGATCTTCGCCCGGGCGCGCGAGGTGTTGACGTAACCCAGGTTGGAGTTCAGCCAGTCGCGGCTCGGGCTGCCGTGCTTGCTGGTGATGATCTCGACCTGCTCGCCGGTCTGCAGGATGTAGTTGAGCGGCACGATGCGCCCGTTGATCTTGGCGCCGCGGCAGTTGTGGCCGATTTCGGTGTGCACGCGGTAGGCGAAATCGAGTGGCGTGGCGCCCTTGGGCAGGTCGATGGCGTGGCCATCCGGGGTGAAGATGTAGACCCGGTCCGGCTCGATATCCACCCGCAGCTGTTCGGCCAGGCCGCCGATGTCGCCCAGTTCTTCGTGCCATTCCAGCACCTGGCGCAGCCAGGAGATCTTCTCTTCGTAGTGGTTCGAGCCACCCTTGACGTCGGTGCCCTTGTATTTCCAGTGCGCACACACGCCCAGCTCGGCCTCTTCGTGCATGCCGTGGGTACGGATCTGCACCTCCAGCACCTTGCCCTCCGGGCCGATCACCGCAGTGTGCAGCGAGCGGTAGCCGTTTTCCTTGGGGTTGGCGATGTAGTCGTCGAACTCCTTGGGGATGTGCCGCCACAGAGTGTGGACGATGCCGAGCGCGGTGTAGCAGTCGCGGATTTCCGGGACCAGCACGCGTACCGCACGCACATCGTAGATCTGGCTGAATTCCAGGCCCTTGCGCTGCATCTTGCGCCAGATCGAATAGATGTGTTTTGCCCGGCCGCTGATGTCGGCATTGACGCCGGTGGCCAGCAGCTCGTTCTGCAACTGGCTCATCACGTCGCTGATGAAGCGCTCGCGGTCGAGCCGGCGCTCGTGCAGCAGCTTGGCGATCTGCTTGTACTGATCGGGCTCGAGGTAGCGGAACGAGAGGTCTTCGAGTTCCCACTTGATATGGCCGATGCCCAGGCGATGCGCCAGGGGGGCATAGATGTCGGCTACTTCGCGGGCGACGCGCAGGCGCTTGTCGTCATCGGCAGCTTTGACGGCACGAATGGCGCAGGTGCGTTCGGCCAGCTTGATCAGCGCCACGCGCACGTCATCGACCATGGCCACGAGCATCTTGCGCAGGTTCTCGACCTGCGCCTGCGAGCCCAGCACCATCGACTGGCGTGGGCTCAGGCTGGCGCTGATGGCGGCCATGCGCAGCACGCCGTCGATCAGCTTGGAGACCATGGGGCCGAAGCGTTGGCCAACCTCGGCGAGGGTCACCTTGCCTTCGCGCACCGCGCGGTAGATGACCGCTGCGACCAGTGAATCCTGGTCGAGCTTGAGGTCCGCAAGGATTTCGGCGATCTCCAGCCCGGCCTGGAAACTCGACGTACCGTCGGCCCACGAATGCTTGGCGGGGTTGCCGTTCTTCTCGACTTCCTGGGCAAACTCGCAGGCCAGCGCCAGCTCATTACGATCGAGCGCGGCGTCCACGCTCGTTACATGATCCAGCCATCCTTCGAGATTGATAGTGCCGTCGGTGTTGACCGGCTGGTGCACTCTCACCTGTACCATCTGTGTTCTACCTTTCCATACAGTGCGCCGCACGGGCGCACTGGCTATCACCTGCGCGGCGCCCAGTCCCTGGACACCGCACCGAACGGTTAGCGTCGCTAGCCCGCTTCGAATAACGCCATGGCTTCGACATGCGCCGTCTGAGGAAACATGTCGAGAATCCCGGCTCTCGTTAACCGGTACCCCTGGTTGACCAGCACCTGAGCATCACGCGCGAGGGTGGCTGGGTTGCATGAAACGTAAACCAGCCTCTTCGCTTCAAGCTGTGCGATGTGTTGCACAACTTCGTAGGCACCGTCACGCGGTGGGTCCAAGAGTACCGCAGAAAAGCCCTCGGCTGCCCACTGGGCGCCGGCCAAAGGCTGGGTTAAATCGGCCTGAAAAAACGCGGCGTTATGCACATTGTTGTCCCGGGCATTGGCGGCTGCACGGTCCACCATCGTTTGCACACCTTCGATGGCAACCACCTCACGGGCCTGTCGGGCCAGCGGCAACGCAAAGTTGCCCAGGCCGCAGAACAGGTCGAGCACACGCTCGTCGGCCTGCGGTGCCAGCCATGCCAGCGCCTGCTCGATCATCGCCGTGTTCACCGCCGCATTGACCTGCACGAAGTCACCGGGGCGCCAGGCCAGTTCCAGCTGCCAGGGCGCCAGGGTGAAGCCAAGCGTGGCGCCTGCGATGAACGGTGCCGGTTCGCCGTCGCCTTGCAGCCAGAGCTGCGCGCCGGCTTCAAGGCAGAAGGCCTGCAGACGCTGCAGGTCTTCATCGGGCAATGCCGCCACTTGCCGGACCAGTACGGCCTCGGCGCTACCGCTGAACAGCTCGATGTGGCCCAAGGCCTGAGGTTTGCTCAGGCTGCGCAGCACCGTGGGCAAATGGCGCATGATCGACTGCAAGGGCTGTACCAGCACCGGGCATTCTTCGATGGCGATGATGTCCTGGCTGGCCTCGGCGCGAAAACCCACGCGCAGTTCGCGCGCCTTGGCCTCCCAACGCACCGCGACACGGGCGCGGCGGCGATAGCCGAACTCAGGCCCGGCCAGCGGCGCGGCCCAGGTGTCCGGCTGAATCCCGGCAACGCGCTGCAACTGCTCGGCCAGGGTGCGCTGCTTGAGCGCCAGCTGATCAGCATGCGGCATGTGCTGCAGGCTGCAGCCACCACAGTGCTGGAAATGCCGGCAGGGCGGCTCGCGGCGCTCGGCGCTGGCTTGCAGCACGCGCTCCAGACGCGCTTCGACCACTTTGCCCCGGGCATTGAGCACCCGCGCCTCGACGCTTTCCCCGGCCAGGGCGCCGCTGACGAACCAGGTCCGCCCTTCATGGAAAGCAAGGCCGCGGCCGTCACCGGCCAGGCGTTCGATGCTCAGGCGTTGCTTCTTGCCGACCGGCACCTGCGCGGCACGCTCGCCGCCGGCGGGCTGGAAGCGCAGGCTACTGCTGTTCTTTTTTCTGGACATCACGGCGCGTCGAACAGGCCGGTGGACAGGTAGCGGTCACCGCGGTCGCAGATGATGGCCACCAGTACCGCATTGTCCAGCTCGCGGGACAGCCGCAGCATGCCGGCCACTGCACCACCTGAGGACACTCCGCAGAAAATGCCCTCTTCGCGGGCAAGGCGCAGGGTGGTCTGCTCGGCTTCCTCCTGGGACATGTCGAGTACCTGGTCGACGCGCGCGGCGTCGAAGATCTTCGGCAGGTACGCTTCAGGCCAGCGCCGAATGCCCGGAATCGACGAGCCGTCCATCGGTTGCAGGCCAACGATCTGCACTGCAGGATTCTGCTCCTTGAGGTACTGCGAGCAGCCCATGATGGTGCCGGTGGTGCCCATGGAACTGATGAAGTGGGTCACGCTGCCGTGGGTCTGCTGCCAGATTTCCGGCCCGGTGCTGTGGTAGTGGGCGATCGGGTTGTCACCGTTGCCGAACTGGTCCAGCACCTGGCCTCGGCCTTGGGCCTGGAGCTTGTCGGCGAGGTCGCGGGCGCCTTCCATGCCGTCTTCCTTGGACACCAGCAACAGCTCGGCGCCGTAGGCGGTCATCGCCGCCTTGCGCTCGGCGGTGGAGTTGTCGGGCATGATCAGGATCATCTTGTAGCCCTTGATCGCGGCCGCCATGGCCAGGGCGATGCCGGTGTTGCCCGACGTCGCCTCGATCAGGGTGTCGCCCGGTTTGATCTGGCCGCGCAACTCGGCACGGGTGATCATCGACAACGCCGGGCGGTCTTTGACCGAGCCTGCCGGGTTGTTGCCCTCGAGCTTGAGCAGCAGGGTATTGCTGGTGTCGCCGCCCAGACGCTGCAGACGCACCAGGGGCGTATTGCCGACGCAATCGGCGATGGTTGGGTACTGCGAGGTCATGATGTATTTCGCATTCCGGGCGACAAGGGGCGCCTATCATACCGGCAAACCTGCAACGGCCATATCTCGCAATGGTTGGAGCTTATAGCCGCTGGCTATATACCGCCCCTGGCGCTGCGAGTGTGGGTCGCACGTCGTCGACATGAGCGACATCCGTGGCACAAATCAGTGCAAGCACCGCGTTGGCGGAGTACCTTCCGCGATTGCAGCGCGCTGCCTGCGCTGGCACATGACAGGAGAACAATGTGCTTGATCGTCTGGGAATACGAAGCCGCGTGCTGTTGCTCGCCCTGCTGCCCGCCAGCCTGATGGCCCTGGTGCTGGGCATCTACTTCAACTGGCAGCAGCAGAGCGAACTGCGTACGCAGCTGCTGCAACGCGGCACCCTGCTCTCGGAGCAACTGGCGCCGCTGGCCGCGCCAGCGCTGGCCCTGGGTACCCGGGCGCAGTTGGAGCGCATCGCTGCCGAGGCCCTGGAGCGGGTGGACGTGCGCGCCGTGGCCTTTCTGGCGCCCGACCGCAGCCGCCTGGCGCATGCCGGCCCGAGCATGATCAATCCGCCGCCCAGTGGCGGTAGCGGCACGCAGTTGCTCGAACGCAGCGGCAATGACGCCACCCGTTACCTGATGCCGGTGTTCGGCCATCATCGTGACCTGGTCACCCACGCCGTGCCCGCCGAGGCCGAGCGCCTGCTGGGCTGGGTGGAGGTGGAGCTGTCCCACGATGGCACCTTGCTGCGCGGCTACCGCAACCTGTTTACCAGCATGCTGCTGATCCTGCTCTGCCTCGGCCTGACGGTGCTGTTGGCGATGCGCATGAGCCGCGCCATCAACCAGCCGCTGAACCGGATCAAGCACGCGGTCAACCAGCTCAAGGACGGCAATCTGGAAGAGCGCCTGCCGGCCATGGGCAGCCATGAGCTGGATGAACTGGCAGCCGGTATCAACCGCATGGCGCAGACCCTGCAGAGCGCCCATGAAGAGCTGCAGCACAGCATCGACCAGGCCACCGAAGACGTGCGCCAGAACCTGGAAACCATCGAGATCCAGAACATCGAGCTGGACATGGCGCGCAAGGAGGCCCTGGAGGCGAGCCGGATCAAGTCCGAGTTCCTGGCCAACATGAGCCACGAAATCCGCACGCCGCTCAACGGCATCGTCGGCTTCACCCACCTGCTGCAAAAAGGCGAGCTCAGCCCGCGCCAGCAGGACTACCTGGGCACCATCGAGAAATCGGCCGGCAATCTGCTGGGCATCATCAACGAGATCCTCGACTTCTCGAAGATCGAGGCCGGCAAGCTGGTGCTCGACAGCATTCCCTTCAACCTGCGCGACCTGATCCAGGACACCCTGACCATCCTCGCTCCCGCCGCCCACGCCAAGCAGCTCGAGCTGGTCAGCCTGGTCTACCGCGACACGCCGCTGTCGCTGATCGGTGACCCGCTGCGGCTCAGGCAGATCCTCACCAACCTGGTCAGCAATGCGATCAAGTTCACCCGTGAAGGCACCATCGTGGTCCGCGCCATGCTCGAAGACGAGCAGGAAGACAGCGTGCAACTGCGCATCAGCGTGCAGGACACCGGCATCGGCCTGACTCCGAGCGATGTGCGCACCCTGTTCCAGGCCTTCAGCCAGGCGGATAACTCGCTGTCGCGCGAGCCGGGCGGCACTGGGCTGGGGCTGGTGATTTCCAAGCGCCTGATCGAGCAGATGGGCGGCGAGATCGGCGTTGACAGCACGCCAGGCGAAGGCTCGCAGTTCTGGATCAACCTGACCCTGCCCAAGGCCCACGACGACATCGACCAGGCGCCGCTGCAAGCCTTGCTGGAACGGCGCGTGGCCATCGTCGAGGGCCATGAGCTGGCCTGCCAGGCCCTGGACCATCAGTTGCAGGACTGCGGCCTGAACGTCACGGCGTTCAGCAGTTTCGAGCAACTGACCCAGGCCGTCGAAGCCGCTGCCCTGGCCGGTACGCCTTTTGAGTTCGCGGTGCTGGGGGTGAACCTGGGCTGCCTCGCCCCCGAACACCTGAGCCGCATCAACGACCAACTGGAGCGCCACGGCTGCCAGTGCCTGGTGCTCTGCCCGACGACCGAGCAAGGCCTTTACCAGTCGCAGTTGAGCAATGGCCATGGGCAGTTGTTGTCCAAGCCGGCCTGCACCCGCAAGTTGCGTCGGGTACTGCTCGACCTGGTGCAGCCGCGGCGTCAGCAGCGCCTGTCGCAACCGCTGACCGGGCAACGGCTGCCGCGCATTCTGTGCGTCGATGACAACCCGGCCAACTTGCTGCTGGTGCAGACCCTGCTCGAAGACATGGGCGCCGTGGTGGTGGCTGTTGACAGCGGCCAGGCCGCGTTGCGCGCCCTCGAAGACGAAGCCTTCGACCTGGTGCTGATGGACGTGCAGATGCCCGGCATGGACGGCCCGGCGTGCACCGAGCAGATCCGTCGCTGGGAAGCCAACCTGGGTAACCCGCCACTGCCGGTGGTGGCGCTGACCGCCCACGCCATGGCCAACGAAAAGCGCGCCCTGCTGCACAGCGGCATGGACGACTACCTGACCAAACCCATCAGCGAGCGGCAACTGGCGCAAGTGGTGCTCAAGTGGACGGGGCTGAGCCTGGGTGCCCCGCCACCCGAGCCCAACCCGCCGCGTGCGCAAGAAAACCTTGAACTGAAGGTGCTCGACCCGCAGGAAGGCCTGCGCCTGGCTGCGGGCAAACCGGACCTGGCGGCAGACATGCTGGCCATGCTGCTGGCCTCGCTGGAGGCCGACCGCGAGGCCATTCGCCACGCCCGTGACAGCGGTGACCGGCAGGCAATGATCGAGCGCGTGCACCGGCTCAACGGGGCGTCGCGCTACTGCGGCGTGCCACAGCTGCGGGCGGCCTGCCAGCGCAGCGAAACCCTGCTCAAGCAGGAGCATCCGCAGATGATGCAGGCCCTGGATGAGCTGGACCGGGCCATAGGACGCCTGGCCGCGCAAGCCCACCTGGGCGCCTGAAATCATCGCTGTACCACCTGAGGAGGACCGCCCATGCGCATGCTGTTGTTCAGCAGCCAGCACTACGATCAGGAAAGCTTCGAGCGGGCTGGCAATGGCCTGCCCATGGACCTGCACTTCCAACCCGCGCGTCTGACCCTGGACACCGCGCCACTGGCCCACGGCTATCCGGCGGTCTGCGCGTTCATCAACGACGAACTCGATGCCAGCGTCCTGCAGCAGCTCGCGGCCGGCGGCACGCAACTGATCGCCCTGCGCTCGGCCGGCTATAACCATGTCGACCTGCCCGCCGCCGAGCGTCTGGGGCTGACCGTCGTGCGAGTGCCGGCCTATTCGCCGCACGCCGTGGCAGAACACGCCGTGGCCCTGGTGATGGCCCTGAACCGCCGCCTGCATCGCGCCTACAACCGCACCCGCGAAGGCGACTTCACCCTGCACGGGCTCACCGGTTTCGACCTGCACGGCAAGACCGTCGGTGTGGTCGGCACCGGGCAGATTGGTGAAGCCTTCGCGCGCATCATGGCCGGATTCGGTTGCCAACTGCTGGCCCACGACCCCTACCCCAACCCACGCCTGCTGGCCTTGGGCGCCCGCTACATGCCCCTGCCACAGCTGCTGCGCGAGTCACGGATCGTCAGCCTGCACTGCCCGCTGAACGACTACAGCCATCACCTGATCAATGCGCAATCGCTGGCGCAGATGCAGCACGGCGCCATGCTGATCAACACCGGGCGTGGGGCGCTGGTCGACACCCCCGCACTGATCGAGGCGCTGAAAAGCGGCCAGTTGGGCTACCTGGGGCTCGACGTCTATGAAGAAGAAGCGCAGCTGTTCTTCCAGGACCGTTCCGACCAGCCGTTGCAGGACGATGTGCTGGCGCGTCTGCTGACCTTCCCCAACGTGATCATCACCGCGCACCAGGCGTTTCTGACCCGCGAGGCGCTGGACGCGATCGCCACCACGACGCTGGCCAACGTGACCCGCTGGGCGGCAGGCGATCCGCAGAACGTGGTGCACCGTTAATGTGAGGCAAGGTTGATGCTAGGATACGCCGCATTTCTGGAGGACCCATGGTCGAGCACGATTTCCGCTACACGCTTTTCAACCCGCAACACACCCTGATCGAATGCCGCGCACTGGTGCCCGGGCGCTATCAGGTGACCGGCAATGGCGGCTCGATCAAGAAGGACGACGTCCTGCTGGTCAGCCTCAAAGGCAGCAAGGGCTTGTCCATGCGCCTGACCGTGCAGACCGTGCGCCACCTGATCAACCCGCAGGGGCAGTGGGTCGCCACGGCCACGGGGCCTGCGTTCAAAGAGCTGGAAATCCTCACCTGGCAGGTCAAGTGCGACCGCTGCGAAACGCAGGTCGACCTGGAATTCGCGGTGGACGCTTCCCTAGGCAACAAGGCCCGGCAGCCGGCCGCCACTGCGCGCTTGCGTGAGCTGGGCTGGATCAACGAGGGCGAGCGGCATGTGTGCCCGCGCTGCCAGGCGAACCCGTCATGAAAGCCGGGCTGGCTGGGGCGGTAATCGCGCTGACGCTGGCCGGGTGCGCCAGTGCGCCCGGCACGTTGCAACAGGACCACAGCTACGTGCTGGAATGGATCGGCGAGCGACCGCTGATGGACTTCAGCAACATCACCCTGACCCTGGGCGCGGATGGCCGGGCCTACGGCAACGCCGGGTGCAACCACTGGTTTGCGCCGTACACCCTGGACGGCGATGCGCTGCACTTCGGCCACGTGGGCAGCACCCGCAAGCTGTGCGCACCGGCATTGATGGAGCAGGAAGGTCGGTTCCTGAAGGCGCTGGAAACCGTGCAACGCTGGGACGTTTCGCGTGAGGGCCAGGTACGTTTCTGGCCGCATGACGGCAAGGCGCTGCGCTTCTGGCCCGACGAGGGCTGACAGCGCATCCGACCCAACGCCCACTTTCGGCTTGATTTAAGCGGCCGGTCCGGCGCTCCGGTCGGCCGCGACGGGCTCAGGCGCCGCCTTTGAGCGCCTTGATCTTCTCTTGCAGGCCTTCGAGGGTCTGCTCACCGAGCAGTTGCTCGCGCACCTTGCCCTTGTCGTCGATCAGGTAGGTGACCGGCAGCGCTTCGCTGCGCGGCAGCTCGTAACGCTCGGCCGGGTCCTGCGCCAGCACGGTGAATTCGATCCCCAGCGCGTCGGTCGCTTCCTTCAGGTCAGCGCCTTGCAGGCCGTCGAAGTTCACGCCCACCACCTTGATTCCCTGGGCCTGCCATTGCTTGGCGGCTGCGTTCAACTCAGGAATTTCGGTCCGGCACGGCCCGCACCATTCGGCCCAGTAGTTGAGCACCAGCCAGTGGCCGTCCAGCTGCTCCGCGTTCACCGTCTTGCCGTGTTGGTCTACGCCATAGTCCGCACCGCAACCGCCGAGCAACAGGCTCGCGGTGATGGCCAGTGCTACTGCCAAACGCCTTGCCATGGGTCAATCCTTCTCGAAGTTAAAAGCCTTGGGCCAGCCCGACCGGTTAGAATGCTGGCCACCTCCGGCTGGATGCGACCCCCGTCATGACTGAACTGACGCTCTATCATAACCCGCGCTGCTCGAAATCCCGCAGCGCCCTGGAATTGCTCGAAACCCGCGGCCTGCCCCCCACCGTGGTGCGTTATCTGGACACCCCGCCCGATGCCGCCACCCTGCGCGACCTGTTGGCCAAGCTCGGCCTCGGCGCCCGCCAACTGCTGCGCACCGGCGAAGACGCCTACAAGACCCTCGGCCTCGCCGACCCCAGCCTCAGCGACGAGCAACTGATCGCCGCCATGGCCGAACAACCGATCCTGATCGAACGGCCGATCCTGGTCGCCGGCGACAAAGCCGTGATCGGCCGCCCACCGGAACAGCTGCTGGAGATCCTGCCGTGAGCGCACCCTACGTACTGGTCCTGTATTACAGCCGCCACGGCGCCACCTGCGACATGGCCCGGCACATTGCCCGCGGTGTCGAGCTGAGCGGCCTGGAAGCGCGCCTGCGCACGGTACCGGCGATTTCCACAGACTGCGAAGCGGTCGCCCCCGACATTCCGGCCAATGGCGCGCTGTATGCCACCCTCGATGACCTGCGCCACTGCGCCGGCCTTATCCTCGGCAGCCCCACACGCTTCGGCAACATGGCTGCACCGTTGAAATACTTCCTCGATGGCACCAGCAGCCTGTGGCTCGGTGGCGAACTGGTGGGCAAGCCGGCGGCAGTCTTCACCTCGACCGCCAGCCTGCACGGCGGCCAGGAAACCACGCTGCTGTCGATGCTGCTACCGTTGCTGCACCACGGCATGCTGGTGATGGGCCTGCCCTACAGTGAATCGGCACTGATCGACACCCGCGGCGGCGGCACCCCCTACGGTGCCAGTCACCACGCCGGCGCCGACGGCAAACGCGAACTGGACGCCCATGAGATCAGCCTGTGCCGCGCGTTGGGTCAACGTATCGGCGTGACCGCCAAGGCGCTGGAGCCGCGCCGTGGCTAAAGCGCGCAAGCCGCTGCCTGCCCTGGCGTGGCTCACGCCACGGGTGGCCGTCACGCGTGCCGTGAGCCTGGTCTGTTTCCTCGGGCTGATCGCCCTGCTCAGCCTGAACACGCTGTTCTTCGCCAACCTGCACGGCGCGCGCACTGTGGTGATCCTGGCGATCGAGCTGCTGCCGCTGCTGCTGTTGCTGCCCGGCATGCTGCTGGGCAGCGCCCGCGCCCATGCGTGGACCTGCTTCGTGGTCAACCTGTATTTCATCAAGGGCGTTCTGGCCGCGTTCGATCCGGCACGCCACCTGCTCGGCCTGCTGGAAATCGGCCTGAGCCTGGGGCTGTTTCTGGCAGCGCTGCTGTATGTGCGCTGGAAGTACCAGCACGAGCGGCGCCTGGCGGGCGAAGGCGCCTGACTGGCCGCTCACGGTGGCGTGTGACCTGAGACTCCCACGGCCTGGCGTGGACCTGAGGCTCACACGGTGAGTCCACATTGCGGGAGCCAACTGTCTTTGACGAAGCGCTGACAAACGGTCGGATCAGGCCTTTTTCAAAAGCAATGCGGTCCATGGAGGAGCGGCTTTAGCCGCGATGGGCTGCGCAGCAGCCCCAATGGCTGCTACCCCGTTCTGGCAGGTGGTCCGGTGCTATCGGTACTAGGCCGGCTACGCCGCCCATCGCGGCTAAAGCCGCTCCTACATGATCGGCGTGTGGCCTGAAATTTACACGGTCTTGTGGGAGCGGCTATTGCCGCGACGGCCGGCGCAGTCGGCCCAATGGTTGCTGCATGAGTCGGCAAAGCCAAGTGCCTCACCTGGCTCAGCGCCATCTGAAGACTCGACCCCGAACGATTGCCCTACACCCTGCTAAAACCGGCTCAGTGATTCACCGTATGCGCCAGCATCACTGACAGCTGGCACAGCGGCCGACCGCTGTCGGCATGCCATTGGTTGAATGCTGCCTGTACCGCCGCCAGGTCGCGCTGGCTGGTAGGCGCCTTGTCGACGATCTTTTGCGCGACCAGGGCGGCAGCCACATCGCCACTCGGCACGAAGGTGTCCTTGCCGATCATGCGCAAAAAGCGCGGCGCCGACAGACCGCCGAGCTGGTTGCCGTGCTTGACGAGGTACTTCCACAGCCCAACGATATCGGTCACCGGCCAGTCGGCAATGAATGCGCCCATGCTGCCATGGGTCTGCTCGATGTCGAGGATCATCTGCGCATTGCGCGGCACGCTCTTGAGCTTGCCCAGGTGGCGGATGATCCGCGTGTCCTGCATCAGCCGCTCCAAGTGTTCTGCGCCCATCAGCACGACCTTTTCCGGATCGAAGCCGAAGAATACCTGCTCGAATGCCGGCCATTTGGCGTCCACCAGGCTGTGCTTGAGCCCTGCGCGAAACACCCGCAAGGCCAGGGTCGAGAGATAACGGTCGGCAGGAATCGCGCGCAATTGCGCCGCCGTGCGTGCGCGCGGCAACGCGGCTTCCAGGGCCTTGGCCGAGCCGAAGCGGTTCAGGCAGAATTCATGCAGCCACTGATAATCGCGCATGGTCAGATATTGACCACATCGAGAAAGCGCGGCGTGGCGGTTTCATCGATGCTCAGGCTGGTGAAGTCGAACAGGTTGCGGTCTGCCAACTGCGACGGCGCCACGTTCTGCATGGCGCGGAAGATGCTCTCGGTACGGCCTGGGTGCTTGCGTTCCCAGTCCACCAGCATGTCCTTGACCACCTGGCGCTGCAGGTTTTCCTGCGAGCCGCAGAGGTTGCACGGGATGATCGGGAACTGCTTCATGTCCGAATAGGCCTGGATGTCCTTTTCGTTGCAGTAGGCCAGCGGGCGGATCACCACGTTGCGGCCATCGTCGGCACGCAGCTTGGGCGGCATGCCCTTGAGGGCGCCGTTGAAGAACATGTTGAGGAAGAAGGTCTCGACGATGTCGTCGCGGTGGTGCCCCAGGGCCATCTTGGTCGCGCCGATCTCGTCGGCGAAGGTGTACAGCGTGCCGCGGCGCAGGCGCGAGCACAGCGAGCAGGTGGTCTTGCCTTCCGGGATCAGCTCCTTGACCACCGAGTACGTGTCTTTCTCGACGATGTGGTACTCGACGCCCAGTTCCTTGAGGTAGGCCGGAAGAATGTGCTCGGGGAAACCAGGCTGTTTCTGGTCCATGTTCACCGCCACGATCTGGAACGAGATCGGCGCCACCTTCTGCAGGTGCAGCAGGACATCGAGCATCGTGTAGCTGTCCTTGCCGCCCGACAGGCAGACCATGACCTTGTCGCCATCTTCGATCATGTTGAAGTCGGTGATGGCTTCGCCAGCGAGACGACGCAGGCGTTTTTGCAGTTTGTTCTGGTTGACCGAGAGGGTGCCCATAGCGCTTGAATCCGCGAGGTGTGACAAAAGCCGGCCATTTTACGCACAAAGACGTCGCCCGCGTAGGCCCATCAGACAAAGACTGCATGGGAATGACAGTGCCGTCATACAGCGCAATTTGCTCTAAACACCGCCCTTCATGCCGATAACCCGCCTCTATAATCCCAAGCATGGCCAGCCTGCCGCGCACCTGCAGGTACCCTGGCCTCGGGCTGCAGGCGCCCGCGAAGCGCGCCTGCCCACCACGACAGGAGCGACCGGCATGATCCATCACGTTCTGGGGCTTTTCACCCACCCTGATCAGGAGTGGCGGCAGATCCGTGGCGAGGAAGAGTCCATCAGCCACCTGTACCTCACCCACACCCTCCTCCTGGCCGCCATTCCCGCTGTCTGCGCCTTCATCGGCACCACAGGGTTCGGCTGGACTCTGGCAGACGGCCCGCCGGTAGTGCTCAGCGTCGGGAGCGCCCTGGTGATGAGTGCACTGTCGTACATAGCCTTGCTCATGGCAGTTGCGATCATGGGCGCGTTCATCCACTGGATGGCGCGCACCTACGACGCCACCCCTTCCCTGGCACGCTGCATCGCCTTTGCCACCTACACCGCAACGCCGTTGTTCCTCGGCGGCCTGGCGGCGCTCTATCCGCACGTGTGGATCGGCCTGCTGGTCGGCACGGCGGCGGTCGCCTACACGGTGTTTCTGCTCTATGTCGGCTTGCCGACGTTCATGAACATCCCGCCCGACGAAGGTTTTCTGTTCTCGAGCTCGGTGCTGGCGGTGGGTCTGGTGGTACTGGTGGCGATCATGGCGGCCACGGTGATCATCTGGGGCCTGGGCATGGGCCCTGTATACCTGGGGCAAGCATGAAGCGGGGGCTGAGCAGAAGCGGCGCCGAAGGTGAGGCGGATGCCCATCCCCTGACCAGCGGGTTGGGCGCTGCGCGGAGCGTGCGGCATAATGCGCCGCCAGGAGAGCCCCCCGCCCATGCCCGAGCTGCTCAGACAACGGGTCGAAGCCTGCTACGTGCAGGCCGAGGCCTTCTTCAAACGGACCTTCCCGCGCCCTGAAGTAAGCTTCAAGCTGCGCGGACAGAAAGCCGGCGTTGCCCACCTGCACGACAACCTGCTGCGCTTCAACCCTCAGCTGTACCAGGCCAACCAGGACGACTTCCTGCGCCAGACGGTGCCCCACGAAGTGGCCCACCTGATCGCCCATCAGCTGTTTGGCGCCAGCATCCAGGCCCATGGCCAGGAGTGGCAACTGATCATGCGCGGGGTCTATGAGCTGCCGCCCCACCGCTGCCATAGCTATGCGGTGGAGCGCCGCGTTGCCATGCGCTACATCTACCGCTGCCCCTGCCCGGACAGCGATTTTGCCTTCAGCGCGCAACGTCACACGCTGGTGCGCAAAGGCCGGCGGTACGTGTGCAAGCGCTGCCGGCAGGTGCTCACCTACAGCGGCGAAACGCGCAGCGAGTGACACCGCTTCAGCAAACCCGGCCCACAGAAACGAAAAAGCCTGTCCGAAGACAGGCTTTTCCACATCAGGCGGCTCGACTCAGCGAGCAGGGCCCTCGGCCACACCCAGGTCATCGACAGGACGGGTTTCTTCCAGCGGCGCACCGCCCGAATCCAGCTCGGACTTGAGCTTGTCGTCGTCCATTTCGTTGACCCACTTGGCCACCACTACGGTCGCCACCGCGTTGCCGACCAGGTTGGTCAGTGCGCGCGCTTCGGACATGAAGCGGTCGATACCCAGGATCAGCGCCAGGCCCGCCACCGGCAGGTGACCCACCGCCGACAAGGTTGCGGCCAGCACGATGAAGCCCGATCCGGTCACACCCGCAGCGCCTTTGGAAGCGACCAGCAGCACCAGCAGCAGGGTGATCTGGTGGGTGATGTCCATGGTGGTGTCGGTCGCCTGGGCGATGAACACGGCAGCCATGGTCAGGTAGATCGACGTGCCGTCGAGGTTGAACGAGTAACCGGTCGGGATCACCAGACCTACAACGGATTTCTTGGCGCCCAGGCGTTCCATCTTGGCCAGCATGCGTGGCAGGGCCGACTCGGACGACGAGGTGCCGAGCACGATCATCAGCTCTTCACGGATGTAGCGAATCAGCTTCAGCACGCTGAAGCCGTGGGCGCGGCAGATACCACCGAGCACCACCAGCACGAACAGCAGGCAGGTCACGTAGAAGCAGGCCATCAGGTAGCCCAGCTGCACCAGCGAACCCACGCCGTACTGGCCGATGGTGAAGGCCATGGCACCGAAGGCGCCCAGCGGAGCCAGCTTCATGATCATGTTGATGATGTTGAACATGACGTGGGCGAAGCGATCGATCAGGTCGAGCAATGGCTTGCCGTAGCTGCCCAGGCGATGCAGGGCGAAGCCGAAGATCACCGAGAACATCAGCACTTGCAGGATGTCGCCGTTGGCGAAGGCACCGACCACCGTGTTCGGGATGATGTTGAGCAGGAAGCCGACGGTGGTCTGCTGCGCGCCGGCTGCGGCGTAGGCGGCCACGCTGCTGGCGTTCAGGGTGGTGACGTCGATGTGCATGCCAGCGCCTGGCTTGACCACGTTGACGACGATCAGACCGATCATCAGGGCGACAGTGGAGACGATCTCGAAGTACAGCAGCGCGTAGCCACCGGTCTTGCCGACCGATTTCATGCTCTGCATGCCAGCGATGCCGCTGACCACGGTGCAGAAGATGATGGGCGCGATGACCATCTTGATCAGCTTGACGAAACCATCACCCAAGGGTTTGAGGGCAACACCGGTTTCCGGATAGAAGTGGCCGAGCAGAATACCAATGGTGATGGCGACCAACACCTGGATATACAGGGATTTGTACAGCGGCTGACGTTTCGTCATGGCTCAGATTTCCTCGAGTGTGTCGGCGCCACCCTGATCTGGGCGGTGCGACACCTGAATCGCTAACCCTCCTGCACATGGAGGGATTTGTCGTTGTGTTCGAGCTGCGTGGCGCAGGCCTCTGCCAGTGACAAAGCAAAGGTGATGCCAATATGCCCAGTGAGGGTGCACGCCCGCTCGTTTCGCGGGGTGGATGCGCCGCAATGGCGCAAGGCGGCGAAAAACCCGTGGCGGTTTTCCGCCCGGTGGCGGGAAATGTACAAGGGGGATGGCGGGAATCCGCCTGCTGACGCTCAGTCGCGGGAAAACACGATGCGAAATGCAGCGCCACCCAAGGCGGAGTCATCCAGACTCAGCTGGGCGTCGTAACTGTCGACGATGTCCTTGACCACTGCCAGGCCGATGCCCTGGCCAGGGTGCTGGGCATCGAGTCGTTCGCCACGCTGGAGAATGCGCTGGCGCTGCTCGACCGGCACACCGAGGCCGTCGTCTTCGACGCACAGTTCGACCTGCCCGGAGCTTTGCCGCAGGCTCACGCGCACCTGTTCCAGGCACAGGCGGTAGGCGTTCTCCAGCAGGTTGCCGAGCAGTTCGAGCAAGGCGCCCTGCTCCATCGGCACCTGCGCCTGCGCCGGGATGTCCAGGCTGACGTGCACGTGCTTGTCGCGGTAGACCTTGGCCAGCGTGCTGCACAGGCTGTCGAGCAGGGGCCGGACCTCGACCTGGTGGCGCACCAGACCACTCTTGCGCAGCGAGGCGCGCTGCAGTTGATAGTCGATCTGCTGGCTCATGCGCTCGATCTGGCTCTGCAGCACCCGCGCCTGCTCGCGCTCGTCAGGCGTCTGGCCCAGGCTTTCGCTCACCCCTTGCAGCACCGTCAACGGGGTCTTGAGGCTGTGTGCCAGATCATCGAGCGAGTCACGGTAGCGCTGGCGCTGCTCGCGCTCGCTGTGCAGCAGGCGGTTGAGCGAGCCGGTCAGGCGCAGCAGCTCACTGGGGTGCTCACGACTGAGGCCTTCGCGGGTGCCGGATTCGACCTGATCGAGCTCGCGGCTCAGGTGACGCAGCGAGCGCAGGCCCCAGGTCAGGCCCGCCCAGAGCAGCATCAGCAGCGCCAGCAGGGCTGCGCCAAACCCCAGGTAGAGCTTCTCGCGCAGGCCATCGAGGGTGTTGTGATACTCGCGCACAGGCTGCAGCGCCACGATGCTGTAAGCCGCGCTCTTGCCGCCCAGCAGCTTCACCTCGACGTCATAGACAAAAAATTCTTCGCCATCGGCCTGGCGGATGCGGGCGAACTCGTTGCCACGGCCGTCATAGCGCGGCTGGTAGTTGATGGCGCTGGCGCTGGTCGCACGTGATCGCCAGACCAGCGTGCCCTGGCGGTCGAACACATAACCCATCAGACCGCTCTCGGGCAGGTTGTACTGCTCATCGGGCAGTAGTGCCGGCATCCTCAGTTGGCCGTGTTCGATACGCGCGGACGAGATGAGCGTGGTCACGTCCGAGGCCAGGCGTTGCTCGATGGATTCCTGCAGCGCCAGGCTGAACGCCTTCTGCAACGCGGGCAGCAAGGCCAGCATGAACAGCACCGCCAGTACGGCCGCGGCCAGCATCAGCCGCACGCGCAGCGAACGGATCATCGGCAGCGCTCAGTGAACAGGTAGCCCAGGCCGCGCACGGTGTCGATGGGTTTGAAGCCGCTGTCGCCTTCGAGCTTGCGCCGCAGACGGCCGACCAGCACCTCGATGACATTCGGGTCGCGCTCGTCGTCATCGGGGTACAGCTGCTCCATCAGCCGCTCCTTGGCCACCACCTGCTGGTGATGGCGCATGAGGTACTCGAGAATCCGGTATTCGTAAGCGGTCAGCCCCAGCGGCTGGTCGTCAAGGCTGGCCTGCTTGCGATTGATGTCGAGGATCAGCGGGCCGGCGGCGATGGTCGACTGGGTGAAGCCGCTGGAGCGGCGCAGCAAGGCGTTGAGGCGCGCCTCCAGCTCCTCGAACTGGAACGGCTTGACGACATAATCGTCAGCGCCGGCCGCCAGGCCTTCGACCTTGTCCTGCCAGTTGCCGCGTGCGGTGAGGATGAGGATGGGAAACGTCTTGCCCTGGCGGCGCAGCTCGCCGATCAGCTCGAGGCCGCTCATGCCGGGCAAGCCGAGATCGATCACCGCCAGGTCGTGGTGATACTCACCGGCCTGGTAGAGCGCTTCCTCGGCATTGGCCACGGCTTGAACCACATGGCCGCTCTCGCCCAGGCGCGTGAGAAGATGATGGCGCAAGAGCGCCTCGTCCTCGACCACCAGCAATTTCATCCGTCTCTCCTTACAGGTAAGCCTGTGCCGGCAGCGGCAGCCGGCACAGCATATCAGCGGTACGCGAACCTAGAATTTATAGTTCGCCGCCAGGTAGGTCTGAGCGCTGCTGGTCAGGCGCATGGAGCCGACTTTTGGAGCGTCGTGTGGTGAGACTTCCACACTGGCGTTGCTGCGCAGGTAGCGGTAGCCCAACTCGACCGAGGCATTGTCTGTGAGCTGCTGGATCACCCCGCCCTGCAGGCCAATGGCATAACCGTAGTCGGTGTCGCGGCTGGCACCCGGAGAAGCCTGGGTGAGTTTGGTCACGCCGAGGCTGGCACCGCCAAACAATTTGGTCGTGTCGCCGACCGGATAGAAGAGGTCATAGCTGCCGAGCAGATTTTCCTGGCGCAGCTTCAAGCCGTTGTGATCGCCTGAAGCGTTGTCGTAGGTCATGTAGTAGCGGCCCTGCTCATTCATCTGGCCAAGGCGCACACCCCAGGTGCCTTCCTTGTCGATGATGCTATCGGCGTTGAGTTGATCGGTGTTGCGCTGCAACAGGCCGGACTTGCGCACCTTGTCGCTGGTCTGGCCATAGGTAAGGCTGGCGAAGGTATCGTCGGCCTGGGCGGTGGTGGCAAGACCAGCGGCGCAGACGGCCATGGCGGCAAGCAGGCTATTGAGTGTTTTCATGAGGGTTGCTCCCGTTTAGATGCGCTGAATGTGTGTGAGGGCTAGAGTAAGGAGCGCACACTGAACGACCGCTGAACCCTGGCTGAACCTCGGCTGAACGAACCTTTAGGAGTACCGCCCATGCGTTTCCCGCTTGCCCTGGTCTTGATGTGCAGCGCCGCCTTTGCCCAGGCGGCGGTGCAGACCCGAGAAATTCCCTATCAGGACGCCGACGGCAATCGCCTGGTCGGCTACTACGCCTATGACGACGCCCTCAGCGACAAGCGCCCCGGCGTGCTCGTGGTGCATGAATGGTGGGGCCTGAACGACTACGCCAAGCGTCGCGCTCGCGAGCTCGCAGGTCTGGGTTACAACGCGCTGGCCATCGACATGTACGGCGACGGCAAGCACACCGAGCACCCGGCCGATGCCCAGGCCTTCATGGCCGCCGCCTTGAAAGACCCCAAGGCCGCTGCGCGCCGGTTCGACGCCGGCCTCGACCTGCTCAAGCTGCAACCGCAGACCGACAAGCACCGCCTGGGCGCCGTGGGTTACTGCTTCGGCGGCAAGGTGGTGCTGGACGCGGCGCGGCGCGGGGAAAAGCTTGACGGTGTGGTCAGCGTGCACGGCGCGCTGGTGACCGATAGGCCGGCAAAGCCTGGGGTGGTCCGGGCGAAGATGCTGGTCGAGCACGGCGAGGCCGACAGCATGGTCACCCCCGCGCAGGTCGCAGCGTTCAAGCAGGAAATGGCCGACGCTCAGGCCAATCTCGAGTTCGTCAGCCTGCCCGGCGCCAAGCACGGCTTCAGCAACCCCGACGCCGATCGCCTGGGCCACGGCGAGCACGGCGGCCCGGACATCGGTTACGACAAGGCCGCTGACCAGCGCTCCTGGGCTGACCTGCAGCGCTTCTTCAAACAGGTGTTCCAGCAGTGACCTGAAAGGCTTGGGCCGCATGCCATGCGGCTCAGCCCTGCGCTATTCGACCAGCGCGCCGCCAGCAGCGCGCGCCCTCCTGAGGCCACCTCGCCTACACGGGCGCAACCCGCATGCGCGGGTCTGCAAGGCGATCACCACATACCTCTACTGACACGGTCCCGCTTCAAGGCCCAGCGCCGCAACGCGGCCTAGCCGCCCGCCACCATAAACTCGCGGTACCCCGAAACGATCACGTACACGGCGAAATAACAGAAGATCGCCGCCGAAGCCAGGTATGACCAGGTCAACAAGCGCGCCCCGAGCAAGCGGCCGCCATGACTGGCCACCGTGCACAAGGTAGCCGACCACACCAGCCCCGCCACGAAGAACCCAGCCAGAAACAACCCTGCCTCCAGCCCGCCGCCCGCGCCTGAACGGGATATCAGCACCCCACCGACCGCCGCGAACCAGAGAATCGCGCTCGGCGACGACATCGCCAGCACGATACCGCGCAAGAATTCCCGCCAGCCAGACTCGACCTTCGCCTGCCTGTGCGCCTGCACCTGCCCACCGCGCCAGGCCGCCCACAGCATCTTCAGCGCGAACCACACCAACAATGCCGACCCGCCCAGCCACAGCACCCAGCGCACCGCTTCGAACTGCAGCAGCACGGTCATGCCGGCCAGCGCGGCGATGGCGTAGATCAGGTCGCCCACGCAGGTGCCGAGCCCGAGCCAGAAACCCTGGAGAAAACCGCGCTGCATGGCCAGGGTGATCATGGCGATGTTGGCCACACCGATGTCCAGGCACAGGGAGAGGCTGATGAGGAAACCGTTGGAAAAAGGCATGCTGAGGCTCGGGGTCAAGGGCGCAGGGTCAAGGGGCGGTTGCAATGTTCGGCGCAAGGCCCGAGCGTGCGTCACAGCACTGCTCGGACACCTCGTGCTGCGAGGCGTGGGCCGCCGGTCTCACAGGGCAAGTGTCACATCGATGCCCTGTGGCGCCGTGTATTCGGCCAGGCGCCGACGGGACAGCTCGAAATGTGCACGGACCAGTTTTCCGGCTGTATCCGGGTCACGCTGCTCAATGGCCTGAATGATCTGATCGTGTTGCTCACAGGCGAGCTCGAGGTCTTGGCGCATGTCCTCGGTCGCGGGATGTCGGTAGAAGATCTTGCCCAGGCGGGTATGGTCGATGAGCAGCCGGCGCAGGCTGGGCAAGAGGTATTCGTTGTGCGCCATGCGGCCGATTTCGAGGTGGAAGGCATCGTTGTGCAGCACGCGGTTTTCCACATCCTGCTGCTCCAGCGCCTGGCGGAACAGGGCCTGGACGGCCTTGAGCCCCTCGATTTCCCGGGGGGTCGCATGCGTGGCGGCCAGTTGCGTCGTGGCACTGTAGATCAGCGGTGCGGCCAGGAAGAAACTGTGCAGCGAATCGTGGTTCATCGCCGCCACACGTGGCGCTCGATTGGTTTCCAGTTCGATATACCCTTCGGCCGCAATCTGCCGGAGCAACTCGCGCACGGGCGGACGGGACAGGCCGAACTCCTCACACAAGGCCAGCTCATCGACCACCGCACCGGGCGCCAGCTCCATGCTCAGGATGCGCCGGCGCAGGGCCTCGGCGAGCACCAGCTTACGGTCGGGTGGCGGCTCCCCGATAGGGGTGCCAAGGTCGGCGGGGGCTTGGATCGCGGCTTTTCGGGTGGTCATCTTGTTATGTCTACTGTCTGCAGGCGAAGCGCATTGGCCGTTAGCTGAAGTGCAGTGCTTCGATCGAACCTCTTCGAAGCACGCACTGCAGAATTCCGATCGCGACCATATCATGCCTGCCCGCCAGGGCATGGATGATCACGTGTCGCCGCCACTTCATCGATGCAGACGGTCAGGAACATCGGCTCGGCCTGGCCTGACTGCGCAAGGCGTCGGGCCAGGCCGCAAAGCCTCAGTGCGCCGAGGCTTTGCGCCGCGCGCCCAGCACCGTGGCCAGCACCACCAGCGCAGCACCGGCTGCCATGCGCAACGAAGGCTGCTCGCCGAACAACCACCAGGCACACGCGATGGCGTAGACCGGTTCCAGCGCAATGATCAGCCCTGCCGTGCGTGCCTGCAGACCTTCCAGGCTTCTGACGAAGAGAAACTGCGCCAGCCCTGTGCAGAACACGCCGAGCAGGGCCAGATTGACCCAGTCGTCTGCCCGCAGACCGCCGCTGGTTTGATGATCGAAGGCAAACGGCAGCATCAGCAGGGCGACGACCACGTTCTGCCAGAACGCTACTTGCAAGGCATTCATGCGCCCCGAGTTACGCCGGTTGGCCACGGCGAGCAAGGCGAACGCAAAGCCCGAACCCAGCCCCCAGAGCAAGCCGAGGGTGCCTTTGTCGAAGACGTCGAACGACGGCACTACCAGCACCAGCCCAGCCGTGACCATCAGCAGCAGCAGGCCCTCGCGCGCACCGATGCGCTCGCGGAACAGCACCAGGTCGATCAAGGCGATGAAGGCCGGGAAGCTGGCGAACCCAAGCGTTGCCATGGCCACCCCGCCGACCTTCACCGCGATGAAGAAGGTGACCCAATGGGCCGCCAATAACGTGCCGGTCAGGCCGATGACGGGCAGGTTGCGCAGGTTCAAGGCATCCAGCAGGCGGGTGCCTTTCAAGCCCGCGACAAACCCCAGGGCTATGAAGGCAAACGTCGCGCGGCCCAGCGTGATGATGCTGGCGTCAGCCAGAATCAACGCCCCGAGAATGCCGGTAAGGCCAAACAGCACCGCCGCGACGTGGGCGGCGAGCAATGCATTGCGCTGACCGGTAGCAGTGCCGGTGCAGGAAACAGAAGTAGCGATCATGGCAGTCAAGTCTTCAATAAACGTGCGAGCACGGTCCGCGCGGCGAGGCGCGGCGTTGGGGTTCAAAGGGAAGTCTTATGATTATTGGAGTGCTACCGGATAACCGGTGCTGGGGCGCCGCAGCGTTGGAATTGTCAGACGAGGCTGCTTACTCGAGATCATCGCTACGGCTGGCTTTTGGCGCGAGGCCAGCCGTGATGTGAATTATTGACCACTCAGCGGCTTGGCGAATCGTTCTGGCGCGCCATGGTTTTGTCTGAAACAGACGGAATCTGTGTCACACAGCGCCATGATTTCTACAGGCTTGGGCGTTAGACCAACGCGCGCTGGTGCCGATGCCGTGCGCGCAGGTGCATCCCCACACCTCACCATGCCCGGCAACCGGAGCACGTCGGATCGAGTCATGGCAGCTGCTGCATTGGCCTTGACCCCTGTCCCTGCCCCAGGCACCTACCCGCGCCAAAGGCGAATCACCCTGGATGCACCGACGCAGGTGCTCCTTTCACAGCGCCCACGAAAACCCACACAGCGAGGCAGATTGACGCACCCCGTCACGACTCATACAATCTGTATACACATTGTATTCATACAGAAACATTGAGCCCGCCGTGCGTGCAGACGTCAGGCCTCGCTTCATTCGTCGCGCACTGCAGCACGGTGCGCCGAACACCCAGACACCCTTCATCGAGATTGATGTAAATGGCAGTTACACGCAGGAAAGTACTTATCGGAGCTGGCGTCGGGGCCGGTGTAGTCGCAGCAGGCGGGGCTACGGTACTGCTCAATGACGGCATTCCAGCCGATCCGGCATCGCTGGTGCGCGTCGATGCGCTGCCACGTGATGATTCATCGCCGGGCTGGTTTCACACCAGTCGCGTGCGTCAACCCAAGGCGCCGCTGATCGGTGATGACCACGCGCCATGGGTCGTCATCGGCGGTGGTTTCACCGGGCTGGCAGCTGCGCGCCAGCTGGCGCTGAACTTCCCGCAGGATCGCGTGATTCTGGTCGAAGCCCAGCAGGTGGGCTTCGGCACCTCGGGCCGCAACGCTGGCTTTCTGATCGACGTACCGCATGACATCGGCGCGCCCGACTACATCGGCGACAAAGCCAACGCCAAGAACATCCTGCACCTGAACCAGCGCGGCCAGGGCATCCTGCGTGACCTGGTCGAGCAGCACAACATCGTCGACGCCCACCTGCGCCACTCCGGCAAATACCAGGCGGCCATCGAAGACAAAGGCATTGCGGTGCTCAACGCTTACCGCGGCGGCCTGGAGGCCCTGGGCGAAAAGGTCGAGCTGATCGAAGGCAACGAGCTCAAAGACCACATCGGCACCTCGTTCTACCGCAAGGCCCTGTACACCCCGGGCACCATGCTGGTGCAGCCTTCGGCACTGGTCAAAGGCCTCGCGGACAGCTTGCCGGAGAACGTCTCGCTGTATGAAGACACGGTGATCACCGCAGTCGATTACGGCCAGAAGACCGTGCTGCACCACCCGACCGGTCGCATCACGGCCGACAAGCTGATCCTGGGCAACAATCACTTCGGCCAGCATTTCGGCTTCCTGGAAAATCGCATGCTGCCGATTTTCACCTACGGCAGCCTGACCCGCCCGCTGACCCCGGCGGAACAAGCCAGCATCGGCGGCCATGAATTCTGGGGCGTGATCCCGGCCGACCCGTTCGGCTCGACCCTGCGCCGCACCCACGACAACCGCATCCTGGTGCGCAACAGCTTCAGCTTCAACCCCGACGGCCGCTCCAAGGACGGCTACACCGACAAGGTCCGCGTTTCACACCGCGAGTCGTTCGAGCGCCGCTTCCCGACACTGACCGGCGTGCCGTTCGAGCACACCTGGGGTGGTGGGCTGGGCATGACGCGCAACGGTGCCGGGTTCTTCGGCCAATTGCGCGACAACGTCTACGGCGCACTGGCCTGCAATGGCCTGGGCACTGTGCGTGGTACGGCCACCGGCACGCTGCTGGCCAACATGCTGGCGGGCAAGATGGAACCGCTGACCGAGTTCCTGCTGGCCGCGCCCAAGCCGAACTGGAATCCGCCGCAGCCCGCGCTGTCGATGGGGGTCAACTTCACCCTGCGCACCGGCCAGGCGCAAGCCGGTCTCGAAGCCTGATCTCCCAGGCTGGCGCCCTGAGCGCCAGCCTGCTCTCTGCATCTGCACAATGAGGCTTCATCATGCTGACGAGATTCACTACCACGCTACTTGCCACCACGCTGGCCGCATCTGCCTTCGCTGCTACCCCAACTACGCCCGCCACACCGAAGCCGATCGCCTACGCCATCGACAACCCGCTGCGCCCTGGCGCCAAGGCCGCGCCCTGCCCTGCTCAGGCGCAGGTCATCGACGGCTGCACCTTCCACAGCGTTGCCGGTGAAGCGTACGCCGCCAGGCTGCCGGCCGCACCGGGTGAAACCTGGACTGCCGTGGCCTCGGACGGCCAGAGCGTTCGGCTCGAGCGTGCCGACCCAGCGCACACTGAGAACGGTACGGCGTATCAGGTCATTCGCGTGCTGCCCAACCCAGCGGTCAACGCCGACGCCACCGTCACCTTCGATCGCCTCTCGGGCCAACCGGGCGCACTGAAGGTGATCGAACGCCGGCGCATCACCGTCATGATTCATCCGACCTGAACAGGAGTAACCCGTGGGCATTTTTGACTGGAAACACTGGATCGTGCTGCTGGCCGTCGTGGTACTGGTCTTCGGCACGAAGAAGCTGAAAAACCTGGGCGGGGACCTGGGCGAATCGATCAAGGGCTTTCGCAAGGCCATGCACGATGAGCCGGCCGAACCCGGCGCACTCGCCCCCGAGCAGCAGGCGCAACACAAGGCGCAAGGCTGATCCATGTTCGGTATCAGCTTCAGCGAACTGCTGCTCATCGCCCTGATTGCCTTGCTGGTGCTTGGCCCGGAGCGCCTGCCAGGTGCCGCGCGAACCGCTGGCCTGTGGATTGGCCGGCTCAAACGCAGCTTCAACGCGATCAAGACAGACATCGAGCGCGAGATCGGCGCCGATGACCTGCGACGCCATTTGCACGACGAACAGAGGTCGCTGATGCGGCCGGACGTGCGCCATGGGCCCGACCGCGAAGCCTCGCCTGCTGAACCCAGTGCGCCGCTCGCGCCGGTCGCGGGCAGCGTATCGACAGCGCCTGGGCAG